>DATJYW010000461.1:0-11995 GCA_035499435.1 Candidatus Acidiferrales bacterium | reverse complement strand
GCCGCGCGCCGGATCCCGGCCAACCAGGGTATAGGATGCCGTCCCGGCGGTTGCCCGGAACGTGGGAATGCCGCTCTGTGCCGGCGCCGGCGGCAGGCACGTCAGCAACGGAAATAAGAGAGCTAGGGTCCGCATATCTTGTCTGAAGACTCATTTTCGCGCATATCGCTGTAACCTTTTTCGGCCCCGCCGGTAGGATAACCGACGGCGAAACGCGCGGCGCACCCGGCAATCACCGGCCGCGGGTTCCGGTCCGGCAAAGGAGGATTCGATGAGATCGGCACTTATGGGCGCGGCGTGGATCGGACTGGCCGTAACCACCGCAAGCGTTCCTTCACTCGCTCAGTTGCGCGACAACAGCGAAAAACAAATGACTTGCCAGAACGGCGGCTATGATACCGACCACGCCCGCCACTGCGACATCCGCGAGCAGAGTTTACCCTCGATCGGGCGCTTGAGCGTGGATGCCGGCCGCAACGGCGGCACCAGCATCAAGGGCTGGCTGCGCAGCGATGTGCTGGTGCGCGCGCGCGTCGAGGCGTCCGCCGACACCGAAGCCGCCGCATCCATGCTGGCCAGCCAGGTGTCGATCGACGGCTCCGGCGGACAGGTTCGCGCCATGGGGCCGGAATCCGCCAACAATTCGTCGTGGAGCGTCAGTTACGAAATCTTCGTGCCGCAGGTTACCGACCTGAACCTGAAGACCCACAACGGCGGCATGAACATCTCCGACGTGCGCGGGCAGATCCACTTCGAAGTCAACAACGGCGGCGTGAACCTCAAGCGCGTGGCCGGCGATGTCAGCGGCTCCACCGTCAACGGCGGCATCAACGTGGAACTCACCGGCACCATGTATGACGGCCGCCAGATGGAGCTCAGCACCCGCAATGGCGGCGTGAAAGTCTCCATGCCGGCGTCTTATTCCGCGCACGTGCAGGCGGAAACCGGGATGGGCAACATCCATTCGGACTTTCCCTTCGCCATGGACAGCTCGACCCGGCCGCGCAAGGTCGATTTCAACGTCGGCGCCGGCGGTCCCCTGATTCACATCACCACCAACAACGGCGGCGTCTCGATTTCGCGAGCGCAAGCGCAGTAACCGCCTACTGCGATGGTGGCCTGAAGAGCACGGCTGGCAACTGCTCGATGTGCTCGATCAGAAGGTCCGGCGCAGCCGCCTCGATGCGTCTGCGCTGGATGTACTCGCTCACCACTCCGATGGTGAACACGCCCGCGCGTTTTCCCATCTCGATGTCCTCCGGCGCGTCTCCCACAAAGCAGCAACCCTCGGGCGCGGCGCTCAATTGCGCCAGTGCCCGATGGATGCCTTCCGGGTGAGGCTTGCGATGAACCACGTCCTCGTGGCAGACAATCGCCCCAAAGGTCAGGCCCAGTCTTTGGAACTCGCGAAGGATACGGTCGCGGTTCGCGCCGGTGACGATCCCGATCTGCAGTCCGGCGTCGCGGCATCGGTCCATCACGGTGCCCGCTCCCGGCAGCAGCGGGGGCTCCTCGCCGTCGTAGTGGTGCAGCCATCGCTGGTCGGCCAGCTTCCACGATTCGCGCGGCAGTCCGAAAGCTTCGTACATGCGATACCAGGCCGGCGTGTAAACCGCCTGGTATTCGGCCAATGAGAAGGACAGGCCGAACTCCGCCAGCGACTTGGCGAAGGCCCGGTGCAGCGCGGCCCCGGAGTCGCAGAGGGTGCCGTCCCAATCGAACAGCACCGTCGCGATAGGTCTCATCACCTGATTAGAACATGAGGCGCGAGCCGGGCCAGGCCGGGTCTGCCGCGGATTCAGGTGATAAGCTGATGCGATGCAGCGGGCACTGCTGATCGATACCGACACCGCGTCGGACGATGCGGTGGCTCTCATCATGGCCTTGCGCTCGCCGGATGTCCGCGTGCTCGCGATCACCACCGTCGCCGGAAATGTCGGCGTGGAGCAGGCTTCGAAGAACGCGCTGTACGTTGCGGATCTGTGCGACTCTTCGGTGCCGGTTTTTGCGGGCGCGTCAGCGCCCCTGTGCCGGCCCGCGGTTCGCGCGCACTGGTTTCACGGAAGCGATGGACTCGGCGATCACGGCTATCCCGCGCCGCGCCGCGGAGTCGAGCCCGCGCATGCTGTGGACGCGATCATCGAGACGATCCGGGCGAATCCCGGCTTAACCCTTATCACGCTGGGACCGTTGACCAATGTCGCTCTGGCCGTCGCACTCCGGCCGCAGATCGCCGCAAACGTAGCGCGCTGCGTGTTGATGGGTGGAAACCCGTGCTGCGAGGGCAACGTCACGCCCGCCGCGGAGTACAACGTCTGGTGCGATCCCGAAGCCGCATCGATCGTCCTGCGCTCCGCAATGCCGGTGGACCTCGTGGGCTGGCACCTCTGCCGCGGCGAATCGGTGCTGTCCGCCGCCGATATCGCCCACGTGCGGACTTTTGGCACGCCGCTGGCGAGATTCGCCATCGAATGCAATTCCACCGCGATGGAAGCCTACCGGACTCAAACCGGCGAGACCGGCATTTCCCTGCCCGACCCCGTGGCCATGTCGATCGCGCTCGATCCCTCGATTTGCACCGCGCGCGGCCGGCACGCCGTCCGCATCGAAACCGCCAGCGAACTGACCCGTGGAATGACCGTGGTGGATCGCCTGAACGTGGCCGGCGACGAACGCAATCGCGACGTCTGGAAAGACGCGCCATTCGCCCGTGTGTGCTGGACGATCGATGTGGGCAAATGGAAGCAGGCGCTGTTCGAGGCGCTGTGGTAGAAGGCTCTCGGATAGAATGTCGGGTGATGAGACTCTTCTTGAGTTCGGCTTTTTGTGTGGTGGTCGCGGTTGGTCAGCCCGCAAATACTCTGTCCGTCCGCGGCGTCGGCGGCAGCGCGGCCACGCTCTCCGCCGCGGACCTCGCGAAACTGCCCCAACAGACCGTCAAAACAATGGACCACGGAACTTCGGTCACGTTTGAAGGCGTGCTGCTGTCCGATATCCTTGCGAAAATCGATACGCCGGCTGGAGAGAAGTTTCACAGTACGGCGGCATCGTATTACCTGGTCGCGGGCGCGCGCGACAATTACAAAGCCGTGTTCGCCTGGGCTGAGCTCGACCCGTCGTTCATGGAGAAGGCGGTGTACGTAGTCACGAAGCGGGATGGAAAACCGCTCTCGGAGAAAGACGGACTGTTCGAGTTGATTGCGCCGGGAGAGAAGCGTGGAGCGCGCTGGGTCCGGCAGGTGACCGCCCTGACGATCAAACAGGCCGATTGACCGCCCCCAGGGCTACCAGTGAAAGCCCATGCCGAAGCCGAACACCGGGTGATTGCGCCCATCCGTGAGGCCGAGTCCGGCGCGGCTGACGAAATCGCGCAGCTCGGCGCGCAGGCTGATCAGCCGGGTTAGCCGGAAATCGAGGCCGCCGCCGAATGCGCCGGCGAAGCTGGTGCTCCATCCCGTATTGACCGCCACCGTGCCCTTGCTGATCGTCGTCTGGTTTTCGTCGAACGAGGCCAGCCCCACGCCGCCCATCGCGTAAAAGGACACCCGCGGGTGCAGCGTGAAGTTGAAGCGCACGCCCGGCGTGAAGTATATGCCGGTCTGCACCGAGCCGGTGATCACAGTGCCGGGCGTGATGTTCGTCCCCGACGCCCGTGCGCCAATCAGCAGCGGCAGCTCCAGGTACAGTCGCCCCGCGCTCACTTCTTTCAATTGCATGGCATAGTTGATCTGGGCGCTGGCGCCGACACTGCCCGAGATCTTGACCTGCGTGCCCGTGATCGTTTGCGAGCTGGGCCCGGAGATCCCGGCGAGCAACCCGAGATCGCTGTTCTGCGCGGACGCGGCAAACGCAGCCAGCAGTAGTATCGGAGCTGATTTCATCTGTATCACTCCTAGCATGAATAACTGTTGATGTGATGTTAAAGGTAGTCATTTCCGGCCGCCACCCCTTTCCGATGACCGGCGGAATCGCGCGATGGGCGGCTGGTTGCCGCTCATCCGGCCTTACAGCCGCTCACCGGAAACGGTTGGCCGCGCCCGGGCGCCCTTTCCTATACTGAAGGCGCAAATGCGTACAGCCGTCGCATGGGTGACGATTCTGGCAGTCGCGGCGCCCGCTGTTTCATGGGGCGACGGCAACTCGTGGAACAAAATCCGTTACGGCGGAGGCACCGTCGAGGCGAAGGTCAATCCGTTCGATTGGAATACCACGCTCACCGTGGGCAGCGGCCTGATCACCCTGCAGATCGGGCCCCGCGTGACCGTGCGCCTCAAGCCCGAGCAGGTGACGGCGCTGAGCTACGGCCAGGAGGCCCACCGGCGGGTCGCCGACATGGTGGCGCTCAGCGTCGTGGCAACGCCGCTCGCCCTCTTCGGAATCCTGCACAAAAGCACGGCGCATTTCGTGGGCATCGAATTCAAAACCGATGACGGCAAACCCGGCGCAGTGCTGCTGGAAGCCGACAAGAACAATTACAAGGCGATTCTTCAGGTGCTGAAGACCGTCACGGGAAAGCCGGTACAGAACGCGCCATGACGACCCTTGGATACAGTCTGGCCTGGGCCGTGTCCCTGCTGACCTTCACCTTCGGAGCGCTGGCCTTCTCCA
Organism: Candidatus Acidiferrales bacterium; assembly: GCA_035499435.1. Lineage (GTDB taxonomy): Bacteria > Acidobacteriota > Terriglobia > Bryobacterales > Bryobacteraceae > Solibacter. The sequence continues at coordinate 7,387 of DATJYW010000461.1, read as the reverse complement.
CCCTGGCATGGTTCTACTGGCGCCAGTTGTGGGACAGGCTTCAGCCTGTCCCCCCCGGCGCGCGCGGTGTCTTTCCCGTATTTACGCTGGTCTGCGCCGCGGCGTTCGTTCTGAATCTCGCGCAGCAGGTCGACCAGAGACTCGTATGGGTGGCCCCGTTGCTGGACCTGATCACGGGAATGCTCCCCCCGCTGCTGCTGCACCTGGCGTGGCCCAACATGCCGCGCGCATCCTACGCGGTCGGTGGCGCAGTCGCGGTCGCAATGGCGGCCGCGGATGCCGGGATACTTCCGCCGGGTTGGGCCGACCGGCTTGAGGCCGCGCCCGCCGTGGTGCTGGTCGCGGCGACCGCTTGCGGTATCGCCGCGCTTCGCAGCGAGAGCGATCCCAATTACAGGCTGTGGATGCGCGTGCTGCTCGGCCTGATCGCGGCCAGCGCCGCGGCCAGCATCTGGCTGCCCAGCCCCATTTTCGGGCTGGCGCCGGACTATCTGTTGCTGGCCGTCTTCTGTGTAACGCTCTACTACAAGGAGCGCCTCGTGTTTTTCGACGTGCTGCTGCGGCGCGGCGCGTACTTTGCGGCGGGGCTCGTGGTCTTTTCGATCTTCTTCTTGTTCCTCCTGCGTCCCTCGACAGCCGTACAGGCCCTGTTCGCGGTGTTGTGGCTGACGGCGCCGTGGCTCTACGCGCGAATCTCGGCCGCGGTGGATCGCAAGTGGCTCCGCAGGCGCTTCACCGCGGCCGAAGCGGAGCGACGGTTCGCGGCAGCCGTACAGGCGGCGGAGACCGAGCAGGAGTTGAGTGTGCGCGCGGCCGCGGTGCTCGAAGAGATCTTCGAAGCCAAGGCCGCCGCGGACCTCGCTGCCCCCCGGGCGCCTGCCGCCGAAATCGCCGCCGATGTCGGCGGGCACGGCTGGCTCTGGCTGGGACCGCGCCGCAACGGCATGCCGTATCTCAGCGACGACCGGCACCTCCTGCAATCGCTGGCCCGGACCCTCGGCGTGGTGCTGGAGAACGTGCGCTACCGGGAGCGCGAGCGCCACCTTCGCGTGCTCGCCGACCGCGCGGAGCTCAAGGCGCTGCGGGCCCAGATTAACCCGCACTTTCTCTTCAACGCGCTGAACGCGATCGCAGGCCTGATCCACATCAACGCCGCGGCGGCCGAGGATACTGTGGAACACCTGGCCGAGGTCTTCCGCTACACCCTGCGCAAAGCCGGGACGGAGTGGGTGCGCCTCGACGAGGAGATCGAATTCGTCACCGCCTACCTGCGTGTCGAGCAGGCGCGCTTCGGTGACCGCCTGGCGGTAGAGATTGCCGTGGAACCCGCGGCAGGCGCTGTGTCGGTGCCGGCGATGTGCGTACAGCCGCTGGTAGAGAACGCCATCAAGCACGGAACGTCAAACGTCGAGGGCATCGGCCGCGTATCGGTGATCGCATCGTTGGACGGCGACTCCCTCGTAGTAGAGGTCCGCGACAACGGCCCCGGCTTCCCCCCCGGCCCCCGGCCCCCGGCCCCTGGCCCCCAGCCCCTGGCCCCCGTTCACGGCCTGCGCAACATCGCGGACCGCTTGTCGGGTTACTATGGCAGTTCCGCGCACCTGACCTGCGACAACGAGCCGGGCGGCGCGGTGGTGCGGCTGCGGATTCCCCGGAAGCGGGTGGCGACATGATACGGGCCTTGATCGCCGATGACGAAGCGCCGGCGCGCGCGCGTCTGAGGCAATTGCTGGCGGCGCACTCTGACGTCGAGATCGCCGGCGAAGCCGAGACCGGCATACAGGCGATGGAGATGGCCGGCGAGCTGAAGCCCGATCTCCTGCTGCTCGATATCCAGATGCCCGGCTCCACCGGGATCGACGTGGCGGCGTGTCTGCCCGAGCCGCGCCCGCACATCATCTTCTGCACGGCCTTCGATCAGTACGCCGTGGACGCGTTCGAGCTGAACGCCGTGGATTATCTGCTCAAGCCGATCAGCCGCGCCCGCCTGGCCAGCGCGCTCGATCGGGTGCGCGGAGCGGCCGGCGCAGCCGCCGCCTCGGTCCCCGGCGCCCCGCCCTTGCGACCCCTGAGATTTCTGGTGAGAAGCGCGTCCCACTACACCGTGGTAGGCGAGTCCCGCGTCCTGTACTTCGCCAGCGAAGACGGCCTCACCAAACTGGTGGCCGATGGCGCCAACTACTGGATGGATCCGACTCTCAACGACCTCGAGCAGCGCCTGGACCCGGCGCGCTTCTTCCGCATCTCGCGCGCGGCGCTGGTGAGTCTGAGCGCCGTGGCGGAGGTGTATCCCATGCCCGGCGGGTCCGGCGAAGTGCGTCTGAAAAATGGCGAGCGCCTGGAAGTAAGCCGGCGCCGCTTTCGCGAGCTACTCGAGGCCTTGGGAGGGTAGAGACTCGCGCTTGAGTTCGAACCCCTGCTCCGGAATCGTGCAGAACAGCGTCTCCGATTCGTGCCCGTGCAGGCGGAAAATCTGCCGGACCAGGTCGCACACCGGCTCGTGGCCGCGCTCGAAGAACACCAGAATCGACGGGCCGGCGCCGCTCAGGCAGCAGCCCAGCAGGCCGGGAGCGCGCAGCCGGAGAATCTCGTGCAGCCCGGGAACCAGCGCTTCCCGGTAGGGCTGGTGAAAGCGGTCCTCCACCGTTGCCGGAAAAGCGGACGTCGTGCCCGTGGCCAGCGCCGCGATCAGCAGCGACGCCCGCTGCACGTTGAACACGGCGTCTTCCCGGCTGTATCCGCTCGGCAAAACCGCGCGCGCCTTCACCGTCGGCAAGTCGAAATCCGGCACCACGATCGCCAGCCCGAAACTCTGCGGCAGCGGGATGCGGATGGCCCGCGTCACGCCCCCGGAATCGATAGCGCTGGCGCAGATCGAGCCGAGCGTGCACGGCGCGACGTTGTCGGGATGGCCTTCGAGCCGCGCCGCCTCGTCGAGAATGCGCAAAGGCTTCCAGTTCAGTCCCAGGAGTTCGTCGGCGATCACAACCCCCGCCGTCAGTGCGGCCGCGCTCGAGCCCATTCCCTTCCCCAGCGGAATCTCGTTGTGCAGGTGCAGCTCGATCGGCGGCATCTTCAGTCCATGATCGCGGGCCACGGCCTGCGCGGTCTGCCAGATCATGTTTTCGCTGGTGGTCGGAATGCTCGCGGCGTCGCGCCCCTCTGCGCAGATGTGTAGGGTCTCGGCGCGGCGGAAACGGCAAGTGAGATACACGCCCAGCGCCAGGCCGAGCGCGTCGAACCCCGGCCCCAGGTTGGCGCTGGAGGCGGGGACGCGGAGCGTATACCAGGCGTGGGGTTCGGGCATGCTTGTGGGGCAGGTTTCCGGCCTGCCCAGCGCCTGGGCAGGCCGGAGGCCTGCCCCAGCGGTCTACTTGATCTCCAGAATCTCTTTCTCTTTGGTCTTCACCGCGGCGTCGATCTTGCCCATGTACGCATCCGTCATCTTCTGGATTTCGTCGTGCGCCTTCTTGTCCTCGTCCTCGGTGATCTTTTTGTCCTTGAGAAGTTTCTTCACGGCCTCGTTGCCGTCGCGCCGCACGTTGCGCACGCTCACGCGGTGATGTTCCGCTCCGGCGTGCAGCTTCTTGACTATCTCCTTGCGGCGCTCCTCGGTGAGCGGCGGGATCGGCAGGCGGATCGTCTTGCCGTCGTTGGCCGGATTGAGGCCGAGGTCGCTGATCCGGATGGCCTTCTCGATCGGGCCGATCTGCGACACGTCCCAGGGCTGGATGGTGATCAGGCTCGGCTCGGGAACGTGCAGGTTCGCAACCTGGTTCAGCGGCGTCGGAGTACCGTAGTAATCGACGCGGATGTGGTCCAGAATCCCGAGCGAGGCCCGGCCCGTGCGGATGGCGGCCATTTCGTGCTGCATGTCGCTCATCGCCTTCTCCATTCGCGCCCTGATGTTGGCTTCGACTTCCTTCACCGAGCCAAAGGTGTTTGTGGCTACTGCTTCGTGCTGTTCAGGCTTCATGGCAGTGTCTCCGGTGGGAGTTAACGAATCACCGTGCCGACGGGCTCGCCCATCGACATTCGCATTATATTTCCTGTCGTATTCAAATTGAAAACAAGTATCGGGAGCTTGTTGTCCCGGCACATCGCGATCGAGGTCGAGTCCATGACCCCGAGCCCCTTGGTGAGCACGTCCGTGTAGCTGATCTCGCGATACATCGCGGCATCGGGATACTTGAGCGGGTCCCTGTCGTACACACCGTCCACACGCGTGGCCTTGGCGATCACTTCGGCCTTGATTTCCAGGGCGCGCAGCGTGGCCGCCGTGTCCGTGGAGAAGTACGGGTTGGACGTCCCCGCGGCAAACACCACGATGCGGCCCTTCTCCAGGTGCCGGATGGCCCGGCGCCGGATATAGGGCTCGGCCACCTGGTGCATCTCGATGGCGCTCATCACCCGGGTCGGGATGCCCATCTGCTCCAGAGCATCGCACAGAGCCAGCGAATTGATCACCGTGGCCAGCATGCCCATGTGGTCGCCGGTCACCCGGTCCATGTTGCGCGCGGCCAGCGCGATCCCGCGGAAGATGTTGCCTCCGCCCACCACCACCCCGATCTGCACGCCGGACGCGGCGACATCGGCGATCTCGCGGCCGAGCGTTTTGACGCGCTCGGCGTCGATCCCGAAGCCCGCGGCGCCGGCCATCACCTCGCCGCTCAGCTTTAGCAGGATGCGCTTATAAGCCACCATCTATTAAGAAGCAGTGCTGTCGCCCGCGTCCGCCCCCTGGGAATCGCCCACTTTGAACCGCGTGAAGCGCGCCACGGAGATGTTCTCCCCCAGCTTGGCGATCTTCGTCTTGACGAGCTGCCCCACCGTGAGCGTGGCTTCCTTGACGAACGGCTGCTCGAGGAGACAGATTTCCTCGTAAAACTTGTTCAAGCGGCCTTCGACGATCTTGTCCACCATCTTCTCGGGCTTGCCTTCGCCCAGCGCCCGGGCCCGCTGGATGTCCTTCTCTTGATCGAGCACATCCTGGGTAACGTCTTCCTTGCGGATGAACTTCGGATCTGCCGCGGCCACGTGCATCGCGATGTCGTGGACCAGCTCCTTGAAATCGTCGGTGCGAGCTACGAAGTCGCTCTCGCAGTTGACCTCGACCATCACGCCGAGCTGCCCGCCGTGATGAATGTAGGTCCCGATCAGGCCCTGCTTGGTCGCGCGCGAAGCCTTCTTGTGGGCCGAGGCAATCCCGCGCTTGCGCAGTACGACGATTGCCTCTTCCATGTCGCCCTTGGCTTCCACCAGGGCGCTCTTGCATTCCATCATCCCCGCGCCTGTGCGCTCGCGGAGATCCTTGACTAAGGTTGCGGTGATTTCCGCCATATGAATTCGGTTTCCTTGCAAATGAACGGGGCGGGTCGCAAACCCGCCCCACAAAAACTAGCCTTCCGTGGCTGCCGGTTCCGGCGCGGCAACTTCCGCCGTCTCGGACGCGGGACCCTTGCGCGGCTGTGCCTGCGGCTCTTCGGCCATGCTCAAGCTCTCCGCCATGATCTTCTCGGCATACTTGGGATCCACGTACTCGGTGTATTCCATCATGCCTTCTTCGGCCGGAGTTTCGTCGCTCACGATCTTGTCGGCGGCAAACTCGGTCTCGGTAGCCAGCGCCCGGCCCTCGATCACGGAGTCGGCAATCTTGCTGGCGAACAGGCGGATGGCGCGCAGCGCGTCGTCGTTGCCTGGAATCACCCAATCGACTTCGTCGGGATCGCAGTTGGTATCGACAATCGCAACCACCGGGATCCCCAGCCGGCGGGCTTCCTTCACCGCGATGGCTTCCTTGTTGGAGTCGATCACAAACAGGATGTCGGGCAGGCCCGGCATGTCCTTGATGCCCGAGAGATTCTGCTCCAGGTGCTTGCGCTCGCGCTCCAGCCGGATGATTTCCTTCTTCGGCCGGCCGGCATATCCGCCCTCGACCGACGCCATGCCTTCCAGTTCCTTCAGCCGCTTGATCGACTTCTGCACCGTGGCCATGTTGGTCAGCAGTCCGCCCAGCCAGCGCTGGTTGACATAAAACATCGCACAGCGGCCGGCCTCTTCGGCAATGGCCTCCTGCGCCTGGCGCTTGGTGCCCACAAACAGCACGTTCTTGCCCTGAGCCGCCATTTCGCCGACGAAGCGTGCGGCGTCCTTGAACATCTTCAGGGTCTTCTGCAGGTCGATAATGTAGATTCCGTTACGTTCGCCGAAAATGTATTCCTTCATTTTCGGATTCCAGCGCTTGGTCTGGTGCCCGAAGTGAACGCCCGCTTCGAGCAATTCCTTCATCGATATCGCAGGCAAAATGCCTCCTGGTCAAATGGTCCTGCGCTGCCGGCTGCGCGCGGTCCAAAGCGAGATTTGCGCGCGCCGGAGCGAGACCGGCTAAGTTGGGTTGAAACATTGCAGCGCCGGGAGGCGATCCAGCATTGCCTCCCCGGCTCCGCCGGGACTAACGTTTGGAGAACTGGAACCGCTTGCGGGCGCCCTTCTGACCGTACTTCTTACGCTCATGCGCGCGGGGGTCGCGCGTGAGATAACCGAGCTTCTTCAACCTTCCGCGAAGTTCCGCGTTAAACTCCACCAGCGCCCGGGAGATTCCCAGACGGGCCGCGCCCGCCTGTCCGGCGACGCCGCCGCCGCCGGTGAGAATCACGAGATCGAACTTCTCCAGGGTCTCCGTCGCCAGCAACGGCTGGCGCACCGTGGCGCGCGCGCTCTCCGTGGGAAAGAAATTCTCGAATGCGCGGCCATTGACCTCGATCTCGCCCTTTCCGGGCCTCAAGAACACGCGAGCCACCGAAGTCTTGCGGCGGCCCGTACCCAAATACTGCACCATCGTTGCTGCCACTAAATCTGAACTCCTATTTCACGGCCAGCGCGGCCGGTTTCTGTGCCGCGTGCGGATGCCGGTCACCCGCATAGACCTTTAGTTTCCGGTACATCTGTTTGCCGAGCTTGGTCTTCGGAAGCATGCCGAAAATCGCGTCTTCCACCAGGCGGACGGGCTTTTCCTCCCGCACCCGCTTCAAGCTCTTCTCCACCAGCCCGCCGGGATATCCCGTGAAATGGCGGTACATCTTATCGCTTTCCTTGCGGCCCGTAACCTTGATCTTGGCCGCGTTGATGACGATCACGTGATCGCCGGTATCCAGGAACGGGGTGTACGAGGGCTTGGTCTTGCCCATCAGCAGCATGGCTGCCCTGCTGGCCAGCTTGCCCAGAACCACATCCTGGGCATCGATCACATGCCACTGGCGCGCAATCCCGTTCTTGGAAGGGAACTCAGTCTTCATTGACACACACTTCTCCAGCTATGCTCTCAGTCTGCAAAATACTTAGCTTACGGGGTTTGACACGGGATTGTCAAATCCCGCCCACATCCCCC
>DATJYW010000460.1:0-5476 GCA_035499435.1 Candidatus Acidiferrales bacterium | reverse complement strand
GGCACGCTGCGCGCGCTGGAACAATCGAAGCCGGATTTGATTTTGCTGGACGTGATGCTGCCGGATGTGGACGGGTTCGAGCTGTGCCGGCAGATCCGGCAATCGCAGGTGCTGGGGCGGACGCCGGTGCTATTTCTTACGGCACGGTCCGACGAGGTGGATCGGGTGCTGGGGCTGGAGATCGGCGGCGACGATTACATGACCAAGCCTTTCAGCCCGCGCGAGTTGATTGCGCGGGTGAAGGCGCACCTGCGGCGCGAGGACATGGACGCGGAGCCGCCAACTTTGAATCTCGGGCCGTTCCGCCTGGACCGGACCGGGCACCGCGTGTTTCTGCGCGACCGGGAGATCGAGCTGACCTCGACCGAATTCAACCTGCTGGAGTTCTTCCTCACCCATCCAGGGCGCGCGTACAGCCGCGATCAACTTCTGGAATCGGTGTGGGGGCACCAGCGGTATGTGACACCGAGAACGGTGGATGTTCACGTGCGCCGGCTGCGCGAACAGATCGAGGAACAGCCCGACTCGCCGAAGTACCTGACCACGGTGCGCGGGTTCGGGTACCGGTTCGAAGAAGCGACATGACCGGGAAGATCTTTCTCAAGCTGATTGCGGGCGTGCTGGGCCTGCTGCTAGGGGCGCTGGCCGCGGTGGATTATTTCGCGATCGGCGTGGCCAGGGAGAACTATCTGCAGAATCTGAAGGACCAGTTGGCCGGCAAGTGCCGGATGCTGGCGCTGTCGCTGCCGGCAGCGGAGAGCCTGGACGCGGCCCCGGCGAAACGGATGGCGGCTGCCGCGGGGGGACGGATCACGATCATTCGCGCCGACGGCAAGGTACTGGTGGATTCGGAGGCCAACGCCGCGCAGATGGAGAACCACGGCACGCGTCCCGAGGTGGTGGACGCCTTTGCGCACGGCGTGGGATCGAACAGCCGGTTGAGCGCGACTCTGGGCGATCCTTTCCTGTACGTGGCGGTGCGCAGCGCGGACGGCGCAGCGGCGATCCGCATCGCCGTGCCACTCTCCGAAATCGACCGGCAGGTGGGCCTGATCCGCCGCAAGCTTCTGGTTAGCACGGCGGTGGCGTTCCTGCCGGCGATCCTGATCGCGGCGATTCTGGCGCGGCTGATTTCGCGGCGGCTGGCGCAGATCATGGCGCACGCGGGCGAACTGGCGCGCGGCAACTTCCGGGCGCGCCTGTCACAGGGCGGATCGAGCGAGTTCGGACAGCTTGCGAGCACGTTGAACGAGACGGCGGAGAAACTGCAAAAGACGGTTTCGCAGTTGCAGCGCGAGCATGCGGAACTGGAGAGAGTGGAGCGCATCCGAAAGGATTTCGTGATCAACGTTTCGCACGAGCTGCGAACGCCGCTGGCTTCGATCCAGGGGTACACGGAGACGCTGATCGACGGCGCGCTCCACGATCCGGAGCACAACATGCGCTTTCTCGGCATCATCCGGCACAATGCCGAACGCCTGGCGCGCCTGACCGAGGACCTGCTGACGCTGTCGCGGATCGAACAGAAGCGCAAGAAATTCGAATTTGAGCCGCGGCTGGCGAACAGCCTGATTCACGACGCGCTGGAGGTGGTGCGGCCGATTGCGGAGAAGACCGACCTCCGGCTGCGCGCGGAGCCTGCTCCGGACAATGCGGTGGTGTGGTGCGATAACGAGGCGGTTTCGCAGGTGATGAGCAATCTGCTGGATAACGCGATCAAGTACACACCCTCGGGCGGCGAGATTACGGTGGGCGCGCACGAAGCGAACGGCATGATCGAGTTTTTCGTGCGCGACACGGGGATCGGGATTCCGGGGGAGGATTTGCCGCGGCTCTTCGAGCGTTTCTACCGTGTGGACAAGGCGCGGTCGCGCGAGCTTGGCGGGACGGGGCTGGGGCTTTCGATCGTCAAGCACCTGGTGGCGGCGCACGGCGGAACGACACGTGTGGAAAGCACCGTCGGGCGGGGCTCGACGTTCTATTTCACACTTCCGGTGCAGCCCGCCGAGTTGGACGGGGCGGCGCTTAATCCCGAATTCACAGCATCTTAACTATCCCGTAACCGGACCGCTGTTACGTTGTTCCTGATGAAAAAGATTCTCCTCATCGAAGACGACGTCGATCTTTATTCGCTCTTAAAGTACAACCTGGAGAAAGAAGGCTTTACGCTTACCGGATTGCAGACCGGCCGCGGCGCCCTGGAGCTGTGCCGGCAGGTGAGGCCCGACCTGATTCTGCTGGACATCATGCTTCCCGATTCCGACGGTCTCGACATCTGCAAAGGAATCCGCAAAGACCCGGACCTGGCGCAGACGCCGGTGATCTTTCTGACGGCGCGCGCCAGCGAGACGGACCGCATCGTGGGCCTGGAACTGGGCGCGAACGACTACGTGGTGAAACCGTTCTTCGTGCGCGAGCTGATCGCGCGCATCAAGCTGCAGTTCCGCAACCAGGCGGCGCCGGCGCGAATTCTGGAGGCAGGCGGCGTGGAACTGGACCGCACGAGCTGCCAGGTGCGGCTCGACGGGCAGCCGCTATCGCTGACGGCGACGGAGTTCCGGCTGCTGGAGTTCCTGATGAGCCGGCCGGGGGTGGTGTTCAGCCGCGAGCAGCTTCTGAACGCCGTGTGGGGCCAGGACCGGGCGATCACCGACCGCGCCGTGGATGTCTATGTTCTGCGCCTGCGGCAGAAGGTGGAGAAAGATCCGGCCAATCCGGTGCTGATTCACTCGGTGCGGGGGTTCGGGTACACGTTCGAGCCGCGGCGGGCGATGGCGGCGGTGTAGTGGTGGGCGGGCGATCGCCAGCCGCCGCCCGCGCACGATGTGAATCCCCGGGGAGACCTGATACTATGCCGTTGGTTTCCCCATGCCCATTCGACGGCTGTACGGCCCGCTCACCATCGCGTGGAGTGCGGCGCTGTTGTTCCTGATCCAGCCCATCATGGCGAAGGCTCTGCTGCCGCGATTCGGCGGGTCTGCTGGGGTGTGGGTCACGTGCATGATGCTCTTCCAGGTCGTGCTGCTCCTGGGATACCTGTACTCGTTCTGGATCACGCGGTACGCGAGCCCCGCGGTCCGGACGGCGGTTCATCTCGGCCTGCTGGCGGCGAGTTTGCTAGTGCTGCCCGTGCGCGCGCCCGCCGAATGGGTCTTTGGAAGTCCGGTGCTGGCGATTCCCGGGATACTGGCTGCGTCCGCCGGCCTGCCGTTCTTCATGCTCTCCACGACGACCACCCTGGTGCAATGCTGGCACTCGGAGAAACGCGCGGTACAGCTTCCTTACTGGTTGTTCGCCGTCTCCAACAGTGCGTGCGTGCTCGCGCTGCTTTCGTACCCGCTGGCGATCGAGCCCGGCCTGGCGACTTCGACGCAGTTGCGCTGGTGGTCGGCGGGGTACCTGATCTTCGTGGCGCTGTCAGGTATCGGGGTTGTCTCGAACCGCGGGTGGAGGCCGGAGGAGGAACCCGGCACGGCGGGCGCCGATACTCTCCGGCCAACGCTCTGGATCGCGCTCAGCGCTACGGCGTCGGCACTGTGGCTCGCGGTGGCCAACTACCTCAGCCAGGAAGTTGCGGCCATACCGCTGCTGTGGGTGCTGCCACTGGCGCTGTATCTGCTCAGCTTTGTCCTGTGCTTCGCGTCGGACGGATTCTACCGGCCGGCGTGGTTCCGCTGGCTGCTGCCGGCGTGCTGGGTCGCGATTGGCTCGCGCATCGGGTTGGCCGGCACGGTTACGGACCTGCGGGTGGACATCCTGATTCTGTTGGGGGCGCTATTCGTTCTGTGCCTGTTTTGCCATGGGGAACTGGCGCGCACGCGACCGCCTTCCCGCCGCGACCTGCCCTTCTTCTATCTGATGGCCGCGACGGGCGGCGCGCTGGGCGGGATTTTTGTTGCGGTGGCCGCGCCGGCGATGTTCAATTCCTACCTGGAACTGCCGGTGGCGATCGCGGCCACGATGCTGCTGTCGATGGTGCTGATCTATGGAGTCACCTCGCGCGGGCGACTGATCCGGCTGGGGACTCTGTCGATCGCGGCCCTGGTCGTGGCGTCGAGTTTCCAAAACGGGGCGACGCGGGTGGCCGCCGGACGGAACTTCTACGGGGCACTGCAGATCCGCGACAGCGGCGAGGGCGAGCGAGCGGTGCGAACGCTTTACAGCGGCCGCACCATCCACGGCGCGCAGTTCCTCGCGCCGGCGCGCAGCCGCATTCCGACGGCGTACTACGGGATGCAATCCGGCATCGGACTCTTGCTGGGCGGGCAGGGCGACACGAACCGCCGCGTCGCGATGGTCGGGCTGGGCGCCGGGACGCTGGCGGCCTACGGACGAAAGGGCGACCTCTTCCGGTTCTACGAGATCAACCCTGCTGTTATCGAAGCAGCGGCGAAGCAGTTCCGCTTTGTGGCCGATTCCGCGGCGGAGGTCAGCGTGGTGCAGGGCGACGGCAGGCTGCGGCTGGAGCAGGAGCCTCCGGGGAGCTTCGACGTGATCGTTTTGGACGCATTCTCCGACGATGCCATCCCGGTTCACCTGCTGACCCGCGAGGCATTCCAGGCTTACTTTGCGCGGCTTCGGGGACGCGGCGTCGTGGCCATCCACGTTACGAACCGGTATCTCGACCTGCGGCCGGTGCTGGAATCCGTGGCCGCCACGCTACAAAAGAAGGCGGTGTGGATTGCGAGCCCGGCCGATCCCGAGCAGCAGGTTCTGGGCGCGGACTGGGTCGTGGTATCGAACTCCGACGCGATTCCCGAGACACTGCGGCGGCGCGCCGATCCCGCACCGGTCAAGCACGGACCGGTGTGGACCGACGAGTACAGCAACCTGATTCAGGTGTGGAGATAGCGGCAAAGGCGATCGTCCGCCCCACATTGCGGAGAGCCAGGCCGGGTGGTAGTCTGCACACCATGAAAACACTGCTTCTCGTTTGGTTTTCGGCGGCCGCCCTCCAGGCGCAGGCGCTCAACATTATTGTCTTCGGGGCACATCCGGATGACGCGGAATATCGCGGTGCGGGTGTCGCGATGAAGTGGGCCAAGGCAGGGAATCACGTGAAGTTTGTCGCCGCGACGAACGGCGATATCGGACACTGGCAGATGGCCGGGGGACCGCTGGCGCAGCGGCGCAAGAAAGAAGTGTTGGAGGTGGCCCGGCGGCTGGGAGTCACGACGGAGGTGCTGGACATCCACGACGGCGAGATTCTGCCGACGATCGAGAACCGGCGGACGTTTACCCGGCTGATCCGGGAGTGGAACGCGGACATCGTGATCAGCAACCGGCCGAACGACTATCACCCGGACCACCGGTACACGGCGATCCTGGTGCAGGACTCGGCGTACATGGTGACGGTGCCGTTCTTCTGCCCGGATGTGCCGTTCCTGAAGAAGAACCCGATTTTTCTGTACGCTTCGGACAGTTTCCAGAAACCGAATCCGTTCCATGCGGACGTGGCGGTGGCGATCGACGACGT
>DATJYW010000459.1:0-10709 GCA_035499435.1 Candidatus Acidiferrales bacterium | reverse complement strand
CGCTTCAAAATGATTCGCGACGGCGATCGTGTGGCCGTGGCGCTCTCCGGCGGCAAGGACTCTGCCACCCTGCTGGAAGCTCTGCTGCTGCTGCAAAAACGTGCGCCGATCGAATTCAGCGTCTGCGCGTTCACGGTCGAGCAGGGCAAGTTCCTTCGGCCCATCGAGCCCCTGGGCGAATACCTCAAGCAGCGCGGCGTGGCCTGGACCTACTTCCGCGACACCCCCTCCCTCAAACTCCTGGAAGACCAGCCCGATCACGGATGCGATCTCTGCAGCCGGTACCGCCGCCGCGCCGTCTACGAGATCGCGCACGGCCTGAGCGCCAACGTGATCGCCTTCGGCCACACCGCCGACGACTTTTGCGAAGCCCTGCTGCGCAACACCCTGTTCACCGGAAAGCTCAGCGCCCTGCCGCCGGTCACGCATTCGCGCGACAAAGAGTACCGCCTGATCCGGCCGCTGGTGTTCGTGACCGAAGACATCACGCGCGCTTACGCCGAGGCCCGCGGAGTGCCGGTAGTGCCCTGCGGATGTTCTCAACGCACGGGAACCGTCCGCCGATCCCTGCGCGGCCTGTTCGCCGAACTGGAGCACGAATACCCGCACCTCAAGGAGAACATCCTCTCCGCGATGGGCAACGTCGATACCGGCCGCCTGCTTGATACGCGCTACCTGAAGTTGGATGGCGAAGAGCAGAAGGAAGCATCGGTGGAAGAGCTCTTTCCCATCGTTACCGAACCGTAATCTTCGGTTGACCATCCCCCTGCCAGCGGTTACCATGAGCTTCTCTCTTGCAACACCCTCAATATGAGACTGTTACCCCGCGAAGAGAAGTTCTACAACCTGTTTCTCAAACAGGTGGACATCATTTCGGAGGCGTCGCGCTTGCAGTTGGAGGGAGTTCGCACCGGTAACGCGCGGATGTCCGCCACGGCCACCGAAATCAACGTGCTGGAGCATAAAGGCGACGAGGTGATTCACGAGCTGTTCCAGCGCCTCAACTCTACCTTCATCACTCCGCTCGATCCGGAGGACATTCACCAGATTTCCTCCGCGCTCGACAACGTGCTCGACGGCATCGAAGATACCGTGCACCGCATCGTCTCCTACGGCATCGAGCCGATTCCGGCAACCATGGTCACCCTGTCGGAGATCGTGGCCCGGTGTGCCACCGAGATGAAAGCAGCCTTTGTCGCTCTGGAGAAGAACGGCCCCATCCTCGAGCATTGCATCGAAATCAACCGCCTGGAAAACGAGGCCGACCTGATCGGGCGCAGCGCGGTGGTCGATCTGTTTCACAAAGAGAAGGACGCGATTGCGCTGATCAAGCTGAAGGAGGTCTACGACTTCTTCGAGGAAACGATCGACGCCTGCGAGGATGTGGCGGACATGCTGCAGAACGTGGTTGTAAAGAACAGCTAGCATGTCGATTCTCGCGCTTACGGTACTCATCATCGGCATCGCCCTGCTCTTCGATTACATCAACGGCTTTCACGACGCCGCAAACTCGATCGCGACCATCGTGGCCACGCGCGTCCTGACCCCGTTTCAGGCGGTCGCTTGGGCGGCCTTCTTCAATTTCGTGGCGGTGTTTCTGTTCGGCACCGCTGTGGCGAAGACCATCGGCAAAGGCTTCGTCGACCTCGCCCTCGTCACACCGTGGGTAATTATGGCCGGCCTGATGGGCGCGATCATTTGGGACCTGATCACTTGGTGGCTGGGTCTTCCGACCAGTTCTTCGCACGCGTTGATCGGAGGATATGCGGGAGCGGCCATGGCCCGGGTGACCCTGATGCGTGGGTTCGGGCATACGCTGGAAGCGCTGAACCTCGGGCCGAAAGGTGAATGGCCGTTCACGCTGAAAATGATCGTGGGCGCGCCCTTGATCGGGCTCGTCTCGGCGTACGTGCTCATGGTCGTGGTTTATTGGCTGTTCCGCAATTCGACTCCATCGAAAATGGACCGCTACTTCCGCAGGCTGCAACTCCTCTCCGCGGCCGCCTTTAGCCTGTCACATGGTTCGAACGATGCGCAGAAAACCATGGGCATCGTGACCGGCGTGCTCTTCGCCTCGAACTACATTCGGAACTTCGAGGTTCCCATCTGGGTGCTCTTTGCCTGTCACGCGGCCATCGCGCTGGGCACTCTGAGCGGCGGTTGGCGCATTGTGCGCACCATGGGCAGCCGGCTGACGCGCCTCAAACCCCGCAGCGGATTCTGCGCCGAGACCGGCGCCGCAGCCAGCGTGCTGCTTTCCACTTACCTGGGGACGCCGGTATCGACCACCCACGCCATCGCGGGTGCAATCGCCGGCGTGGGAAGCATCCAGCGCCTCAAAGCCGTGCGCTGGGGCATCGCGACCAACATCGTGTGGGCATGGGTGCTCACCATCCCGGCTTCGGCGACCATCGCCTGGCTGGCATACACCGCAATCCACATCACGACCGGCCATTAGACGCAGGCTGATCCATAACCCATTCCGTCAGCAGGCCGGCGGCTGCCGGGCATGCCGGAGGGACCGACCGCGTGACCGCATACACAAAGTCCGCGATGCAAGGGAGGTGCAGGTTGGCAGGCGGGGGCACGCTCTCCGCGCCGCGGGGCGAAACGAGCTCCGGGCCGTTGAGCGGGCTGAGATCCAGCTCGCCTCGGATGCCGCGAATCCGGAACTCGTCGCGCGTGACGCGAGAGTGCCACCGCACGTCGACCACCCCGCGGACCCCGGAATCGTACTCGATGAGCGCGGTGGCGTTGTCTTCCACCGCGAACGAATGAACCAGGTTGGAGCTGTAGACCGTGGCTCGCGTCGGGCGGCCGAACAGGTAGTTCATCAGGTCGATGCGGTGCGAGCCGATGTCGCGCAGCGGGCCGCCTCCGCTGAGCGCCGGGTCGGCCAGCCACTCCCTTGGCGTGCCGAGCGGATTGTACCAGTCATGCGCCGTCGCCTCGGCGAAAACCGGCCGGCCGATCGCGCCTGCCTCAATCAATTGGCGGGCCCGCTCCACCTTCGGATATTTCCGGCGGTAATAGGCGATAGCCAGCGTGCGCCCGGTCTCGTCGGCCGCGCGCAACATGGTCTCTGCTTCCTCGTAATGGAGCGCCATGGGCTTCTCGCAAAGCACGTGGCGGCCGGCCCGCAGCGCTTCGATGCTCTGCGGCGCGTGCAGGAAAACCGGCGTAGCGATGTACACCGCCTGCGCATCGGTCTGCCTCAACGCCTCTTCGAGCGTGAGGAATCCAGGCACGCCATAGGCCTCCGCTTTTGCCGGGTCGCGGGTGACGATGCCGGCCAGGGTGCTGTTGGGCTCTGCCAGGATCGCGGGCAGGACGCGTTTGCGGGAGATGTCGCCGACGCCGGCGACCAGCCAGGAGAGCATAAGCGCAAGTGTCGGTTAGTGCCCGTTACGGCCTTTGGCGCCGTTGCCGCCCTTGTTCATGCTATCGATGAACGCGCGCAGAGTGGTCTCCGTCTTCTTCTGCGACGCCGCAAGGTCCTTCTGCGCGGCGGCAAGATCCTTCTGCGCGGCAGCGAGCTGCTTCTGCGCCTCGGCCAGCTTGTTGAGCTGCCGCATGCCGATTTGGACGAGCTTGGTGAGACCGTCGATGCGCCTCATCATGCGGGCATCGTTTTCGGCAAGCTTGCCGATCTGAACGGCGGTCGTCGCCTGAGACTCCAGGATGAACTCGATCGTGCGCTCTACATCCACGATCCAAGCGTAGCATGGTCACTGCTGCCAACCGGCCGGGTTGGCCCGCTACCTGGTCAACATCGTCCCGCGCCCCAAAATGCCCGCCGGATCGAGCCGCCGTTTCACGGCGCGCATCGCTTCCAAATGCTCGGAGGTGTATTGCAGCTCGAGCAGGTGCGCCTTGCGCTTGCCCACGCCGTGCTCCGCCGATACCGTACCGCCCAACTCGACCGCGCGGCGGGCCAGCTCCTTGAGCACGGCGGTGGCGCGAGCCGGATCCGCGGGGTCGCTGAACAGGTTCACGTGCACATGGGCGTCGCCGATATGTCCGAAGATGACGTATCGCCCGGGAAACTCGCGTTCCAGCACCCGCCGATAGCTGGCCAGCATCTCGCGATTGGCCGCCAGCGGGACGGCAAAATCCGTGTTCATCTTCATCGCGCCGCTGCGGCGCACCGTATCGTTGACCAGCTCCGGCAGCGTGTGCCGGAATTTCCGGAAGCGCTCGCGGTCGGCGGGCGTGGTCGCGAACCAGGACGCCTCCACCAGCGCGCCCGCGGACTCGACCCGCTCCAGCCATGCATCGATTTCCGGATCGTCGTCCGATTCCAGCTCCTGATCGAAAAGAATCGCCGCGCGTGCTTCGGCCGGAATCTCGGGATGACGCGTTCGCAGCAGGCCAAGGGACGGCTCGTCAAAATACTCGAGCATGCGCGGTGTAGCAGTTGCACGCCAGTTCTCCACGGCGTTTACCGCGGCATCGTCGCCCGGGAAGAAGACCACGCCGGCCAACACCGCCTTGGGCGCGGGAATCAGCCGCAGCGTGGCCTCGACAATGACTCCCAGCGTGCCTTCGCTGCCGATGAAAAGATCGAGCCAGTCCATGCCCGCCCGCAAGACATAGCCGGCGGTATTCTTGGTGACCGCCGGACGCGGCACGCTGCCGGGGTCGAAATCGATGGCATCGCCGCGGCCCACGTCGAGCACCCGGCCATCGGCCCGCACCACCCGAAGGCGCTCCACCCAGCGCCCCGTGGGCCCGTACCGGAAGCTCCGCGACCCGCTGGCGTTGCACGCGATGTTGCCGCCGATCGAGGCGCCGGTCTCGGTCGGGTCGGGGGGATAGAGCTGGCCGGTGCTCTGCGCCGCGGCCTGGACATCGCGCAGCAGCACGCCCGCGCCGGCCGCGGCGCGGCCGGGGGAAACATCCAGCGTCGTGAATTTCTCGAGCGACAGCACCCATCCGCCGAACGGGACGCGTCCGCCGGTGACCCCGGTGCCGGCGCCGGCGATGGTCACGGGCACGCCGGCGGCCGCGGCATCACGGAGAGCCGAGATCACACCGGCTTCGTCGTAAGGCACGATCAACCGGTCGGCGTAGCCTGTCAATCCCGACGCGTCTTCAAGGTACACGCCCGGCACCGGCCCCTGGCCCCCGGCCCCCGGCCCCCGTTCTAGACCTCCAGAATCACCGGCATGATCAGCGGGCGCCGCGACGTCTCGCGCGCGATGTGCCGCTTCAGGTCCACGCGGATCTTCTCCTTCATGACTCCCCAATCCGTCTTCTCCTCCTGGTTCGAACCCTCCAGCGTCTTGGCCACAATCTGCCGCGCCGTATCCACGAACTCCGTGCCTTCGCCGGCCAGCGCGAAACCCCGGCTGACAATCTCCGGCAGGCCCTCAATGCGGCCTGAGTGGCGGTCGATGGCGATAATCGGGAGCACGATGCCGTCTTCGGAGAGGTGGCGGCGGTCGCGAATCACCATCTCCTGCACTACGTCGTCCACGCTGCCGGAATCGATGCACACGCGGCCGGTGGGTACCGTGCCGGCCTTGCGCGCGCCGTGATGGTCGATTTCCAGAATCTCGCCGGAGTCCATGATGAAGGTCTCTTCCAGGCCTGCCGAGCGCAGGTGCTCCGCCAGTCGCGCGTGCTTGGAAAGCTGGCGAAACTCGCCGTGGATGGGCATGAAGTAGCGGGGCCGCACCAGGTTCAGCACCAGTTTCTGCTCCTCGATGCTGGCGTGGCCGGAAACGTGCAGCGGCGGGTTCATGCTGCCATAAAGCACGTCTGCCCCGCGCCGCGCCATGTGGTCGATCATGCGGAAAATCGACTTCTCGTTCCCCGGAATGATGCGCGCGCTCAGCACCACGGTGTCGCCCGCCTCGACCGATACATTCTTGTGATTGTCCACCGCCACGCGAGCCAGCGCCGACATCGGCTCGCCCTGCGTCCCGGAAATCAGCACCGCTACCTTCGAGGGTGGCGCTTCCATGATGTCCTGCGGCCGGAGCAGAATGCCGTCCGGAATGTCCAGCAGGCCCAGGCCATGTGCGATCTCGGTGACCGCGACCATGCTGCGCCCCACGATGGCCACCCGCCGGCCGCATTCGGCTGCGAGGTCGAGCACGAGCTGAATACGGTGAATCGACGAGCTGAAGCACGACACCACCACGCGCCGCTCCGAGCGGTAGAAGACCTCCTCCATACGTGGACGCACCGCGCGCTCGCTCTCGGTGTAGCCCGGGCGGTCCGCGTTGGTGGAATCGGAGAGCAGCAGCAGGACGCCGCGTTTTCCGTAGTCGGCAACCGTGTGCAGATCGAAGAGCTCGTTATCCGTCGGGGTCGGGTCGACTTTAAAATCACCGGTGTGCAGGATTACGCCCAGCGGAGTGGTAATCGCCAGCGCCACACTACTCACAATCGAGTGCGTGACGTGAATGAACTCGATTTTGAAGGGTCCGATCTCGACAATCTGCTTCGGTTTGACCTTGATGAAGGTGGGCTCCTGGTCGAGCTCATATTCTTCGAGGCGGCGCTCCACCAGCGCCAGCGTGAACGCCGTCCCGTACACGGGCACGTCGATCTCCGACAGAAAATACGGCACGGCGCCGATGTGGTCTTCGTGACCGTGCGTGAGAATGATGGCGCGAACATGCTCCTGGTTGTCCTTGAGGAACGTTAGGTCCGGCATCACCAGGTCGACGCCGAGAAGCTCGGCATCCGGGAACATCATGCCTGCGTCGATGACGACGATGTCGTCGCCGTAGCGGACGGCGGTCATATTCATGCCGAACTCGCCCAGTCCGCCGAGAGGAATCACCTGCAACTTCGAATCAGTCATGTCTGGCTACGCTGTGTAGGGGCTGTGGAAAACTTGTGGGAAACCAACCGCGGCCGCCGGCAGGCGAACGCTCCCGATCCTCCATGTTCTCATGAACCGCCCGGATTCTGCGCGGGATTCTGCGGGGCCAGCCGGCCAGCTTCGCGAAACACTCCCAGATAAACAGCCAACCGCCGCTTTTCCTGAAACATACAGGCACTTATGAAGCTAAAACATGAAGCTATCCAAAGAAAAATGCTCACCCCGAAGGGTGAGCATTTTCGATCCCCTGTTCTACCAGGGTGATGTTCGATGGGAGAATCAGTTTCAACGGAATCGCAACCGTCAAAACTTTGTAGTTGGATCTTATTTCCTTACGGCTCTTGAGTCAAGCGAAAATCCGCCCGAAAATTTTTGGTCGTAAGCTGCTCTCAGGGGGCAACTTGCGAGCCCCCCCGACTTTTCCACAATCGGCCGAAAACCGTCAAATGCCCCCTTCTACACCCATAGTTATCAGTCTAAGGCGAACAAAACCGGCAGCTTATGGTTTGGGCGGGTACTGGTCGATGTGCAGGGTGAGCAGCGCGTCGGCCTCTTCCCCGCCCCGGCCGCGCCGCCTGAGCGCGCGGAATCCGCCCAATGCAAACCCCGACACGACCGAGAACGCCAACAGTATCCCAATGAGCTCAAAGGCGTTAATGACCAGGTTCCCGATGTTGTCCCGGTGGGTTGGAACGTACTCGTCGCGCGTGACATTGGCCGCGAACCGGACTTGGGCAAGCAGGCGCTCGGCGGCGTCGGCGTCCGGAGCCGAGAGCACGACCGCCACCAGGGGTCCGCTCCGCTTCACCATCGCGCCAGGAACCTTCCCGAATTCACCCTCCTTCTGCATCGCGATCTGGTGGGTCGGGTAGTTGAAAATCGCCATCGGCATGTCGCCTTTGGCGGTGTGAAAAATGCCCATCTGGGCTTCGGCGCCGAAATGAAAACCGGCCACGGAAGGCGGTATGGCGGGTGCGAATTTCTGCAACGCGCTCGGACCGGTGATGTAGCGCTCGCTGTTGGCCACCAGCTCCTGTGTCGGGAGATAGCCCGCAAGCGGCGGCAGCACCGTGTCATCCACGTTACGAAGGTTCTCGTAAAGGTTCGCCAGATCGGCCGGCTCCGGCTTCCGCCCCTGGAAAGACAGCAGGTAGTTTCCGTGCACGAGGAGCATAGATTCGGGCGCCACGGAAGCCAGAGGTGCCAGGCTGGACGGCACCGCCTTCGGTTGCCGCTGCCACTGGTAGGCCGCCATTGCGCCTGTGGTGTCCTGCAGGCGGTAGCCGGTGACGGCGAAAGCGTCGGCGCCGTTTTCGTAGCGCGCGGACTCCGATTCCTTGAGGCCGTATTCGTCCCAGATCGGGCGATCCTGCAGGGAAACCGGAGTGACGGCAGTGCGATGGTACGGGCCGATAGTGTCCGGCCAGATCGCCGCGCCGAGCAAGCCGGGCAGGAGAAAGAGCGAAGGTAGGAGTTTCATTCCTGCTTATATAGACGACACAACCGGTGCCGCGGCGTCAAGCACGGGGTGGAACGGAAACCTGCCGCGTCCGGGCGGTGTCTAAGCACCATGCTGTCCTGGGCTTCTGACTTCATCATCGACATCCGGCACGCGCTGCGCGGTGTGGCGCGGAATCCGGGATTCACTCTCACCGGAGTGCTGGCGGCCGCACTCGGAATCGGCGCGTCCTCGGCGGTGTTCAGCGCGGTCGACCGGATCCTGTTCCGCCCCCTGCCCTACCGCGACGAAGCACGCCTGGCGTCGGTGGGGATCATGGCGCCCCTGGACACCAACGAGTTTCTCTTCGCGTCGGGCTACACCGACCTGCGCCGGAATCCCGGACCGTTCGAATCCGTCACCGCATTTCAAGCGGGAGCCGCGGCCTGCGATTTGACCGAGCAGAGCCCCGTCCGTCTGCTTTGCGTGCGCCTGGAATCGAATTTCCTGGAAACGTTCGGCGTGCGCCCTCTGGTTGGCCGTTCGTTCACCCGCGACGAAGACCGCCCCAACGGCCGGCACGTGGCCATGATCTCGTTCGGCCTCTGGCAAAGCCGCTTCGCCGGCGACCCGCGAGCGATCGGACACACCCTCCTGCTGGACGGCGCGCCGACTGAGATCACCGGTGTTCTGCCGCCGGATTTTCTGATGCCGACCCTCACGCCCGCCGACATCCTGCTGCCGCTGGCCATCGATGAATCGCGTGAACGCGCCGGACGTGCGTTTCGCGCGTTCGGCCGGCTAAAGCCTGGTGTGACGGTTTCCCAGGCGCAAAAAACCCTCGAGCCGTACTTCGCGCGCGTGCTGGCGGATGTTCCTCCGCAGTTCCGCAAGGAGGTCAGCCTGCGCCTTCGGCTCGTGCGGGACCGCCAGGTCGGCGATGCGCGGCTGGCGTCGATGGCGCTTCTGGGGGCGGTGCTGGCGGTGCTGCTCATTGCCTGCGCGAACCTCGCAAACCTGCTGCTGGCACGGGCTACCGGGCGCGAACGGGAGATGGCCGTGCGCGCGGCACTGGGAGCTTCGCGCGCGCGGCTGGCGCGGCAAGTGCTTACCGAGAGCCTGCTCCTGGGACTGATGGGCGGAGCGGCAGGTTGCGGACTTGCCTTTGCGGCGCTGCGAGCCCTCCGGACCATCGGCAGCGGTGCCCTGCCGCGGCTGGAAGAGGCCGCGATCGATCTGCGCGTACTCGCCTTTGCGGTGGCGGCTGCGCTGGTCTCCGGTCTCGCCGCCGGAGCCGCCTGGGCGTGGCGGCCGATGGGCGCTGGCGGGCTCGGGGGCTCTCGTGCAACCTCGCCGGTACGGGGTTGGCTGCGCGGCACGCTGGTCAGCGCGCAAATCGCGGTATCCATGGTCCTGCTGGCCGGCGCCGGCCTGCTGTTGCGGAGCTTGTGGAATCTGGAGCGCGTGCCGCTGGGCCTCCAAAGCGATCGCGTCATCACAGCATCGTTCGTGCTCGGCCGGCAGAACTACGGAAACGGACCGCGGCAAATCGCATTCTTCGATGAGTTGGAGCGTCGGCTGCGCGCGCTGCCCGGCGTGGAGGCCGCGGCCATCAGCGACTCCATCCCGCCCCTGGGAGGCACCCGCGGACGGCCGCTGTCAACCATCGAAATCGAGGGCCAGCCGCGGCGCCCGGAAGGTACCGGCGGCATGGTCGCCTGGCGCTACGTCACGCCCGAATACTTCCCGGCACTGGGAATCTCCATCCGGCGCGGGCGCGGATTCTCCGAAGAGGATCGCGGCGCCAACGTCTTCAGCATCGTGCTGAGCGAAACCCTGGCCCGCCAGATGTTCCCCAATCAGGACGCAGTCGGCCACCGCGTTCTGCGCGGGCCCAACGGCGAGTGGTTCACCGTGGTGGGCGTAGCGGCCGACGTGCACAATCGGGGCCCGGCCAAGGGATCGGAGCCGGAATACTACGTGGTACGGAAAGCCGTGCCCGATCTGACCTGGGCCAACCAGGAGCCGCCCATGGGATGGGCCTCGGCCTTCGCTGTCGTGCGCACCGCTATCGACCCGCGCTTTGCCACGTCCCAGGTGCGGCAGGCTTTCGCGGGCCTCGACTCGACATTGCCGGTCGAGCTGAATACCATGCGCGCCCGCGTGGACGGAACCACCGACCGGCCGCGGTTCTACGCGACATTGCTCGCCGTATTCGCCGGTGTCGGGGTCGTGCTCGCCGCCATCGGCCTGTTCGGCGTCATGAGTTTCCTGGTGGCGCAGCGCCGGCGTGAGATCGGTGTGCGGATGGCGCTGGGAGCGGCCCCGCACGAGGTGGTTGGGCACGTGCTCGGGTTTGCGGCGCGTTGGACCGCATCGGGACTGGTGGCGGGCGCTTTCGGTGCCGTCGCGGCCACCCGCTGGCTTCGGACC
>DATJYW010000458.1:0-2889 GCA_035499435.1 Candidatus Acidiferrales bacterium | reverse complement strand
TTCGGCTTCTTCAGCCCCAACGGCGAGTGGGACGTGGAAAACCACGGGGTTCCACCGGACGTGGAGGTGGAGCAGGATCCGAAGCTGGTTCATGATGGCCACGACCCGCAATTGGAGCGTGCCGTAGCCGTCGCGCTGGAGCAACTGGCGAAGAATCCGCCGCCCACGCCGAAGCGGCCGGAATTCCCGAATTACCAGCGGACGTCCCGGCCCGCCTCGGGAACCTCCGCAGGGGGCGGAAACAGGTAAAGGTCCATGGGACGCACGGGCTTCCGCGCGGCTGTCCTGTTGACAATGGTGACCTGCGCGCCGGGCGCGGAGCCGGCGCGCGTCACGTTCAACGGGAAAATCGCGCCCATCATCTACCAGAACTGCGCGCCGTGCCACCGGCCGGGAGAATCGGCGCCGTTCTCGCTGCTCTCGTATGCCGACGTGAAGCGCCGCGCGGCGCAGATCGCCGACGTCACGAAGCGGCGCTATATGCCTCCGTGGCTGCCCGAGCCGGGCCACGGCGAGTTCGCCGACGAGCGGCGGCTCAGCGATGCGCAGTTGCAACTGATTCAGGACTGGGTGAAACAGGGCGCCGTCGAGGGAGCCGAGCGCGCACCCCGTCCGCCGAAGTTCGCCGACGAATGGCAGATGGGCACGCCCGACCTGATCCTGCGCGCGTCGCAGCCCTACCAGCTTGCCGCCGACGGCCAGGAGATCTTCTGGAACTTCATCATGCCGGTGCCCATCACGACCACGCGCTGGGTGAAGGCGATCGAAGTGCGGCCGGGAAATGCCCGCGTCTTTCACCACGCCAACGTGATCATCGACCGCGCGCGATCGTCGCGGCGGCGCGAGCGCACGCCCGGCGCCGGTTTCCCGGGCATGGACATCATCGTGGAAGAAGAGACATTCGACCCGGATGGGCACTTCCTTTCGTGGAAGCCGGGCAGCCCGCCGGTGGTCGAGCCCGACGGCATGGCGTGGCGTGCCGAGCCGGGCATGGACCTGGTGCTCAATGTCCACCTGCGGCCGACCGGCAAACCTGAAACGGTGAGCCCCATGATCGGGCTGTACTTCACGGCGCAGCCCCAGAAGAAATTTCCGCTGCTGGTCCAGCTCGAGCACGACCAGGGAATCGACATCCCGCCGGGCGACACGGATTTCCTGGTGAGCGACGATTTCCAGGTGCCGCTCGACATGAACGTGTTGGCGATCTATCCGCACGCCCACTACCTGAGCAAGGTGATGGAGGGCTACGCGACTCTGCCCGATGGCTCGCGCAAGTGGTTGGTCCGGATTCCGAACTGGGATCTGAGCTGGCAGGGCGTTTTCCGCTTCCGGCAGCCAGTGTTCCTGCCGCGCGGCTCGGTGGTCTCCATGCGCTACCACTACGACAATTCGTCGGGCAATGTGCGCAATCCGAACAATCCGCCGAAGGAAGTGAAGGCGGGGAATCAGGCGACCGACGAGATGAGCCACATGTGGCTCCAGGTCCTGCCCACGGCCGATCGCGATCAGCGCGCGGCGGTGCAGGAATCCGTGGCGCGGCAGCGCATCGAGAAGGACCCGGAAAATTTCACGGCGAACTACACCCTCGGCGACCTGATGATGAACCAGGGAAACGCCGTGGGCGCGATTCCGTATTTCACGGCGGCCGTGAAATCCGACCCCGGCAGCGTGATCGCCGCGACGGAGCTGGGTGTGTCGCTGTTCACGGCATCGCGGCTGGCGGAGGCGAACCAGCAGTTCCGCCGCGCGTTGCAGCTCGACCCGGGATATACCGATGCCCGCTTCGACCTGGCCAGCGCGGAAGCGGCGTCCGAGGAGTGGGAAAACGCTGCCAACGATTTCCGCCAGGTGCTGAAGGAGCGTCCGGGGGATTCGAAGGCGCAGGAACATCTGGGCGAGGTGCTGTTCCTGTGGGGTAACGCATTTTTCGAGGCGGGCAAGGACGAGCCCGCGGCGGAGCGCTACCGCGAGGCGCTGTCGATCCGGCCGAACGATGCCGAATTGCACGCCCGGCTCGGTGTGTCGCTGGGCCGCCTGGGGCGGCTCCCGGAGGCCGAAGCGGAGCTGCAGACGGCGCTGAAAATCGATCCAACGCTGGATCAGGCCAGGCGGGCGCTGGGGATCGTGCAGGCGAGGATGAAGGGCAAGTAGCGCATCCGTCACCTGCCGTGGGGCAGTGCTTCAGCCTGCGCGGGACTTCAGTCCCGCTGGCTCGGTTGGCAGGTTCGAGCCCCGCCTAGCCTCGCCTAGCCTTTCTCTCGCGCGCTGACGCCTCAACCAAAGGCAGCATCTTGATCCTGCCCTTCTTCTTGGCCTCCACAAACAGTTCGGTAATGACCTCGGGATGGGCGTCCCACCAGGCGGCCTCCTCCTTTTCCGTTCTAAACCCTGGCATTCTGCGCTTGATTGCCATTATTCCGTTGGTTCTATGCCACTGCCACCAGCGCGCCCTTTTCCAGGTGATGCACGTGCGTGGCGAACTGCGCCGCGTGGGGGTCGTGCGTCACCATCACCACGGTCTTGCCGAAATCCTTGTTCAGCTTCGAAAGCACCGTGAGCACCTCCTGCGCGGAGGCGGCGTCCAGGTTCCCGGTCGGCTCGTCCGCCAGGATCAGCGCGGGGTCGGTGACGATGGCGCGCGCGATGGCCACCCGCTGCTCCTGGCCGCCCGACAACTGGCGCGGGAAGTGATGCAGGCGATCCTCCAGCCCGACCAGTTTGAGCGCCGTGGCGGCATGTTCCAGGCGTTCGGCCTTCTTGAGATTCGTCAGCTTCAACGGAAGCTCCACGTTCTCCATGGCGGTCAGCACCGGGATCAGGTTGAACTGCTGGAAAATGAAGCCGACGTTTTCATTGCGCCAGCGCGCGATCTGGCGGTCGCTCAGGCTC
>DATJYW010000457.1:0-3585 GCA_035499435.1 Candidatus Acidiferrales bacterium | reverse complement strand
CCTTCCGGGCACCCGTACTCCGACTTCATCCGAAAGTCCTTGGGATGGAATCGCCACGCCATCGCGCCGTAGGTCGCGGTACCGCCGCCCACACACGCGGCGTTGTTCGAGTAGGGGCCCTGGCTCGGCAGCACAATGTGGGCCTTGCCGGCCAGGTCGACCGCCACCCGCGGATTGCCTTCATCGTCCGGACCCGTGTTGTTGCCCAGAATGGTCGTGCGCTGATTGCGCAGGTCGTCCTTGCGGCACTCGTCCGCGCGATAGAAACGCCCGCGCTCCAGCAGCACCACGCGCAAGCCTGCCACCGCCAGTTCCTTGGCGACGACTCCCCCGCCGGCACCCGCCCCGATCACCACCGCGTCCGCCTCGGTCACGACCGCCCTCCCTTGGTGAAATCGTATTGGTCCCGTCCGCGCACCGGGGACGCCGGCACTCCCAGCATCCGCCAACTGCAATAGTCGCGATTGCCGCCGTGCCGCGGGCTGCCGTAGAAGCCTTGAATCGAATGCGCCGCTACCAGGGAAATGAAACCGCGCGTCGTCTTGTCCTGGTCCAGCGCGGACAGGATCTCGAATTGCCGGTCGCGCGAAAGAGAACAGAAGCTCCCCCCGGCGCGGCGTTCGACCTCCGCCAGCCCGGCGCGGTACGCTTCCCGGTGCTCGCGGAACCGGCCGCGGAGTTGCCGGTCGATGTAATTGGCTACGCCTGCCCAGGCGCCCCCCGGGTCCTGGTCCGGGGGAATCATCTGATCGCAGACAGCGGTGAGGGTCGCCAGCTCGGCCTGCGACAGGATGTTGGAAGCCGCTTTTCTGGAGCACGCGGCGGTCGTCGACGCGACTATGCTGCCTCCCAGAAAGCGGCGGCGGTCGAGAGTCTTGTGGCTCATCAGGTCTTCGGTGTGCGGCCGCGGGTCCGGCGCGGCGCGCTCCCGTCAGAGCGGTCTGCCGCCGTCTGGCAGGAAAAGAAAAGTATTTTCTTTCCAATAGTAACGTAGAGCAAGCAATCTGACCAGAAGAATATTTGCGCTTTCTTTCTTTTCTGGCGATAATACTGCCGAGTCGAGGTCCTCAGATGCCAAAACGAAGGGTTCTTCCCTGGATATTGCCCGCCATCCTGCTGGCGGCCGTCAAGCCCGGTCCTGCACCGCGCTTTGACCCCTGGACCATCATCGGTCCGGGCGGGGGCGGGACGATGATCGCGCCCACCATCAGCCCCCACGATCCGGCGATCGTCGTAGAGCACTGCGACATGACCGGCGCCTACATCACGCTGGACGGCGCGCAGTCCTGGCGCATGTTCAGCCTGCGCTCGGTGGTCGGCACCTTCGCCTTCGATCCGCGCAATCCGAAAGTGATCTACGCCGGGAACGAGGCGCTGTGGCGCAGCCAGGATACCGGGCGGAGCTGGAGCATGATCTTCCCGGATCCGAAGAAGAACACCGTCGAACACCAGAACGGCGATCACTCCGAGTACTCCTTGACCACCGGCGACGCGAGCTTTCCGGCCGGCCGGTCGATCTCCGGCATCCTGGTCGAAGGCGCCGCCAACCCGCGGATGTGGGTTGCGTTCGGCCCCAGGCGCGGAGACACGGCGACGCTGCTCTACGTTTCTTCCGACGACGGCAAGACCTGGACGCGAGCGCGCGAGTTCCCCGACGAGCGTATTCTGGAGCTCGCGGCAGAGCCGGATGCCCTGCTGGCAATCGGGAACCGCCATGTTCACCGGCTCGCCAACAACGCCTGGACGCAGTTGGCCGAGGTGCCGGCCGGCGTGACCCGTGCCAGCGCCGGCCGCGCCGGGGGCAGCACGTTCATCTACGCCACAGCCCAGCGCGGCGAGATCCACGTCTCCGAAGACGGCGGAGCGAGCTGGCGCGCGGCGCAGACTCCGGCGTCAGGCCGCTTCGAAGCCATCGCCACTTCCGCGCGCAACGGCCGCGTGGCGTACGCCGGCTTTCGCGGCCAGAGGGGCGCCCCCGGCGCCTTCAACGGCATCAGCAAGACTACGGATGGCGGCCGCACGTGGAACTTCATCCACCAGGAGTCGAACCGGCCGTCGCCGAGCCTGGTACCTTCCTGGATCGAGAGCCGCGCGCCGGCGGGCGGACGCGACATCTTCTTCGACACGCCCTGGAGCCTGGGCGTCGCGCCTACCGATCCCGATATCTGTTACGCCACCGACCTGTTCCGCACCTATCGCACGCTCGACGGAGGCAAGACCTTTGAGACCGTGACCTCCGCGCGGGTGGGCGAGAATACCTGGACCACGCGCGGCCTCGACGTCACCACCAATTACGGCGTACACTTCGACCCCTTCGATGTCCGGCACCTGATCATCGGCTACACCGATATCGGCGCATTTCAGAGCCACGACGGCGGCAAGTCCTGGTCGTCGGCGACGACCGGGGTTCCAGGCAACTGGCGCAACACGACCTATTGGGTGGTCTTCGATCCGCAGGTGAAAGATCGCCTCTGGGGCGCCTTCAGCGGTGTCCACGACCTGCCGCGTCCCAAGATGTGGCGCAATCGCGATCCGAAGACGTACGTGGGAGGTGTCGGCATCTCTGAAAATGGCGGCGCCACGTGGCAGCTCTCGAACGAGGGCATGCCGCAGACCGCGGTGACGCACCTGGTGCTCGATCCTGCCAGTCCCGCCGACGCCCGCACGCTGTACGCCTGTGCTTTCGGACGCGGCGTGTACAAGTCCATCGACCGCGGAAAAAGCTGGACGCTGAAGAACGACGGGATCGAAGGCGAATCCCCCTTTGCCTGGAGGCTCACCCGCGCAACGGACGGGACGCTCTACCTTGTCGTCGCGCGGCGCAGCGAAGGCCACATGGGCGAGGGCGGCGATGGCGCACTCTACCGCTCGCGCGACGGAGCCGAGCACTGGCAGAAGATCGCCCTGCCGGCGAACGTCAACGGTCCGGTGGGGCTGACCCTGGATCCACGCAACGAACGCCGCATGTATCTCGCCGCTTGGGGACAAGGCCGTCCCGACGTCGATATCGGCGGAGGGGTGTACCTGACCACCGACGCGGGCGCCACGTGGAAGCCGATCTTTCAGGAGGGCCAGCACGTGTACGACGTGACCGTGGACCCGAAGAATCCCCAGGTGCTCTACGTCTGCGGTTTCGACGCCGCGGCCTGGCGCTCGGCCGACGGCGGCGCGACCTGGAGCCGCCTCCGCGGATACACCTTCAAATGGGGCCACCGCGTAATCATCGATCCGGCGGATCCCAAGCTGATCTACATCACGACCTACGGCGGCAGCGTCTGGCATGGGCCGGCTCAACCCGGTCCCGATGTGCCCGAAGATATCCCGAACCCCGTTCCCGTGGCGCGATAGCCGCGCTACAACGCCGCGAGTGACGCCAGGTCCCAGACAGCACGCTCGCGGTAATTGGCGTACGGCGACTGCGATGCCGGCACCATTTGGCCTTTGGCGTCTACCGCCCCGGCCACAATGACCGTTCGCGGCTCGATTGATCTTGCGATCTGCGGCAGATCGGTCTTGCGGAGCACGCCGGGCACGAAATTCGCCAGCGGAACCGAGTACTCTTCCGATTCCACGATGCTCCGCCAC
>DATJYW010000456.1:0-10686 GCA_035499435.1 Candidatus Acidiferrales bacterium | reverse complement strand
GTGGCGGAGATCCAGACGATCGTGGATGAACTGGCCGACTCGGATATGGACTTTCGCGCCACGGTTCGGCCGTATTTTGTCCGGGATCCATTCGAGGTTGCGGAGGATGCGGCGATTGTCCGCGCCGTGGATTGCGCGGCGGCGAAGGTTCGCCGGGGTCAGCCGGCGCACATCGGAGACACGCCGTGGATGGACGCGGCGCTGTTGCAGGCCGCTGGAATCGAGACGGTGGTGATCGGCACGGCCGGGACGGGGGCGCACGCGGACGTGGAGTGGGTGGATGTGGAGAGCGTGATCTTGCTCGCGGAAATCCTCGCGGAAGCGGCCCTGGAGTACTGCGCGTAGCGCCTGGACAGGCCGAAGCCTGTCCCACATCACTGCCCCGGCAGCGGCGCCAGGACCGGGGTCAGCTTGCCCCAGCCTTCGGATTGCACCGTCTTCATGTCCTTCAGCAGGTCATCGGGCAGTTTTTCGTTGAGCTTCGGACGACCCGGTTGATTCGCGAGTTCCCAGCCTATGGCACTCACCGTCGTGGCAATTTGGCGGAGGGCCTTGTAATCGATCTTGTCCGGCGTGTCGGTGGGCTGGTGATAATCGACGTGCAGGCCGGTAGTGAAGAAGGCGATCGGAATCCCCACCTTCGCGAAGTTGTAGTGATCACTGCGGTAGAAGATGCGCTGGCCGCGACCGGCGGGCCCGAGATTGTCGTGCGTTTCGTCGGGCTTGGTCACATCATAAAAGTGGTTCAACTTGAGCTTCTGGTAGCCGGCATTGACGGTCTCGATGGTCTTGCCTAATTCGTCGCTGGAGATGTTCGGACCGATGAGCAGCACCTCGCCTGGGTCCACGAGCACATGGGTCGTATTCGGATCGACGGATGCCGGGGTCTTGGTGCGGCCGATCATGTCCATATTGAGATCCGCAACCACCTTTGTCAGGTCGATGGGCGGGAACTCGGTGAAATATTGCGAGCCGAGCAGTCCCTTCTCCTCGCCACCGACCCACAGAAAGATGATGGAGCGTTTGGGCCGGATTCCCTTGGCAGCGCCGGCCGCGTAGGCGTGCGCAATGCCGAGCAGGCCGGTAGACCCGGAGCCATCGTCGTCCGCGCCGTTATTGACGTTGTGGCCGTTGGGGAGCGGCTGACTCAAGCCGATGTGATCGAGGTGGGCGCTCATCACCACGTACTCGTTTTTCAAAACCGGGTCGCTGCCTTCGAGCATGGCGACCACGTTTTCGCCGTGCCCCGGACTGCTCTTGACACCGATGTGCAGGCTCAGCTTCTTGCGGGAGCTGAGCTCGAATGACTCCTGCTTCGCATGGGAGCCGGCGCCATAGAAGATCTGTTGGCCGCTCAGCTTTTCGCCCTGGAAGAGCGCTGTGGTAGGCTCGAGACCAACTGTGATCGACGGCGAGCTGGGGCAGGCGCCGCCTGGGTGGAATTTCAAGACCTGGTAGTTGGGGCCGTTGAGGCCGGCACCCCGGCCGCCACGGCCGGCGTTGGGATTGGCCATGGCGCTTAGTTGCTGGTAGTTGGCGATTGTCACCACCGCAAGCGCGCCGTTCTTGGCGGCATACTGCTCCGGCGTGAGGAAATCGGTGCAAGCCTCGCCGAGCGGATTGGCTCCGCGCCCCGCACCCGCCCCGGGCTGTGCCGTCGCATCCGCAGGAGGCGGATTGTCGGCGCCGCGTCCGCGGCCGCCGCGGGCACCGCCGCCACCCTGCTGAAGCGCGGCGATCTCGGCAGGCAGGCCTGCAACGACAATGATCTTGCCTTTGACATCGAGGCCTTCGTACGGGTCGATTTTGGTTTTGTTGATGACGTAGCCGTTGCCGGCAAAGACGAGATTGGCGGAGACATCGAGGGCCTCCGGTCCGGCGCCGCGGCCACCGAATCCACCGGGCGTGCCGACCACCCAGTCCTTGTTGTATTCGTAGCTGGTATTGCGCGGTTCGCTCGAGACGTTGCCGCGTCCGCCGCCGCCTGCAGCGGGAGGAGCCGTCAAGGTCAGCTTGCTCTCTTCGGGAACCACCTGGCGCGCCACCAGCTCGATGGGCATCAGGTACGGCTGCAGCGGGCCGGTGGTCCCGGTGGCGCTGCCACCGGGCTTCAGCCCCCACTCCGCCAGGTGGCTGGCTACGTAGAGCGCAGCGGTGTCGAATCCGCGCGACGGAAAATTGCGGCCCTCGAGCGGATCGGAGGCGAGGAAATAATCGTAGACCTTCAGCTCGTCCTCGCTGATCGCTTCGGTGTTGCCGTAGCTTGGAGGCGGCGCGGCCTTGGCCGCCTTTCCTTTGGTTTGCGCATGCGAAAGCACGCCGATGGCGAGCACGGATGCCGCGGTGCAGGTCAGAACAATACGACGCATAGAACCCTCAGAGTGATCGTGGGGAAACCGCATTGTAACTCAAACTGGAGAAGGCGCCTTTGTGAGGCGGCTGGTTACCCCGGTGCGATAAGATGGACGGCCATGCGGCTGCTTCTTTATCTTTGGTTGGCCGGCGCCTTGTGCGCAGCCGAAAAGCGCGGCGTCACTCCGGAGGATTATTTTCTGTTTGCCAATGTGGGCGACCCCCAGATCTCGCCGGACGGGCGGCTCGTGGCCTACACGGTTACCCGGGCGGATGCGGAGCAAAACCGGCGCAACTCGGAGATTTGGCTGGTGCCGGCGGACGGCAGCGCCCATTCGCGGCAGTTGACCACGACCGCCAGTGCAACCTCTCCGCGCTGGAGACCCGACGGCAAGGCACTGGCCTTTCTGAGCGGGCGTCCGGCGCAGGTGCAACTTCTGCCGATGGACGGGGGCGAGGCACGCCGGCTCACGTCGTTCAAGAATGGCATCACGGCTTTTGCGTGGTCGCCGGATGGAAACCGGCTGGTCTGCGTTGGCCGATCGGGCCTTGCGCCCTCCGAGAGGCCGACGGACACGCGGCATTATCTGGCGTCCTATTACAAGTTCAACGGGAGAAGTTTCTTCGACACGATGCGCTCTCATCTTTGGGTAGTCGCGGCCGAAGGGCGCGATGCACGGCAGATCACTTCGGGAGACCAGCGGAACGACCTCGACCCGCAATGGTCACCGGACGGAACGCGCATCGCTTTCGCCAGCGAGCGCACCGACAAGGAACCCGGCGCGGTTGACGATATCCAGGTGATCGCGGCATCGGGAGGCGAGCCGAAACCGATTGCCGACCGTCATGAGGGCGACCGCAGCCCGCGCTGGTCGCCGGATGGCAAGTCGATCGCGTACCTGGCAGCGTCGGTCGAGGACGAGTCCCAGGCCATTTGGATCGCGAGCGCCGAAGGCGGAGCGTCGAAGCAGGCGGCACGGCGGCTGGATTACGTTCCGAGCAGCCTGGCATGGCGCGACGATGGCGGCGCACTGCTGTTCGTCTCCGGCTGGAAGGGCGAGCAGCACCTCTTCACGCTGGACGTGCGTTCGGGCGAGGTGAAGGCGGTCACCGGCGGCTCGCGCTACGTGAACGCGCCGGCGTTTGACTATGCTTCGAAGTTAATGGTGTACGCGGCGAACGATATCCGGCAGCTTGACGAGCTCTATGCCGCATCGCTCGATGGTTCAGGCGAGCGGCGGCTGACGCACACCAATGACGAACTGCTGGGCCGGCTCGACTTGACAGCGATCGAACGCGTGCCCTACAGGAGTGCAGATGGCTGGCAGGTGGATGGATTCTTCATGAAGCCGGTGGGATGGCAGGAGGGCCGCACATACCCGATGGTCCTCAGCATCCACGGCGGCCCGGCGGGGCAGTACGGGATGGGCTGGTATCACGAGTTTCAAGTGTACACGTCGCGCGGATGGGCTGTGTTCTTTGCCAATCCGCGCGGATCGACGGGATATGGCATCGAGTTCCAGCGCGGCGTGAAGCTGGAGTGGGGGGGCAAGGCCTACCAGGATTTGATGAACGGCGTGGATGCGGCGCTGGCGAAATATCCGTGGATCGACCGCGACCGGCTGGGTGTGACCGGCGGCAGCTACGGCGGGTTCATGACCAACTGGATCGTGAGCCACACCAATCGATTCAAGGCCGCGGTCACGCTGCGCAGCATTTCGAATTTCATCAGCGACGACGGCACGCGCGACGGCGCCTACGGGCACAAGCGCGATTTCGGCGGCGATATTTTCGAGAATTACGAGGTCTACTGGAAGACCTCGCCGCTGAGGTACGCAAAGGACGTGAAGACGCCGACCCTTATTCTCCATTCGGACGACGATCAGCGCGTGCCGCTGGAGCAGGGCGAGCAGTGGTTCCGCGCGTTGCAGCATTTCCACGTGCCGAGCGAGTTCGTGATCTTTCCGCGCGAGAACCACGACCTGACACGGAACGGCGAGCCCAAACACCTGGTGGAAAGCCTGAAATGGCAGGTCTACTGGTTCGACCGCTACCTGAACGGGAACGAGCTTGCGGCGCCGCCGGATGCTCCAGTGGTTGCTGCGAGGTAACGATGCTCATCCTGACGCGGCGCGAGATCGCCGGGATGCTGACCTTCGCCGAGTACGTTGACGCCGTGGAACAGGGCTTTCGCGCGTACGCCGAAGGGCGGGCACTGGCACCTGCGCTGATGCACGTGTGCGCCCCCGACGGCGAATTCCATGTGAAGGCCGGCGGGCTGCTCGAGCCGGAGCCGCACTTCGCACTTAAAGCCAACGGCGGTTTCTTTCGCAATCGAGAGCGTTTCGGTCTGCCGAACATTCAGGGGATGATCCTTCTGGCCAGCGCGGCGAACGGCCGGCCGCTGGCCGTGATGGACTCGATGGAGATCACCATTCAGCGCACCGGCGCGGCCACGGCGATCGCGGCCCGGTTCCTCGCCCGGCCCGATTCATCGGTGTGCACCATCTGCGGCTGCGGCAACCAGGGGCGCATCCAGCTCCGCGCCATCTGCCACGCGCGGCCGATCCGGCGGGTATTTGCATTCGCTGCGAGCCTCGCGGAGGCCGAGGCTTTCGCTGCATCCATGACGGACGAATTGGACATCGAGGTGATCGCGGGGAGCGGGCTGCACGAGGCGCTGGCAAAGAGCGACGTCTGCATCACGTGCACGCCGTCCCGGCGGCCGCTGTTCGCGGCGGCGGACGTGCGGCCGGGAACATTCCTCGCAGCGATTGGCGCCGATAGCCCCGACAAGCAGGAGCTGGACGAACGGCTGTTACCGATGGCGTCGGTGTTCGGCGATCTGCTCGACCAGTGTGCGGAGGTGGGTGAGTTTCATCATGGGATCGCCCACGGACTGATGCGGCGGGAAGATTTCCGCGGAGAACTGTGCGCGCTGATTACCGGCAGGACACGGGGGCGCACGCGCGCGGACGAGATCACCATCTACGATTCGACCGGGACTGCACTGCAGGACGCGGCGGCCGCCGCGGCGGTTTATCGGAGGGCCAGGGAGCAAGGGCTGGGAGTCGAGATCGATCTGGGAAGTTGATGCCGGCCAAAAAGCGGGCCGGCGCTGCCAGGGGGATAGCAGCGCCGGGAGTATGGACCGCAGTTGAGGTGGGGTTTTGGCGGGGTGCTAGCGGGGGTTCGGGGCGGGCACTCAATCGCCGTTCGTTTTCACGAGGCGAATCTCGGTGAGGGATGCCTGCTCGACCGATCCGGACTTGCCGTGCGCAAACGTCAGCGCCGGGTAGCCGGATGCCGTCCAGAGCCGGGCGAGCTCGCACGGGCCGGCTCCGCATTCGAAAGCGACTACGGGATTGCCATCGGCCGTCCAATTCTTCGGAGGATTCCCGAGCGACGCCGGCATCGCGATCACGGAATCCTTGGCATCGTAGTTGGACAGAACCACATAGTGCCTCGATGCGTCTGTCTTCACGGCGTATGTGCCGGGAGCCATTACCTTGCCGCCCGCCCGGAAGGCGAACGGGATCTCTGCTTTGAGCGATTGCGCGGAAGCCACGCTGGCGGCGATCGCCACCGCAGCCGCGGTGATCATCACTTTCGTAGTCAAGCTTTTCATCGTCGTACCCTCCTTTGGGCCGAGCTGCCGGGAACGCGACTGTAGAATGCAGCCCGCGGGCCAAATGGCGTGGCACCCGTGCCGGAGCCTGCCGTGCTCCCGTAAGTAATTGATAAATGGTGCGGCGGGCGGCGTGACCGGGACGGCAGTTGCGCATCCCGCCGAGGTTTTGTGAACCGAACGGTTACAGTGATGAACCGTGAGGTTCAATTAAAGTGAAACCCGGGCAGGTAGAATCGCATCGAAAGGCCATATGCCAAGGCGGCTTCAAGGGGGAGGATTGTATCTGTGGCTCATTGGGGCTATCTGCTGTGCGGCGCAGGATCAGCCCGGCTCACCCACATCTCCGGTTCCTCCACCACCCGACCCCGCGCAAGTTCAGGCTCCCGCGCCTCCTAAGGAGGACAAGCGCATCTTCGGAGTCGTACC
The DNA here is from genome assembly GCA_035499435.1 of Candidatus Acidiferrales bacterium. Classification (GTDB taxonomy): domain Bacteria; phylum Acidobacteriota; class Terriglobia; order Bryobacterales; family Bryobacteraceae; genus Solibacter. The sequence continues at coordinate 4,277 of DATJYW010000456.1, read as the reverse complement.
GAATAACCGCACCACCGAAGCCTCGATCCCGTTCGCGCCGATTACAGCCAAACGAAAATTCACGATCGCCTTCAAGGACTCCTTTGACTGGCCGGTTTACCCCACGGCGGCAGCCTTTGCTCTGCTATACCAATTGGAGGATCAGAATCCTTCCTTCGGCCAGGGGATGGCGGGATACGCCAAGCGATTCGCGGCGGCCTACGGTGACCAGATGATCGGTAACCTGATGACCGAAGGCCTTGTACCGGCGTTGGGCCATCAGGACCCGCGCTACTTTCGTTTGGGAGAGGGCACCAAGTGGCACCGGACGGGTTATGCGGTCACGCGAATTTTCGTGGCACGCATGGACTCGGGAAAGAACTCCTTCAACTTCTCCGAATGGGGCGGCAACGCGGCCGCGGTCGCGATCTCCAATGCGTACTATCCCGACACCCGCAACGTGACAGACAACGTCACCAAGCTGCTGATCCAGTGTTCAACCGACGCATTCTCGAACATACTCAAGGAATTCTGGCCGGACGTCAAGCGTCATTTCCAAAAGAAGCCGACCGACGCGCAAGCCGCCAAATAGCCTTCAGACTTTCGCTTGCTCGTCTTCCAGAACGCAGATATCGTCGAGGTTGCGGTACTTCTCGGCGTAATCCAGACCGTATCCCACCACGAACTGGTCCGGGATCGGGAAGCCGACATAGCTGACGTGCACGGGGCGAAGCCGCCGCTCGGGTTTGTCGAGAAGAGCGGCGATGCGGATCGAGTGCGGCCGGCGCTGATCCAGCACGTGCATCAGGTAGTTGAGCGTCACGCCGCTATCGACGATGTCCTCCACGATCAGCACGTCCGCGCCTTCCAGCGAGATGTCCAGGTCCTTGGTCACCTTGACCTCGCCCGAGGACGTCTTTCCCTTCCCGTAGGTCGAGATACCCATGAAATCGACGAAAACGTCGCGCTTCATAGCTCGCACGAGGTCGGTCATGAAAAACACCGCCCCTTTGAGAATGCAGATCATGTGGAGATTGCCGGTGGGATAATCGGCCGAAATCTTATCGCCGAGTTCCTTGATCCGAGCCTGAATGCGCTCGGAGGAAATGAGGACTTTCAGATTGGGATCGGTCATCGAAGCTACTTATTATCCACCGAGTTTGACCCGCGTGCTCATGGGACCGATGTGAATGTGGGCGCCGGTAGCCTTGCCCGGGACGGCGTGGCGAAAGGCGAAGTAGGGAATGTGGTGATCGACCAGGTATTCCAACAGCCAGTGGCCTTCCGGCTGATCCGGATGAATCGCCACATCCACGCGCCCGCGGTGATCGAAACCCAGGGCGCGGTGCACCGCGGTGTCGCCCATGGCGCTGATCGGCATGGGCTTGCCGAAATGCTCCTCAAAATCCGTCTCCACACGAGCGAACTTGACCATATTGAACACGCCGTCGCCTTCATAGTGGTCGGCGAGATCGCGGGCTTCGTCGGGTTGCTCAGCGAGTTTGCGGTCCAGCAGTTCCTCGGCCTGAGCCATCTGGGCGAGCTGATGGGTCAGGCGAGCGCGCGATTCGGCCAGGTCGAATTCCTTGCGCGCCAGGTCCAGCTCCGAAAGGTAGTCTGACAACGAGAGCAGGGACGCCACGCCGTTGTCCACCAGCTTCTTGCCATCCTCGTAGGCCTGGCGCCGGCGGTCGACGCGGCGCTGCGCCGCGGCCAGCATCTCGCCGGCCTGCTCCTCTGTGAGTTCGGTGCCGTACAATGTCCGCCGCAAAGTCGCGGCGTCCTCGGCGTCTGCGACGGCTGCCTCGGCTTTTTCCAATTGGGCCCTGGCAATCGCGCCGGTTTGCACCAGCGCCCGGAGCTTCTCCACTTCCGCCTTGGCTCGCGCGACTTCGGGAGGATCCGCGGATTGCGCGAAAACACAGCTCGCGCACACCAAGAGTACGACACCCGAAAAATTGCGCATTACCTTCCTATTGTAATACGGAGGCCATCGCAACCAGTTATGCTGAACGTTTCATGAGGAAGAAACTACTTCTCGCGCTGGGCCTGCTTCTGGCCCTCACGCTCGCCGCGCAGCAAGGCCGGATCTTCTCCATCCTGAAAAGCGTGGTGCAGCTCGGCAAACAGCCCGACGGCATGTATCTCGTCTCTACCAACCAGTTGCTGGCGCCCTGGGGCGAGCAGACCGTGATACCGGGCCGGCCGGTCGACATGGCGTGGGACAGCGCCCGGCGTTTCCTGGCGGTACTCAATACCCGCGGCATCGTGCTGCTGGATGGCTCGACCGGCACCAAGCTGGCCGATATCGAGACCCGCCAGACCTCTTACGCCGGCATCGCGTTTCGTCCCGGCGACCGGCAGCTTTGGGCCAGCGAGACCGCGCGCAACGGGCCGGACAGCATCCTGATCGCTGAGTTGTCCGAGACTGGCAAGCCCGGGAAGACCAGCCGCATCGGGCTGAATGGTCATCCGCTGCCCACCGGGATCGCGTTCTCCGCGGGCGGGAAGATCGCGTACGTGGCGTTCAGCCGATCGAACATGCTCGCCGTGATCGATGCGGAGACCCTGGAGCTCGTGAAGGAGATCGAGGTGGGGATCGCTCCCTTCGGTGTGGCCGTCGCGGGCGATCGGGTGTTCGTCACCAACCGTGGCGGGCGGCGCGCAGGCTCGGATGACACTGTGGCTCCGTCTTCCGGTACAAACATTGTCACCGATGTCGTTACCGGCTCCTCGATCACAGGGACGCTAAGTGCCGTTGACACACGAACTGGCGCCGTGAAAGAGATCCTGGTGGGACTGGCGCCCTCACTCATGGCGGTTCACCCAAAGGGTACGCTGATCGCGGTGGCGAACAGCCACTCGGACACGGTCTCGCTCGTCGATACGAAGACTCTGGCGCGCACCGACGTCAAGATTCCCACCTATCCCGATGCGGCACTCGGCAGCCAGCCGGTGGCACTGGCGTTTTCCGCCGACGGGGCGACGCTATACACAGCTTGCGGCGGCAACAATGCGGTCGCCATTTTGCGCGAAAGCGCGGGCCAATGGAAGGTGGCCGGCGCGATCCCTACGGCCTGGTTCCCTACCTCGGTAGCAGTGGCCCCCGACGGCTCGCTGCGTGTGCTGAACCTGAAGGGCGTCGGCAACACAGCTAACAACCGCGGCAGCTTCAATTCGAAACAGTACCAGGGCACGCTGGAGCGCTTCCCCGCCCCAACGCCCGCGCAGCTTGCGGCCGGCACACGGGAAGTGATCGCGGCCAACAGCCCGAAGCTCGAGCCGGCGGGCGGCGTGGCGAACCTGACGTCGCTCAGCATCCGCCACGTGTTCCTCATCGTGAAGGAGAACCGCACATACGACCAGGTACTCGGCGACATCGGCAAGGGCAACAGCGATCCCAAACTGACCATGTACGGCCGCGAGATCACGCCCAACCACCACGCACTGGCGGAACAGTACGTGCTGCTCGACAACTTCTACACCGGCGGCGCGATCAGCTTCGACGGCCACCAATGGCTGATGCAGGGTTTCGTCAGCGATTACGTGGAGCGCGCGTTCGCCGCCGCCCCGCGCGGCTACGCCTACAACATGGCAGACGCGCTGGTGGTGGCGCCCACCGGCTTCTTCTGGCAGGCCGCCACCAAGCCGCTCGACCTGCGCATTTACGGCGAGTTCCAGCTCGCCGCGCGCTGGGACCCGCAAACCGAGAACGTCGTGGACATAAACGAGCGCGACGACCTGAGCTGGATCACTTACTGGCAGGGGTACAAGGAAGGCCGCTGGCAGACCATGGTCGGCTCGCGCAGCGGCGTGCCCGCGCTCGCGAAGTATGTCGACAAGCGCTATCCCTACCCCACGTTGTCCATCAACGACCAGATCCGCGCCGAGGAGTTCCTGCGCGAATTCGGCGAGTACGAAAAGAAGGGCGAACTGCCCAACCTGATGATCCTGTCGCTGAACAGCGACCACACCAACGGCACACGGCCGGGAGTGCCGACGCCGCGCGCCATGGTCGCGGACAATGATCTCGCGCTGGGCCGCATCGTGGAGGGCATTTCGAAGAGCCGATTCTGGGCGAGCAGCCTGATCCTGGTCACTGAGGACGATGCGCAGGACGGCGTGGATCACGTGGATGGGCACCGCACCGTCGGGCTGGCCATAGGACCGCGCATCCGCCGCGGCGCCGTCGATTCCAACAATTACAACCACACGAGCATGATCCGCACCATCCAGGAGATTTTCCGGATTCCGCAGAAGACCCGGGCGCTGGAAGCCGCTCGCGCCATGACCAGCGT
>DATJYW010000455.1:0-21026 GCA_035499435.1 Candidatus Acidiferrales bacterium | reverse complement strand
AAGGACACCTGGCCTGAGGAAAGCTGCGGGTTTCCCACGATGAACATGCGCGCGCCTTCGTAGCCACCGGTCCAGTTCATCTGGGGGTTGGTGGATGTGGTTCCGCTGAAGGAGATACCGGGCGCCGCAATGCGGAGATTGCTGTGCCACTGCGTGATTCCAGAGATGGTCCAGTGGTCAGTGACCCAGCCGAGAGGTCTCATGTTCATCCTCTGCCCGAGATTCGGGACCTCGTAGACATAGTTGAACGATAGAACGTGCGGCGTGGGTTGATAGAGGGGTCCGTAATTACGAAACTTATCCGGGAAGTAGGGGCTTTGCGTCGGAAACTCGGAAGCGCCGTAAGCCGTCATGGTTTTGGACCAGGTGTAAGCGAGCCCATAGGAGAGGTGCTGTGTAAAGTTGCGTCGGACGGTGACTTGCAGCGAATTGTAACTGCTGGAGCCCGCGTAGTCGATGTAAGTCAGGGCACCGAGGCCCGGCAGAGGCCGGAAGTAATTATCGTTGAGGTTCTTACCGTTGGTGTTGGGCGGCAGGTAGGCCACGTTGGGATTGTAGTTGGCGGGATTGTACTCGGCGTACATCGGGACGGCATTGAGCTGGCGGGTGATGCTGCGGTGGCGGCTCAGGTTGAAGACGTACGCCGTTTCAAGGACCGTGCCGAAGCCGATTTTCTGCTGGATCATGAAGCTGCCGTTGATGGTGCCGGGCACTTTCTGCTCGCCGACCGTGCCGCCGGGAGTGATGGGCGTGATGCCGGCACTGGAAGCCAGGCTGGGGATCTTGTCGACGCTGGAATAGTAGGCCGCGCGGTTGTAAATGTCAGGAGGGTTGCCGGAGAAGTTCTGGGAATTCTGAGTGGAGCTGAGGTTGTAAAACTGGCCGAAGCCGGTGCGGATGGCGGTTTTGCCGTTGCCGAAAACGTCCCAGGCGACGCCGAAGCGGAATGCGGGGATGACGGAGCGGACCGTCCAGAGAGTCAGAGGAAGGTTGGGATTGTTGTTGGTGGCACGCTCCATGCCGGGTGCGGGGGTTGGATTCGCGCCATAGCCACCGGCCGACGCGGGTACGAAGGTGCCGTTCAGAGCGAAGTAGGTCGTGGAGCCCGTGACGGGGTCGATGGCGATCTGGTTGGCGGTGGGGCAGGCCCTCGTGGCGGTGGAGACCGTGCAGCCGGGGTAATAGAGGCGCATGGCCTGGGCGGGATTGTAGGAGGTGCGGACCCATTCGGTGGTGTTGTAGTCGAGGTTTTCGGTAGGTAACTGGTGGTAGAAACGCACACCAACATCGAGAGTGACGCGGCGGCTTACGCGCCAGTTGTCCTGAATGAAGGCCTCGACGTCTGTGAACCAGTAATTTCCGACGACGCGGCCGCCTTCGTTGTAACTATTGAATTGTCCGAGGAAGGCGTTGGCGTAACCATCCTGTGTATTGTTGGGCATTGCCGAGGAGCTGGCGAAGTTATAGGAGCCAAGGTAGGCACTGGCGAATTGGTTTTGCTCGACCTTTCCCGTGCGTTCGTAGTAAAGGCCGGCCTTCACGTTGTGTTTGCCCCAAACTTTGCTGATGGTGTCGTTGAAGCTGTAAATGTCGTTCCAGTTGGTGTAGGGGCACTGGGCGCTGCACGGACTGCTGTAGCTGGCTTCATTGGGCTCCTGGCCGCCGCCGAAGCTGATATCGGGGATGCCGATCTGGTAGTTCTGGCTGCCGGGAGAAAGCGTGGGGCGCGCCTTGTTCTGGTCGGCTTGGAAATTGGGATCGGTGGCGAAATTGATGAACGAGGGCGGGTTGCCCATTTGTGAACGATCGATTTGAGACTGGTCGTGGGCGTAGTAGTCCCAGGTGTTGTAGCTTTTGCCGAAGGTGAATTCGTTGACGAGGGTGGGGCTGATGGTATAAGTGATTCCGACGCCGTAGCCGTGTCCGGGGTTGGGGTGATCGATGGCCAAGGGAGCGAGTTGTCCCTGGGCGTTTTTGACCTCGCCGAAAGTGGCGGTGGTGTCGCGGTCGAAATCGTTGATGTAGCGGAACCAGCTTGTCAACTTCGAGGTCACATTGTAATCGACGCGGACCGTATCGTTGCGGCGCGGGTGGGTTTCGTTGTAACTCCAGTAGTAATTACGCTGATAGCGCTGGCTTGCGAACTGGGCGTCCTGGACGCAATGACCAGGATCGACTCCCGGCTGGCCGCAGATGTTGGGCAGGGGAAGGAAATTCAGGATGGCCTGGCCGGCTTTGGCTGCCGCCGGGTTGAGCGCCGCCAGGCCCGCGATGTTGTTATTGGGGACCGGATTGCCGGTGGTGGGGTCGGTCAGGGCGACCGGGACGCCGTTGCCGTCGGTATAGCCGGAGAAGTCGCCGGCGCGCTGCGCCGCTGTCGGCATGTTGGCGTAACCGCTGAGGGTGGCGGGCTTCTGCTTGGTGTACTCCTGGGACCAGAAGAAGAACAGCTTGCGCTTCTGGGTGTTGAAGAGCTTGGGAATGTAGACCGGCCCGCCGATGGAGTAGCCCCAGACGAAGAACCGGTACACGCTCTTCTGCTGACCGTTGTAATTATTGAAAAAGTTCTTGGCGTTGAACATTTCGTGGCGCTTGTTGGCCCACGCGCTGCCGTGGAATTCCTGGCTTCCTCCCTTGGTCACGACGCTGATGGTGCCGCTCATGTTGCGGCCGTATTCCGCCTGGTAGTTGCTGGTGAGGACGCGCATTTCGGCGATGGAATCCATGTTGGGCGCGTAGTGGGAGGTGCCGTTCGAGCCGGTGTCGAGGTCGGTGATGCCATCGACGGTGAAGTTCGCGCTGGCATACGGGGCGCCATTGATGCGGACCCGGCCCACGGTGTTTTCGTTGGTCGTGTCTCCCGGCCCGGTGGAAGTGAAGCCAACACCCGGTATCGTGACCAGCATGCCGAACAGGTCGCGGCCCTTCAGGGTAATGTTGGCGAGCTGGTTCGGGTCGATCAGTTTGGAGTTCTCGGAGGAGCCGGTCTGGACAGGTGTGGCGATGGCGGAAACCGTGACCTTCTCTGTGATGGCGCCGAGCGCGAGGGTAATCTTGCCCAGGTCGCGGATCTCGTTGGCGGTGACCTCGATGTTGGCCTGGGTGTAAGTCTTGAAACCGGAGGCTGGCGTGATGGTGAGGTTATAAGTCGCGGGCACGAGGCTGTTGAAGCGGAAGAGGCCTTCAGCGCCGGTGGTCGTCGCGACGACGGCGCCGGTGGCGACATTGATCAACTCAACGCGCGCGGCAGGCACGGCGGCGTCGCCGGGGTCCACTACTGCGCCGAGCAGGGTCCCGGTTGTGGTTTGAGCAAAGAGACAGCTTCCGGAAAGCACGAGCGTGGCGAGTGCAAGTGCGGTACGTTGCAAGATCATGGCCACCCCCAGTAAGTCTTAAAATCCCCGGGCCGGGCAGGCCGGGAGGCCAGCCCCACTAACTGCTACTGCTGCTTCGGCGGCTGGTGCGTCTTGATGTAGTCTTCCATTTCCTTGAGCAGAGCGGGATCGCGCGGGCGCCCGTAGAGATCGCTGGATTTGTACTGGCGCAGATCCATTTTCGATTTGATCCACTCGTCGCGCGCCACGGTGCTCTGTGCGGCGTCGATCGCATCCTTGACGAGGTGCGGCGGAATAAAGAACAGGCCTTCCTCATCGCCGAGGACGACGTCTCCCGGCATCACGGTGGCATTGCCGATACGGACGGGAATGTTGATGCCGGTGAGCATGACGTTGTTCAGCGAGTCCGGACCGGTGCCGCGGAAGTAGGCGGGCATGCCGGTGGGAATCACTTTACCGAGCCAGAACATGCCGCCATCCACCACCATTCCGGTGCCGGTGGCTTTCCAGATGTAATACGCGAGCTTGTCGCCGACGAAGGTGCCGCCATCGGTCTTGCCGAACAGGTCGACGACGATCACGTCGTTGGGGCCCAGCATGTCGATCACGGTTTGGTTGCGGAGGCGTCCGATGCCGCGCTTGTCGGCCTCGGCCTGCATGCCTTTGGCGACGTCGGGGCGCAGGGGCATGAACTGGACGGTGAAGGCGCGGCCGACGAGCCGCTTGCCGGGCTGGAGGATCTTCCAATCGCCGGAGAACTGGTTGGGGAACCCTTTGGCCTTCACCGGGCCGTAGACTTCTTCGATGACGAGGCTCTTCACCTGTTCGAGCAGGGCGTCCGGAACTTTGGGGCGGCCGTCGGGGAAGCGCTCGTAGGGATTGTCGGCGGTGTAGGCGATCATCTGGTCTTTGGTCAGCACGAACTGGCCATGCGCACAGATGGCTCCGAGCAGGAATGCGGCTGCGAGTCTCATCCGTTATCTCCCTGGCCGCGGCCGAACGAATGGCGCGTCGCGGTCCACTTCGCGCCCAGGTACTCACCCATATCGAGAGCGCCAGACATCTTATCGCCGTCCAGTTTCCCTGTAAAGGTGTAGGAGAGGGCGGCGCCGTGTACCTCGCCGATGGAGCTGGCGATGCGCACGTCGGATCCGGAGATCGAGCCCGAGAAGTCGCGGGCGGTGAAATCGCCCTGGTGCGTGCCGACGAGCTGGTTGCCTTGCTGCTTGACGTGGAAGGTGTGGTCGGAGGCGCCGGCGGCGAACTCGATGTGCACGTCCCATCGGCCGGTGAGGTCGGCGGCGGGCGTCTTGGGGACCTCGGGACTCCAGGGCGCGCGCTTGGCGGCGAGGATTTCGTGGATGCGGTCGGCGACGATCTTCACGTCGTCGGGCATCATCATGTAGGCTGTGATGGAAATGCCGGTCTGGCTGTTGGCCGCGCGTCCGCCGCGCCCGCCGCCACCGCCGCCCGCGCCCCCGAGGGCGATGCGCGGCTCGGTCGTCCAGAGGATGCGGGAGACCTCTTCGCCGGTGATGCCGAGTTTGGCCGGGTCCCAATTGATGGAGAGGCCGGGGCTGTGGTTGTTGATGCCGCGCGGCTGGCGGACGGTGGCGGTGACGCCGTCGATTTTGGTGACGCGGTCGGCAATGGTCTGCATCCACTGGGTCCAGGTTTCGTCTTCTTTTTTGTGGTCGCGCTGGACCCACATTTCGACCGCGGCGAGGAGCCCGAGGATCTCTTCCTTGCCGATCTTCATGGTGCGGCCGTGGCCGTGGTGGGGCGCACTGGAGACCCATGCCGCCTGGAGCAGATCTTTTCGGCCGAGGATCAGGCCCGAGCACTGAGGGCCGCGCAGGCACTTGCCGCCGCTGTAGCCCACGAAGGTGGAACCCTTCTGAAGATAGATATTGGGAACGGTCAGCATCTCCGCGGCGGCGTCGGTGAACACCGGGACGTTCTTCTTTTTGGCGATGCTGTAGACGGCGTCGTAGTTGAGCGGGCCGTTCTCCATGCGGTTGCCGGTCATGATGTAGACCATGGCGACCTTGGGGCCGAGCGCGGCTTCGTACTCGGCGGCGTCGGCGACTTCGATGATGCGGACGCCGACGGAGCGGATGGCCTGGTCGTACTCGTTGCGCGAAGCCTTCGGGATGACGACTTCGTCTTTGGGGAAGCCGGTGAGGTCGGGGATGCGGACGTGGAGATCGGGGTTGCCGCCGGTGACGCAGGCGGCGGTGGTATGGGCCATGCCGGCGGCGCAGCCCGCGGAAACCAGGGCCCACTCGGCGCCGGTGATCTCGGCCAGGCGGCGGGCGGCGGCTTCCATGAGCTCGTCGAGTGCCACGTGATGGAGGGCGCCGGCTTCGACGGCCGCCCTCACTTCGGGCAACTCGAGCGAGCCGCTGATGACGGTCAGGGTGCCGCGGCAGTTGATGAGGGGGCGAACGCCGATGGATTTATAGATGTCCGGGCTAAGCTGCAGCTTGCCGGCGGTAGCAGGGGCGGCGGATGCGGAACGCGAGAGCCCGGGCAGGGCCTGGGCGGCCGCCAGGAAGCCGCCTCTTCGGAAGAGATCGCGGCGTCCGAACACAGATTTCATGGAGTCAAACACGAGCACCTCCCGGTCTGGTTGATAATACCTCAGCCCCGCGGCGAGGGGGGATTACTTCCGGATTACGATTCGGTAATCCGCAACCGGGGGAGCGGTTATCGGATAAACTAACTCCGTGTTTGAGAAGTTCGGAGGGGTGACGTTGATTTTGGCGGTCTGCGCGGCCGCGCAGGCGCCGGATACCGGCAAACGGCAGTACCTGGCTTTGTGTGTGGGCTGCCATGGCGAAGACGGGTCGGGCGGCGGACATGGGCCGGGGTTCCTGGAGGCGCGGCGGCCGCGCGGCACGTCGCGCGAGGCCGTGCGCGACCTGATTCTCAAGGGAATCACGGATGCGGGCATGCCGGCCTTCAAGATGACGGCGGAGCAGGCGGACGCGATCGCAGGCTACGTGATGACGCTGAAAGAGCCGGCGGGACGCGCAGCGGCGAGCGGCGCGGCGTCCGGCGACGCAGCGGCGGGCGAACGCTACTTCAACGGGAAAGGGAACTGCGTGAGGTGCCACATGGTGCGCGGGCGGGGCGGGGTGCTGGGTCCGGACCTTTCCAACATCGGCCGCGACCGGACGGCGGCGCAGATCGAGCAGGCGCTGCGCGATCCCGGCGGGGCGCCCGCGGGTCCGGCGGGGCGCGGCGGCGGGCGCGGAGGCCGAGGCGGCGCGCCATCGTACCGGGCGGTGACGGTGCGGCTGCGGGGCGGGCAGACCATCCGCGGAATCGCGAAGAACGAGAGCGCGTTCGACGTGCAGCTTCTGGCGATGGACGGAACGCTGCACCTGATGTCGAAGGACCAGATCGCGGAGATCGTGCGCGAGAAATCGCTGATGCCGAAGGTGGACGCGGCGGCGGAAGAGATGCGCGACCTGGTCGCATACCTGAGCCGGCTGTCGCGCGATCCGAGTGCGAAGGCAACCCTGGCCATGGGTGAGTTGGGGCCGGGAATCCCGTTCGCCGACGTGGCGCATCCGAAGGCCGGCTCCTGGCCTACGTATCACGGCAATGAGAGCGGCAACCGGTTCAGCCCGCTGGCGCAGGTCAACACGGGCAACGTGGATCGCCTCGCGCCCAAGTGGATCTTCCCGATTCCGAGCGCTCCTCGGGCGCTCGAGGGGACGCCGGTGGTGGTGGACGGAGTCATGTACGTCACCACGGTGAACGAAGCGTGGGCGCTGGACGCGCGCAGCGGGCGCGAAATCTGGCACTACAGCCGTCCGCGAAGCCAAGGCATGGCGGGCGACGCGGCGAGCGGCATCAATCGCGGAGTGGCAGTGCTGGGCGACCGCGTGTTCCTGGTCTCCGACAACGCGCACCTGTTCGCGCTGCACCGCTCCACGGGCCAGCTCATCTGGGACGTGGAGATGGCGGATTCGCACCAGAACTACGGGTCGACGAGCGCTCCGCTGGTGGTGAACGATCTGGTTGTGGCCGGAGTCTCGGGTGGAGACGAGGGCATCCGCGGGTTCCTCGACGCGTACAAGGCTTCGACCGGCGAGCGCGTCTGGCGCTTCTGGACGATCCCAGCGCCGGGCGAACCGGGGTCGGAGACCTGGGTGGGGCGCGCGCTGGAGCACGGATGCGGCGCGACGTGGCTCACGGGCACGTACGATCCGGAGGCGCGGCTGCTGTATTGGCCGACGGGCAATCCGTGCCCGGATTACAACGGCGACGAGCGCAAGGGCGACAACCTGTACACGGCATCGGTGGTGGCGCTCGAGCCGGACACGGGGAAGCTGCGCTGGTATTACCAGTTCACGCCGCACGATGTCCACGATTGGGACGCGACAGAGACTCCGGTGCTGGTGGACGCGCAGTGGCGCGGCGAGGCGCGCAGACTGCTGCTGCAGGGGAATCGCAACGGGTTTTTCTACTTGCTGGACCGGCTGACGGGGAAGGTGCTGGCGGCCGAACCGTTCGTCAAGCGGCTGACGTGGGCCAGCGGAATCGGGGCGGATGGGCGGCCGGCGCTGCTCCCGGGCAACGAGCCGACGGTAGAGGGCCAGTTGGTTTGCCCGGCGGTAGCGGGCGCGGCGAACTGGGCCTCGAACGCATACAACCCTGCGACCGGGCTGTTCTACATTTTCGCGGAAGAGTCGTGCAACATTTACAGCAAGAACGACCAGTGGTGGGAGGCGGGGAAGTCGTTTTACGGCGGCGGCACGCGGCGTGCGCCCGGGGAGAGCGGCGGGAAATTTCTGAAGGCGATCGATATCCAGACGGGGAAGACCGCGTGGGAGATTCCGGATATCGGCGGAGGCATCCTGGCGAGCGGCCTGATGGCAACCGCGGGCGGACTGATTTTCTACGGCGACGGCGGCGGCGCGTTTGTAGCGGCTGACGCGACCAACGGAAAACTGCTGTGGCACTTCAACACCGGGCAGAGCTGGAAGGCGGGCCCGATGGCGTACGTTGTGGACGGCAACCAGTACATCGGGACGGCGGCGGGGTCGACGATTATGGCGTTCGCGCTGACGCCGCTGCCGGGGGCACAGGCGGCGCCGGCTGCACCGCAGGCCGCGGCGGCGCGGCGGTTCGAGCTGCGCGCGGAATCGCCGAAGTTCTGGGAACTGTTCGAGAAAGACGCGAAGCTGGACAAGGTGGCGGGCGGGTTCGGGTTTACCGAAGGCCCGGTGTGGGATCCCAAGGGATTTTTGTACGTCAGCGACGAGGAGAAGAATCGGCTGTCGCGCGTTTTTCCGGATGGTCGCGTGGAAACGGTGCTGGAGATCGGCGATCCGGACGGGAGCACGATGGATGCGCAGGGCCGGCTAGTGACGACCGCCAGCGTGCTGCGCGCGATCATCCAGGTGGACCCCGACGGCAAGTATAAGGTGCTGGCCGACAAATACGAGGGGAAGAAGTTCAACAGTCCGAACGACGTGATTTTGGGGCCGGACGGAGCGCTGTACTTCACCGATCCCACGCTCGACCTGCCGAAGGGAGAGAAGCAGGAGCTGCCGTACCAGGGCGTGTACCGGTTGGGCGCGGACGGGTCGGTGAAGCAGCTGACGAAGGACCTGGCGGAGCCGAACGGGCTGGCGTTCTCGCCGGACGGCAAGCGGCTGTACATCGACGACACCAAACTGCGGGAGATCCGGGTGTACGACGTGGGGGCGAACGGCGAGCTGAGCAACGGCCGCGTGTTCGGCAAGGAGGAGGGGCGCGGCGGCGTGCCGGATGGGATGCGGGTGGATGTAAAGGGGAACGTGTACGTGACGGGGCCGGGCGGGATCTGGGTGTGGGACCCCGAGGGCAATCATATCGGTACGATAATGATGCCGGAATCGGCGGCCAATCTGAATTGGGGCGATGGGGACTACGGGACGCTGTACATTACGGCGCGGACGTCGGTGTACCGGCTGCGGACGAAGACGCGGGGGTTTGTGGCGGGGCGGTGAGGCGGAGGTGCGGGCCTGGAGGGTGGCGCAGTCGAGTGCGTTCGCTCTGACGACATTTGTCAGGCTACGGCGACCGACTAAGATCCTTTGCGTGGCGTCGTCAAGAGATCGATGAACATCGACGGGGTGACAATGCAGATACCTCGGAAATCACCGAGCGACAGCAGGTCTTTGTCTCCCGTCACGATCAGTGATGCGCCGCATGCGATCGCCACGGCGAGGACATGATCATCGCCTTGGTCGCGTACGACTCCAGTTAGAGGAGGGGTCACGCGGCGCGCATCGTGAAAGAGGCGATGGCGCACCTCACCCACACGCTCCGGCGACGAACAAAAGGGAAACGCCGGGCGTACCGATGGGGAGATCACAGCTTAAGGAAGGCCCTTAGGCTATGGGGTTAGAATCTGATCAGGACTGCGGGAGCAACGATGATCACGGCTATTGTTCTCATCAACACTTCGCAGGGCCGCACGCCGGAGGTGGCGCAGGCCCTGATCGATCTGCCGGGAGTAACCGAAGCGTACTCCGTGGCCGGACCATATGACCTGGTCGCCATGGTGCGGGTGCGTCAACATGAGGACCTGGCGGATCTGGTGGCAGGGCGGATCCAGAAGGTGCCGGGTATTGAAGCGACGAACACCTTGATCGCCTTCCAGGCTTACAGCCGGCGCTCGCTCGAAGCTATGTGGGACATAGGGAACGAGGAGCTGGTCAGAAAAGAGCCGTAGGTCTCCACGCAATCGGCTGCTCAGAAGATCAATTTCAGCGAGAATTGGATCTGCCGCGACGAACCCGCCGTCTTGGTGATCCGGCCGAAGCCCGCGCCGAGCAGGGTGTTCTGCGGCAAACCGAAATTCACGAGGTTGAACACGTTGAAGAACTCGGCACGGAACTGCAGCGCGGCGCGTTCCCGGCCGTTCCGCGTGGCGAGCGGCGTGTCCTTGATGAATGCGACATCGAGGTTGTGGAACATCGGCCCGCGGAACGTGTTCCGGCCGAGCGTGCCGAAGCGGCCGTCGTTCGGGCCGGTGCCGCCGGCCACGCCGATGGGGACCCGGAAGTAGGAGATGTTGTTGTCGCCGAGGCCGAAGTAGTCCTCGCGGACCGCGCGGCTGGTGGAGAGGGCCGGCGTGCCGATCTGGTCCGGCCGGTCGGCGCCGCCCGCGCCGACCCCAGTCTGTTGGATGCCGGAGAGCACAGTGAACGGCAGGCCCGTGTTCAGGCCGCCGATGGCGAGCATCTGCCATCCGCCCATCGCCGTTCTGCCCAGGCGACGCAAGAGGGGCGCGCGATCCGCATGCAGATCCTGGAACAAGCTGAAGCTCATCGCGTGAGCGACGTCGAAGGATGAAGGGCCGCGGTCCAGGCTGGTGTGGAAGGGATCCTGCGCCGGGATAGCGCCGAGCACGCCGCTGACATCGTCAATGGACTTCGACCAGGAGTAACTCGCCTGGACCCCAAGGCCCGAAGAGGTCAGGTTCTTCGATGCCGAAACCTGAACCGCGTGATAGGCAGAATGCGCGTGGTTGTTGATGACGAAGAGGGGGCCGAAGCCGCCCGTAATCTGGCCCGCCGAATCGAACCGGGTGTAGCGGGCAAACGCGGGCGCCGCGCCGGTGTAGCCATTGGGAAAGCTCGCGCCGGTCAGCTTGACGCCAGCCGTTCCGACGTAGGCTGCGGTCATCGTGACGCTGCGGATCTTCTGTTCAAGACCGGCGGTCCAGGTCCCGATGTAGCCGTTCTTGAGATCGCGCGAGATCGCGACTCCATTCAGGGGTATGATGCGATGGTCGGGCGACAGCGCGGCGAGTTCGTCTTCGAAGCGCTGCACGTCCATGATCGTGTTGGCTGGTACCTGCTTCGAATCACCGGTGGCGAACACGGGCTGGCCACTGGTGGTGTACACGGTGGGCAGTTGCTCGGGGGTAATCGTCATGCCAAAACGGATGGGCTGGCCCGGCGCGGCGGTGAGGCGTGGAGACACGACAAAGGGCGTATTGCCGGTGAGTGCATTGTTCTGCCAGAGGTTGATGAGGATGGTGGCGATGCCCGCGCCGGCGCGAACCAGCGTGTCTTTCGCGACGCGCCATTCGACGCCGAGGCGCGGGCCGAACCCGGCAGGATCCCACTTGTAGGCCGGATCGGGATTGATCAGCAGGTTCACGGCGGGCTTGCCGTTCGAGGTATAGAAATCGAGCGTAGACGTCTGCGCCGACCGCTCACGGATGCGTGTGGTCATCTCATAGCGCAGGCCGCAGTTGAGCAGCAGGCGATCGCCGATCTTCCAACTGTCCTGCACGTAGAGGTTGTAGGCATCGCGCCGGATGCCCGCATCGCCGATATGATCGCCTTGCGGGAACATCGGCGGCGCCACCACCAGGTTGTACGTGAACGCGCTGGCGGTCAGCAAGCCGGTGAGTGAATCGGGCAGCGGATCGCCGAGGTGGATGTCGTGCAGACCGCTGGCCGAACGGATTTCGACCGGTGAATACGCGGCGCCGCCGCCGAACTGGTATTCGCCGTTGGGGCTCATGCCGTAGACCGTGGTATCGCGATTGCCGCGCCATTCTCCGCCCCACCTGATGGTGTGCCTGCCGCGGACGCGAGTTAAGTTCTGCCGCACTTGGAACAGATTGCCGTAAGAGCCGGTGACCGAACCCGCGGCGTTATTGAACGGCTCATACAGGCTGTCCCCGAACTTGAGCGCCGGGTCCGTGTGGTTGTTCGCCGGAAAGATTGGCGTGGTGCGCGTAAAGCTGACCGAAGTCTCCGACGTGAAGTTCGGCGACGGCGAACGCGTCACCGAGAACGCGGCGTTGCGCTGCCGGTCCTGGTATTCGACGGCGAACGAGGAATCGAGCGCGGTCTGCGAGGGATTGGTTGTGGGACCTTCGATGTTATCGACATTGATGCGGAAGAACAGCTTGGTCTTGTCGTTGAGGCTGTGATCGATGCGCGCGGAGAACTGGTCGGTGACGGTCTTCACCTTGGATGATGTGGCGTAGGTGCGCGCGCCGAAGGCGCCCTGCGGGTCGTTGGGCAGCGGGTATCGGGAGATCAGCGTGGCGATCGCCGGATCGACGGGAACGTAGAGCGTGTCGCCCGGATAGGCGGTGGTATCCTTGCCGGCGCGCTCAGCCGCCGTCGGGACGGAAAGCACCTGCGTGGTGCCGAGCACCTGGCGGAAGCCCTGATACTGGCCGAAGTAGTAGGTCCGGTTGCGGCCGTTGTAGACGCCGGGAATCACCACCGGACCGCCGTTGGTGAAGCCGAATTCGTTGCGCACGAAGGGCGGGATGCGGCCGGGGTTGGCGAACGAGCGGCGGTCGAAGAAATTGCGCGCGTCGAGTGCGGCGTTGCGCAGAAACTCGAAGACCGAGCCGTGGAGTGCGTTGCTGCCGGAGCGGGTGACGATGTCGGTGTATCCGGCGGCGCCCCGTCCGATTTCGGCGGGCATCCAGCCAGAACTGGAACGGATTTCCGCCACCGCGTCGACGTTGAAGTTCGTGAAGGTGCCGCCGCCCATCTCCGGGTCGCTGATATCGACGCCATCCATGGCGAATACCGCCGCGGTGCCGCGCTGGCCGTTGACGGCGAACTGCTGGGTAAAGTTCGCGGCGCCGTTGGTGTCGGTCATGGTGCCTGCGGCAAGCAGCAGCAGTTGGCTGAAATCGCGCTTGTTCAGCGGCAGTCCGGAGACCTCCTTGTTTGACAGGTGCTGGCCGCCGGTGGCTGCACGCTGTTCGGCGGCGCTGAACGAGATGGTGCCGGCCGCGCCGAGCACGATCGCCGCGGCACGCAAATCCGGGAGTTGGAGGCGCGTCGCGTAAGTAACCGTGGCGCCGCGCGACTCTATGGTAAGCGTGTATTCCCCGGATGGGATCGCGGGGAAGCTGAAGTGCCCTTCCATATCCGTTGGCGCCGAGAGGTGCGTGGATCCCGCGGCCAGCCGGAGTACTGCGTTGCCGATCGCCGCACCCGATTCATCACGAAGGACACCGGCCCAGGGGCCTGGTTTGGCCTGAGCATTCAGAGCAAGAGCGAACAGCCCAAGCGCAAGCTCGGCGCGGCGGATGGCGGTCACATCCAAAGCATATCGGATTTCCGGCTCTGGAATAGCGGCCTGCCGTGGCCAGAGACATGCAGGGAACATGCGGCTTGACTGCGGAGGGCAGATGTCATATATTCGTTAAATATTTTAATGATTAATTAGAGTAACGATGCTCCTGAATCGCCGTCCGGAACGCGGCGCTCCCATGAAACCACCGCCGGTGGGGACGGCGTTTCTCCTGTCCCAGGCGGGTGCGCACGCGGCAATGGGCTTTGCCGACCGGCTGAAGGCGTTGAATCTCAAACCCTACGATGCCGGAATCCTCCGCATGTTGGGAAGCAACCCCGGGCTTAGCCAACAAACGCTCAGCGGCCTTCTGGGCATGTTTCCCAGCCAGTTGGTGGCTGTGCTGGACGCCCTCGAAAGCCGGCATCTCATCGAGCGGCGCAATCAGCCGGCCGACCGGCGCAGCTACCGGCTATACCTGAGCAGGACCGGCCGCAAGACCCTGAACGAGATCGGGAAATTGACTCTGCGGCTGGAGGAAGACCTGTTCGCCGCTCTGAGCCAACGGGAGAAGAACACTCTACAGGAGTTCTTGAGACGCATCATTGCACAACAAGAGATCACCCCGGGGGTGCACCCGGCCTATCGCCAGATTGGCAGGCGATAACCCGACAGCCACTGGAGAATCTATGCCCCAGACTACGCATTGCGCTTCAGTAACGGCCGCCGGAATTCCCGTCCGCATCGCGGCCCGAGTCATCGACGTTCTGATCCTCGTCGTCATCGACGGCGCGCTCGGCAGAGCGATCGGCTTCGGTTTCGACTGGCTGTTCATGGCGGCGGCCATCGTCATCACCTACTTCGTGGTGTTGGATGTATTCGCCGGGACCACTGCCGGGAAGGCGGTTTTCGGGTTGCACGTGACGGCGGCCGACGGAAGACGGCTGTCCGCCAAACAGGCGCTTATCCGCGAATCTTTCATTCTGCTTGGGGCTGTTCCGTTCGCCGGGCCGCTGCTCGCGGCCGCTGGGTGGGTATGGATCCTCCTCACCATGCGGTCAAGCCCGCTGCGCCAGGGAAAGCACGATCAACTTGCGGGAGGAACACTTGTAGTTCACGGGTGATCGGCGCGATTCATCAGTTTTTCATCAACGGCTGCTATTCTCAATCACCGAGGGGCCCGGCGGGATTTACAACAAGGACGGCTGCAAGTCCAGGAACCCACTTGAAAACTGCCGTCTGGACAGGCATACTCGCTATGATCGTCCGGCACTTGCCTGACTTTGTTTGGGAGGGTGATTGAACATGTTCCGCTCTTACGCTCTTGCTGTGTTGATCTGCGGTTCCGCGTGGGCTCAATACGATTCCACGGTGCTGGGTACGGTGAAGGACCCATCGGGCTCCGTGGTTGTCGAGGCCAAGGTCAGTCTCTCTAATGTCGCCAATGGCGTCCAGCAGACTGCCCTTACCGACATGTACGGAAACTATCAGTTTCTCAACGTGCGCATCGGCGACTACACGCTGAAAGCCGAGAAGCCGGGGTTCAAAGCTGCAACCGCGGAGCGGTTCACCGTGACCGTGAACGCGAAGCAGCGCGTCGACCTCACACTCGAAGTCGGCACCACCTCGGAGTCCGTGACGGTGAGCGGAGCGGCCGAGATTCTGGAGACCGACACCAGCGAACGCAGCGGCGTGATCGCCACCCGCGAGGTGGTGAACCTCCCGCTCAACGGCCGGGCCTATGCCGACCTGACGCTGCTCATGCCGGGCGTCCGCAAGTCCCAGTTGCAGGACCAGACGCTCACCAGCCGCGACGCTTCCTACAACGTCAACGGCCAGCGCGCCGAATCCAATAACTTCATGCTGGACGGCATCGACAACAATGCCTACGGCACCAGCAACCAGGGATTTTCCAACCAGGTGGTGCAGATCAACCCGGACGCGGTCGCGGAGTACCGGGTGGAGACCAACAATTTCAGCGCCGAATACGGCCACGCTTCGGGCGCGGTCATCGTGGCCACAACCAAAAGCGGCACAAATCAGTTGCACGGCTCGGTGTGGGAATTCCTGCGCAACACGGACCTCAACGCGATCGGCTTCTTCCAGCCCCTGGGCGGCGTCAAGCCCAATTACAATCAGAACCAGTTCGGCGCGGCGGCCGGAGGTCCCATCAAGAAAGACAAGCTATTTCTGTTCGCCGATTACGAAGGACTGCGGCGCTCGCAAAGCCAGCTTACCTTCGCCACCCTTCCCAGCGTGGATCAGCGGAAGGGAAACATGGGCACCCCGGTGATGAATCCACTCACCGGCGACGTCTACAACAACGGCATTATCCCCTCGTCGGTGATTCTGCCGTCCTCGCAGAACATCCTGAGCGCGCTGCCCCTGCCCAACAATCCGACGGCGGTGAACAACGCCAACAATTTTGAATCGCTTCCCAAAGGCACGGTCACCGACAACAAGGGCGATTTCCGGGTGGACTATTATGCCAACGACAAACTGACAGCCTTTACACGTTACAGCCACCGCGTCGCCGATATCTTCGTGCCGGGCAACATACCGGGACCGGCGGGCGGCAATAACAACGGGAATGTTCACGTATTGAACAAACAGCTCGACCCGGGCGTAACGTACCTGTTCAGCGGCAAGTCCACCATCGACGCGCGCCTGGGCTTCGGTTGGGTGCAGGGCGGCAAGACTCCGCTGGGCCTGGGCCAGCCCAGCCTGCTGACCGGGATACCGAATATCCCCACCGATCCGCGCGTGGCGGGCGCGCTGAATTCGATCGCGGTGAACGGCTTCGACCAATTCGGGAGGCAGACCTCAAATCCACAGTTCCAGAATCCGACCAGCATCAATCCGAAGGTCAACTACTCGCGCATCGTCGGCCGCCATACCCTGAAGGCGGGGTACGAGTACCTGCACCTCGGCACCGAGATTGACGACTTCAACCCGGCTTACGGACTGTTCCAGTACAACGGCGGGTTCAGCAAGGTGGCGGGATCGAGCCTGCCATCCACGGTCCAGACCCAGGTTTGGGGGATGGCCGACTTCATGATCGGCGCACCGAGCCATTACGAGCTGAACAATATCGCGGTAGTGAACTACAAGCAGTTCATGCACTTTCTGTATCTGCAAGACGGCTGGAAAGTGACCGACCGCCTTACCCTGGATCTTGGCCTGCGCTATGAATTTGCATCGCCGCAATGGGTTTCCGATTACCGGCTGGCCAATTTCAATCCGGCCACAAAGAGCTTGATCCAGGCTCATGCGGGAGACCTTTACGACCGTTCGCTACAGGAACCACAGCTTCATAACTTCGCGCCGCGCATCGGGCTGGCCTGGCGTCCCTTCGGATCGAAGACGGTGATTCGCACGGCCTACGGCATCAGCTATCAGCAGTTCAACCGGTTGGGAGGGGAAAACCTGCTGGCCTACAACGGCCCCAACATTGTCGACGCGCAGGTAGATCAGATACCGAGCCAGGGAATCTGCAAATCGCCCAGCGATTTGCCGCAGAGCTGCTTCCGCCCGACGGCGTTCGGTTTTCCGGACAACTTCGCCACGCCGGCCAACTTCGACCCGTTGCGCGCCCAGGCGCGCTACATTCCGAACGGCAACCCGACCGGCTATGTGCAGAGCTGGCATTTCACGGTGCAGCGCGAGCTGGCCAAGGACCTGGTACTCGATGTGGCCTATGTGGGCAATCGCGGCGTGCACCTCATGATTCTGGCCGATTACAACCAGGCCGTGCCCAATCAGAACGGACAAAACCTGACCCTGCAGGCTCGCCGGCCGATTCCCAATTTCGCCTACATCGAGGTGGCTTTCGGGGCAGGCAACTCCTGGTACAACGCGTTCCAGGCCAAGCTGGAGAAGCGCTTCTCGCACGGCCTCTATCTTCTGAACTCTTTCACATGGTCGAAGGGGCTGGACGACGCGCCCGGCCACCTGGAAGCCTACAACGGCGACCAGACCCGCGTGAACTACGCCAATATTGCCAACGACAAGGGTTACTCGAACTACAACCAGCCGTTGAACGACACTCTTTCGATCGTTTGGGAACTGCCTTACGGGAAGGGCCGCCGTTTCGGCGCCAACGCATCGGGCGTGATGCAGGGCATTCTCGGCGGATGGCAGTTTACCGCTATCAACACCGCGGCCAGCGGGCTGCCGATCAATCTCACTTACAGTCCGACGTCGCAGTTCCAAGTGAGCACAGCGCCGAACTACCGTCCGAACGTCACGTGCAATCCGGTGACGCCGGAAGGCCAGCGCACGACTCTCAACTATCTCAATCGCAACTGCGTCGCCGCTCCCACCGATCCGAGCCAGCCGTGGGGAAACGCCAGCCGCAACAGCGTGCGCGGCTATCCTTTCTATCAGCTCGACATCGGCATGCATAAACAGTTCCCGATCTGGAAGGAGCGCACCCGTCTGGAGTTCCGCGCGGAGGCGTTCAATTTGTTCAACCAGACGAATTTCCAGGCGCCCAACAGCAACGTCAGCAGCTCGGCGTTCGGTAGCATCACTTCTACGTTCCCGGCGCGGCAGTTGCAGCTAGCGGCAAAAATTCTGTTCTGAGCGTTTCGGGCGTCTAAAGTGGTTACGAGGCCTCCCCGGAACAAATCGGCCTCGACGCGCGTTACTCTTGTCGATAAGGAGCAGCCGTGCAGCTCTTGTGGCAAGACCTTCGATACGGCTTGCGGACCCTGCGCCGGAACCCGGGGTTCTGCGCGGTGGCGATCCTGGCGCTGGCCTTGGGGATCGGACCAAACACCGCGATCTTCACGATGGTCAACGCGGTATTGCTGAAGCCGCTGCCGATTCCGGAGCCGGACCGCGTGGTGATGATCTGGGGAACCATGCTCAAATCGGGCTTCGATCAACTGCCGGCCTCCGCCGCCGATTACCTGGATTGGAAGAAGCAAGCCACCTCGTTCGACCAGATGGCGGCGGCGTTCGCCATTCCCGAATACGGCCTCAACGTAAGCGGCGCGGGCGAGCCGGAGCGTGTCGCGGCTGCCCTGGCGTCCAGGGAGTTTTTGCCGGCACTCGGGCTTAAGCCGATCGCCGGCCGGAATTTTCTGCCCGAGGAGGACCGTCCAAGCGGCGCGCCGGCGCTGTTGATCAGCAAAGCATTCTGGCTGCGGCGTTTTCACGCGGATCCCTCCGCCATCGGACGGACGCTGACCGTGGACGGAGTGACGCGCACCATCGTCGGCGTGGTGCCGCACGAATTCGGCGAAATCCTGGCGGTGGACCTGGTGCTCCCCACGGCCATCGATCCCAATACCACCGAGCGCCGGAATCACACCTTCGGAATCGTGGCGCATCTGAAGCCGGGAGTGACCGCGGCGCAGGCGCGTGCCGAGATGGCCGTGATCGCGCGGCGCCTCGAGCAGGCCTATCCGGCCACGAACACAGGCTGGAGCACCACGTTGTTTCCGCTTGCCGAGATGTTTGCGGGCCGCATCCGGCCGGTACTGATCATCCTGCTCGGCGCCGTGGGCCTGTTGCTGCTGATTGCCTGCGCCAACCTGGCCAACCTGCTGCTGGCGCGCGCCGCCACCCGCGAGAAGGAGATCGCGGTGCGGTCCGCGCTGGGTGCGGGGCGGGTCCGGATTATCCGCCAACTGCTGACCGAAAGCCTGGTGCTGGCCGTCGCGGGCGGAGGGTTGGGCCTGCTGCTGGCGGTGTGGAGCGTGCACGCGCTGCGCAGTGTGATGCCGGCCATGTTGCCGCTGCTGCAGCACATGAGAGTCGATCCGCCGGTACTGGCGTTCACGCTGGGACTGTCGATCGTAACCGGCCTGCTCTTTGGACTGGTTCCTGCGTGGAGGTCTTCGCGCACCGATCTCAACACGACTCTCAAGGAGGCTGCGGGCCGTTCGGAGAGCGCCGGTGGGTCCTATCGCCTGCGCGGTGTCCTGCTGGCGTCGGAGGTGGCGCTGGCGGTGCTCCTCGCGGTGAGCGCGGGCCTGCTGCTGCGGAGTTTCGCGCGCGTGGCGGCAGTGGACCCGGGCGTTCGCGTCGCGAATATTTTGACCATGAACCTGAGCGTGTCCGGCGTGAAATATGACACGCCGGTGAAGCGGGCCCATTTCTATCAGGACCTCGTCGATCGCGTGCAAACGCTGCCCGGCGTTCGTTCCGCCGGCGCCGTGCTGTTCCTGCCCTTGCGTGTCTCGCTGCTCTCCTTTCGTATCGGCGTCAGCGGTTTCCAGATCGAGGGGCGCCCTCCGTTTCCGCCGGGGCAGGAGCCGACCGCGGATTACCGCCTGGCGACGCCGGGTTACTTCAACACGATGGGAATCGCGTTGAAGCAAGGCCGCATGTTTGACCAGCACGACGACCTGGACGCGAAACGGGTGGCGGTGGTGAACGAGGCCCTGGTTCGCAGGCATTTTCCGCGCGAGAATCCACTCGCCCGCCGGATCACCGTAGGCGGGCAGGCTTCCGAGATTGTGGGAGTGGTGGCGGACGCCAAACTGTACGGCCTGGATGCTCCCATCGAACCCGCTATTTATGTGCCGCACCTGCAGCACCCCAGCGATTCCATGGGGCTGGCGATCAGAACGGACGGAGATCCCGCGGCGATGGCCTCCGCGGTGCGGCAGGAGATTCGGAAGCTCGACGCCGAGCAGCCCATCTCCAACGTGCGCACCATGGAGCAGGTGCTTTCGGATTCGCTCATGCTGCGGCGCGTCTCCATGCTGATGCTGACCATCTTTGCCGGGCTGGCGCTGACTCTGGCCACGGTCGGAATCTATGGCCTGACGGCGTATTCGGTGAGCCGGCGCACGCACGAGATCGGACTGCGGGTGGCGCTGGGCGCGAACCAGTCGCAGATCCTGCGGCTGGTGGTAGCGCGCGGCCTGGCAACCTCGCTGATCGGCGCGTCAATCGGACTGGCGGCCGCTTTCGAGTTGACGCGCGCGTTGTCGGGTATGCTCTATGGCGTCACGGCCACCGATCCGCTGGTATTCGCGGCTGTGCCCCTGCTGCTGGTGGCGGTCTCAGGCGTGGCCAGCTACGTGCCGGCACGCAAGGCCACGCTCATCGATCCCCTGACCGCGTTGCGGTACGAGTAGCCGCCGATAGGCGCGGCTACTCGTGATATACTCCCTCATCGTTCGTGTCCTCGTTTCACTCAGAGGTGTTTATGCCTATCTTGTTCCGTCTCTCAGTACTCCCGATGGCGGCAGCCGTCTGTATTGCAGCCGAAGTTCCCCTTTACCAGCAGTTCCTGAGCCCGGCGTCGCCGCAGGAAGTGGTTGCCGCGCGCAAGGCCGACCGGGTTGCCTGGGTGGACTATGCCGAAGGAAAGCGAAACGCCTACACCGCCGTGGCGCCGCTGTTCACACCGGTGCGGCTGACGAACTTTCAGAAGGACGACGGCATCATGATGTCGGGGATCCGGATCTCCGACGACGGCAGCACCGTGATCTTCATCCGTGGCGGAGCGCCGAACCGCGACGGCTGGTTCGCCAACCCCACCGCGGACCCCAACGGTCCGGAACACGCAGTCTGGGCGGCACGCACCAATGGCGCCGGCGGGGCGTGGCGCGTCGCCGAAGCGACTAACCCGGAACTCGCGCCGGATGGCAGCGCGATTCTGTTCGT
>DATJYW010000454.1:0-37089 GCA_035499435.1 Candidatus Acidiferrales bacterium | reverse complement strand
CGGCCAGCGTCCCGGATGGCAGGACCGTGTCCGGGTGCTGCGTGATCCAGTCGGATGCCAGCCATGTACAGACGCGTTATCCCAACGATCCCAGCATTCCACGCGCAATTTCTTCGGTATAATCGAACAAATGCGCGGACGCTCGAGTCTCGGCGAA
Organism: Candidatus Acidiferrales bacterium; assembly: GCA_035499435.1. GTDB lineage: Bacteria > Acidobacteriota > Terriglobia > Bryobacterales > Bryobacteraceae > Solibacter. Next base: position 36,932 of record DATJYW010000454.1, on the reverse strand, counting down.
TTTGAGCTCCTGGTCATGCTGACGATCCTTCGGCTGGGCGAGGATGCGTACGGCGTGCCGATATCGCGGGAAATCGAGCAGCGGACCGGACGGATCGTCACCTTCGGTACGGTCTACGCGACATTGGAGCGGCTTCAGAAGAAGGGCTTTGTCCGCTCGAATCTGGGGGAAGCGACGCCGGAACGAGGCGGTAGGGCGAAGCGGTTCTTCCGGGTCACCTCAGCGGGTCTGCGGACCGTGCGGGAAACCAAACGGAATCTGGTCAGACTTTGGCAGGGTCTTGCGGAGCTGGAAGGAGGATTGGCATGAGGCGGTCGCACGCGGCAGTCAGTTGGCTCTTTGAACGCCTGGGCCTGGACACGGCACTCGCGGGGGACCTGATCGAGGAATGCGCGGCAGGGCGTTCGGCATTCTGGTACTGGTGTCAGGTGTCGGCCGCTGTGTGGGTGGGCGTTTGGGGCGGCATCCTCAACCACAAGCTCCTCACCTTGCGCGCCATCGCGACCGGCTGTGCCGTGAATGCGGTCTGGCTTTATCTCTGGACCAGATTTCTGCACTTCGGGCTCACGCGAACCGCTTCGCTTGATTCGTTTGTCTCTTTGCTGGCGATCCTGCTTACGCAGACGGTGACGGGTTGGATTGTGGGTCGAACCCACCGGGCGCACGCAATGCCCATGGTCTGTGCTTTCGTGATCTGGCTATTGGTCTGGGCCTTGGGCAGCGCTGATTTTCCTCACCTCAGAATGCTCGTGGTAGATTCGCTGGACCAACCCCGCTTCCGCCCGTACCTTGCACGTTATCTTGTCTGGTCTTTGGTGCCGATCTTTGTCGAATTCGCAGGACTCCTCGCCGGGGGCATGATGGCCGCACGCGCGGGCCGGCCGCCGTCCGAGCCGGCACGGAACTGAAGAACGGCGTTCATTCGCATCGCAAGCACTGGAGCGGATCGACGCTCAAAGCCCGCCGAAGGGGTCCCAGCGCAGCGATGGCGCCCGTCGCCCCGAGGATGGCAATCACGGCGGCGAAGCTGGCAGGGTCGGAGGGGCGCAGCCCGGGCACGAAAAAGATCGCCAGCGGCCGCGTCACCATCAGGGAAACGGCCAGCCCGATCCCGATACCCGCGGCCAGCAGGCGCGTGAAATCGGCGAGGACCAGCATCAAGACATGTTTCGGCGTGGCCCCCACCGCGACCCGGACTCCGATTTCGCGCGTCTGGCGCGCGATGGTATAGGCCAGGACACCATAAAGACCGATGAGCGACAGCACCAGCGCAAGCGCGCCCACGCTGCCCATCAGGCCGGCTCCCACCTGCGACGGAAGGAAGGCAAATCCGATGCCTGCGAACATGGTCTCGACTTCGAGGCCGGCCGAGGGCTCCGCCTGCCGGAGCGTCTGCCGGACGGCAGCGAGTTGTCCGGCCGGGGGAATGGCGCTCCGAATCACGAACTGAATGCGCGTCCGGTTGTTGCGGATCTGGGTCAGCGGCTGGTAAAGCTGGGGCCGCGGATTCTCCCCGATCGTCATGTTCTTGGTGGCCCGAACGACCCCGACGATGGTATGGGCGGCCCGGTCCGGTCCCCAGAGAAATGTGGCGCCGACGGGTTCGCGGCTTCCCAGGTATTGCCGGACGAACACATCGTTGACGATGACCACGAGGGCGGCGCCGTCATCTTGCGGTCCGAAAGCGCGGCCCCGGAGGAGGGGAATCTCCATGGCGCGGAAATAGTCCGGAGTCACCGCGTTCCAATTGAACTGCACGTGGAGCTTCTCGCCGTTGTCCGGGAAGGTGACATCCGATCCGTAGGTGGTGCTGTCGGTGAAGGGAACGATGCGGGCGGCCGCCGCGGAATCGACGCCGGGAATCGCGCGGAGGCCGTCCAGAGCGCGACCGGCAAACGAGCCGATGGCGCCGCTCTCCTGGTATTTGGCGGGCGGCAGGTAAACGTCGGCGCGGATGGTGTGGCGTACGTCGAAACCAGGACCGAGAGAGGCGGACCGCGCCAGGTTCTGCAGGAATAACGCGGCGGTGGTCAGCACCACGAAAGAGACGGCGATTTGCGCGACGACCAGCGCGCGCCGCATGCGCAGCTTGCGCTCGCGATGCATTCCGGCGGAAAGCGATTCCCGCACGGCCTGCCATGCCGGCACCAGACCGCTCGATACCGCCGAAATTGCGGCCAGCACAGCGGCATAAGAGGCAACCCGCCAGTCGGGATCGATGCGCAGCCGGATGGGGACGGGAAACGGCAGCGGGATGGATGCGGCGGCCTTGGCGGCTATAAGGGCGAGAAAGAATCCGAGACCCGAGCCGGCAATCGACAGCAGCAGGCTTTCCGAAAACAGTTGTTGCAGCAACCGGCCCCGGCTCGCGCCCAGAGCCAGGCGGGTCGCAATTTCCTGGTGACGGGCGGCGGCGCGCGCCAGAAGCAGGTTGGCCACATTCACACAGGCGATGATCAGAACGAGTCCGACAATAACCAGTAGCGCCACAAAGAAGAGCAGCACGGGCAGTGACTGACTGTCTTTTTTCAGACGCTCGATTCCAGCCACTGAAGTGGCGTGGAGCTGCTCGTTCGACTTGTCCGGGGGAGCCGACTCCCGCTTCAGAAGTTCTGTCAGCGCCGGCATAGCGGCATTCACCTGGCCGACGGTCATCCCAGGTTTGAGACGCGCATAGGCCGCCAGAACGGTCCCTTCGATGTACCGGGGAACGAACACGTCGGGCGCGTATCCGTACCCGATCAGGCTTCGGTAGTCTTCGGGCAGGATGCCGAGCACGGTGTAGAGACGCCCGTCCAACCGGATGGCCTTGCCTACGATTGCGGGGTCGCCGCCGAGCCGGGTGCGCCAGAAGCGGATATTGAGGACGGCCACTTCGCCGGGATCCGATTCATTCCAGCCGCGCCCCAGGGCCAGGGGCACGCCGAGGGCGGTGAAGTAGTTCCTGGTCGCCTGCAACGCGAAGATGCGGCGGGTCTCCGACCCGTCGTTGAAATTGATGAAGCTCTCCTCGTTCTCGCCCGCAACGTCCTCGAAGACGCCGCTCCTGCGGAGCAGATCGATGGTAGCCGGCTGCATGTGGCTGTTTCCGCCCTGCCGCAGATAGACGACCGACCTGGCGTCGCGGACCGAGGGCCGGCTCAGGAGAAGCTCGATCGTGAGGGAGAAGATGGCCGTGTTGATGCCGATTCCGAGGCCCAGCGAAACCAGGGCGGCCACCACGAATCCAGGGCTCTTGCGCAGCGTGCGGACCGCGAAAGACAGGTCGCGCCAGAGATTCTCGATGCGATTGAAGCGCCAAAGGTCGAATGCCTGTTCGCGGATGAAACCGGCGTTCCCCAATGGAATCGGATTGCTGGCCGCGGCGGCCATTTCACGGTGAAAGGCGAGCTCCATCTCGAGGTCCTGCCGCAGACGGCGGCGGCGCAGCAGCTTCAGAAGAATGCCGCGGATCATCGGGGTTCCCTCGCCAGCACACGGTCCACTGCGGCCGAGAGCCGCTTCCAGGTCTCCTGCTCTTCGGAGATCAGCTTTCGCCCGCGCCTTGTGATCTCGTAGTATTTGGCCTTCCGGTTATTGTCGGAAACGCCCCACGAAGCCGAAATAGCGCCATCGAGCTCGAGACGGTAGAGGGCGGGGTAAAGCGAACCTTCCTCCACCTTGAGCACTTCGTCCGAAAGCAGGTGGATGGTTTGGGCGATGGCATAACCGTGCAACCGGCCGCGGCTGACGGCGTGCAAAATCAGTAGGTCCAGCGTGCCCTGAAGGAGGGTGGGGGTGGCAGATTTGGCCATGAAAATCCTTTCTACCGGCCACTTACGGGAACTCGTCGGCAAAAGTTCCCTAGATCATCAAGGGAAGAGGCTTTTCTCTCGCACAGTAACTGGTTCCCCTGGCTGGGCCGAACGAACGACCGCGGCGCTCGTGAGGCCTGAAGGAGTCGTCGCAGCCGGGTACGCAATATTTTGGTAACCTCATATCTTCCGCTTAGAGGTGGTCAGGTTGGGCCTTTCCCGAAGACAGTCATTAAAGGCGCTTGCCACGGTTGCCGCTATTCCGTCCACCGGCCTGGCTGCGCGCGTCCGGCCGGTCGCAGGTATCCGGCTCGTGGTGCTCGATGTGGGGGGAACGATCATCGAAGACCGTGGCGACGTTCCCCAAGCGCTGAGCAGCGCGCTGGCGCATTACGGAATCGAGTCCAGCGCGGAGGAGATCCGGCGGCGGCGAGGATCGTCCAAGCTCGAAATCGTGCGCTATTTCGTGGAGAAGCAAACGCTTCCAGCGAGCACCGACCGCAACCAGCTCACCGCCAGCATCTATGGCGAGTTCTCCTCCAACTTGATGGAAGCCTACCGGTCCGTGCCCCCGATCGCCGGCGCTGAAGAGGCCATTCGGCAGATGCGTCGAGATGGTTACCTGCTCGCCACGACCACTGGTTTCGATCGCGCCGTCACGACGTCAATCTTCAAGCGTCTCGGTTGGGAGGAGTACTTCGCCGCGAGTATCTGCAGCGATGACGTGGTGCAGGGACGGCCGGCGCCCTTCATGCTCTTTCATGCGATGGAGGCGGCCCGCGTCGACAACGTCGCCGAGGTTATGGCCGTCGGCGACACTCCGCTCGACCTGCAGGCGGGAACCAACGCCGGGCTGCGCGCCGTGGTAGGTGTGCTGACGGGAGCTTCCGATATTGGCGCGTTGCGCCGCGAGCCGCATACGCACATCCTGGAGAGCGTGGCGCAATTACCCTCGCTGCTGAGATCGCGGGCCTGAAAGTCCGTGGTGCTCCAGGCGCGTCTAACGCGGCGAGCACCGCTTGGGGCTCAACGTGTCCGTAGCCGCCTCTGGTGAAATGCAGGCGTGGTTCAACACGATCTCGGCGAGTTTGACCAGGTTCGCATCCTGACTTCCAGGCGATTCTGCTTCGGACCGCAGAACTTCTGAAGCCACCGCCACGGCCAGTGCGTCGAATTCGTCCATGGCTACAAGAAACCTCGAAGTTACACTCGCAATCGCTTTTCCACTTCAGTGTGTAGACGCGCCTTCCGCGGCGAACTTCGTGCCATACTGCGCAATCGGCCGGCACAGAATGATACAGGTATTCAAAAACTCGTTCAGCTTTCCGGTCGCATCATTACAGAGTCGGTAGTGCCTTTGAGCTTATAATCTGCTTGCCACAGTTATACGCGCGCCAACTTCAACAGACGAACTTCGGGATCGGGCCGGTCCGTGAGCGCCGTGCCCGAATGGGGAGGAGAAAATGTCAGATGCTCGTCGTTGGCCCGTTCGCGCAGCGTCGTACGCGCTTCTGCTCGTGGCTGCTTCCGCACCAGCCCCGGCTCAGTTCCGGGGCGTCATCGAGGGCACCGTCAAGGACCCCGCGGGCGCTGTCATTCCGGGCGCCCAGGTCACATTAACCAATAACGAAACGCAGCGGCAGCAATCCGTGACTTCCGGCACGGGTGGTTTCTACCATTTCGCGGGTCTGCCGCCCGGCACTTATGGCGTTGAAGCTTCGGCCAAGGGAATGGGTAAACAGGTCGTCAGGAACGTGGTCCTGGCAGGCGAAGCCACGACTGGTGTCGATCTTACACTGCACCCGGGCGAAATTACCTCCACCATCACTGTGACCAGCGAGGCCACGCCCGCACTGGAGACGGAAACTGCGAACGTATCGGCCAGCCTGAACTCGGAGGCAGTGCGGACGCTTCCACAAACAGGCCGCGATCCTTATGAGCTGCTCCGGCTGGCGCCGGGCGTGTTTGGCGATGCGGCACGCTCCGGCACCGGCGGCTCCGTCGCGCTGCCCAATGCATCCGGTCCGGGCGGCTCCAACAGCGCCCTATTTCAGACCGAGAATCAGATCCCGATTGTCGCCAACGGCCAACGCACATCCCAGAACAACTTCGAGATCGATGGCGTGAGCGTGAACAGCCTGACCTGGGGCGGCGCCGCCGTGGTCACGCCCAACCAGGAATCGGTCAAATCCATCCGCGTCTCTTCCAGCGATTACTCCGCCGAAGCCGGCCGAAACTCGGGTGCGCAGATTCAGGTGGTGTCGCAGAACGGGACCAACCGGTTCCACGGCAGCGGCTTCTTCAAGTACAACGACCCCATCTTTAATGCGTTCAATCAATTCGGCGGTCCGAACGGCGCGCCTCCGGTTCGGGTGGATCAATTGCTGCGCCAGTTCGGCGCCAGCCTGGGCGGACCCGTCGTGAAGAACAAGCTGTTCTTCTTCTTCTCGTACGAAGGCTTGCGGCAGGGGAATACGAACTTCAGCACGGCCTACGCAGAAACAGCGCAGTACCGGCAGCAGGTGGTCGCGGCGCGGCCGGGTAGTATCATCGCGCAAGTCTTCAATAATCCCGGCATCGCGCCCCGTGTCGCCGCTTATATCCCGGTTGCGTGTCCCGCCGGCTTCGCGGCTGGGACCTGCCAACAGGTGCCGGGCGGACTTGACCTCGGCTCGCTCACGGGAGCGCGTGGGCAGTATGTCGACTTCTCGGCGAAGCCGACCGGCAGCGGACTCGATGGGTTACCGGACATCGCACTCGCTCAGCTCGCGCTGCCGGGTTATACAGATGGAAACCAGTACAACGCCCGTCTCGATTTTAATCCCACATCCGCCGACTCGTTCGCGGTCAGCACCTATATCTCCAGCCTCAACCAGCTCAGCGCCGATGCCGCGGGCGGTTCCCGGCCGTTGGGCGATCTCCCCTTCAAACCCCTCAATACCGCGGCCACGGCGACCTATCTCCGCACGATCTCGCCCACCATGCTCAATGAAGCGCGCTTTAACTTTACCCGATTCTCGGACAATGGCCTGGCCGACGCGGCCAACGTGAATTTCGGGATCCCGCGCCTCGAGGTGGAAGGGCTGGCACTGCCGGACCGCATCCGCTTCGGCGCGCCCCAGGGCGAGACCACGCCCAGCAAACTCGCTCAGAATCAATATGAATTCCGCGACAGCCTGAGCAAGGTAGCCGGCAATCACGCCTTCAAATTCGGGGCCGAGTCTCGATGGGAGCAGGACAACAACAGCCTGGTGGGAGGCGCGCGGCCCTTGTACTCGTTCCAGGGCCTGTTCAACCTGGCCAATGACACGCCGGTGTTCGAGCAGATCAACGCCGATCCCAGCACCGGCGCGCCCGCCGACGCGCAGCGCTACTTCCGCACACATACTTATGCGCTATACGCTCAGGATCAATGGAAAGTACGGCCCGGCCTTACTCTCACGCTCGGCCTTCGCTGGGAGTACTTCTCGCCAATTACGGAGACGCGGAATCGGCTTAGTAACCTGGCGTATGCCTCGCCCGCTACCCTTCTCGGCGCTCGGGTGGTCACTGTGGGAGACCTGTTTCACCGCGACCGGAACAACTTTGGGCCGAGGTTTGGCTTCGCATACAATCCGCGTCGTTGGAACAAGCTGGTAGTGCGGGGCGGTTTTGGAATTTACTACCAGCGCGTGCCGGACGTTCTTTTTGCCAACACTCGTGGGAATCCGCCGTTTTTTGCCCGATTCAGCCTCTGCTGCGGCAACGCGGCGTCGCCATTTGACAATAGCCAGATCCTTTACGCGCTCGGCGCCGGCAATTCGATCTATAGTTACCCCATCAATCCCGCATTGGCCATTGGAATCGATCCATCCACCGGCGCCGTTCTCAACAGCACTGTCGAGGTATGGGGCGCGCAGCAGAATTTCCCAACTGCCTATGCCTACGTATATTCTTGGAATTTCGAATACAGCCTGCCGGGCCACATGGTCGCCTCGGCCGGATATCAGGGCAGTACCGACCACCACCTCATCCGCATTGTCAACGAAAACTTTCTCTACCCGAATAACCCGGCTTTCGGCCCCGTTTATTTTCCCCAGCCGGACGTAAATTCGAATTACAACGCTCTTAACCTGGGACTTACTCGCAACTTCTCGGCCGGTCTCGGGATACAGGCCAATTACCGCTGGTCGAAGAGTATCGACCAACTGTCAAACGAGGGTCCGGGGGCCAGCGCGAATCAGACGTGGCCGCAGGACCAGGGGACCGAGCGCGGTCCTTCCGATTTCGACGCGACTCATTCGCTGACGGTCGCTGCGCAGTACGAGCTCCCCTGGTACAAGAACCGGAAAGACCTGCTCGGAGTGCTCCTGGGCGGTTTCCAGGTCTCGCCGATTCTCACGTACCATACGGGCTTCCCTTATACCGTAAAGATCGGACAGTCCGTGAGCACGCCGGGCGGGCCCAGCCTTGGTCCGATACGCCCCACCGCATTCTACGGAAACGCCGTTTACGACAACTCCAACGATGCCCTGATATCCGGCACGAACTGGCCGGGCGGCGGCGCGGCATACTTCAACATCGCCGCCTCCGGACCGCCGGGAATCGGCCGCAACAGTTTTCGCGGCCCGCGCTATTTCGCCACCGATTTGAGCGTCGCCAAGCAATTCAGGCTCCCCTCCGGCTGGCACCTGGGGGAGGCGGCGGTGATCGATGTGCGCGCCAATTTTTACAACCTGTTCAACACGTTGAACCTGACGCCTTTCGGGTTTTTCGACCCCGGAATCTTCGCCGACAGTTCTCAGTTCGGAAGGGCGACCCAGCCCGGTTTGGCGGGCCGCGTGGTAGAGTTTCAGGGCCGCATCAGTTTTTAGCGGTTGCTTCGCGAATGCCGCCAGGGGCTGGCTTCGATTCTCACAGTCAATAAACCGGCCTGTCGCAAAAATGATATCCTGTACGGCCAAGTAGGGTGCGTCCTTGCGAACTCAGATGTAATTTCTACTTCTCCTATGGAGGGCATATATGCGTCGTCGTTTTGCAATTCCCGCAATTGTGGCCCTGGCGTTCCCATTCGCCGTGCGCGCCGACCTGGTGGGAACCGTGACCTTGGCCAGCGGAGACAGGTACAGCCTCGATACCGGGGAGACCTTTCCCGCCGGCAGCGCCGCCGGCGACATCCGGTTCAGCGGCACCAGCGTGGTTTCTCAAGGCGACGTTGTCGGCATCTACAATTACAAGACTTCCGGCGCGGCCGGCACTACTCTGTACAACAGCCTTACCCAGCAAGCGTTGTCCACCCTGCCGGCCGGGTCGTATTCGACGACCGTGACCCTGAACGCGGCCGCGCTCGTGGTCGGAGACGTTTTCGCCGTGCATACTACCGGTGGAAACTATGCCAAGGTGCTGATCACCTCCTTCACCAGCGGCAGCTCTCTCGGCTTGCAATACACCACATTCGGCGCCGCCAGCGGCGGTGCCAACGCGCCCCAGATTACGGCGATTGAAAACGCCGCCACCAACATTCCACCCGGACTTCCCAATTCCGCCATCGCACAAGGCGCGCTCTTCGTCGTCAAAGGCAAGAATCTCGGCCCGGCGAGTGTGGTGGTCGCAAGCACCTTCCCGCTGCCCACCTCGATCGGCGGCACCTCGATTCAGGTAACCGTCGGCGGAACCACGGTGGACGCGATCATGTACTACTCGCTGGCCGGCCAGGTCGCCGCCATTCTTCCTTCCAGAACGCCTGTGGGAACGGGCACTCTGATCGTCACGTACAACGGCCTGGCCAGCGCGGCGGCGCAGATCGTGGTGGCGGCCGGCAACATCGGAGTCTTTACGCTGAACACCAGTGGCTCGGGAGACGCCGTGGCAACGCTGCCGGCCACCAACACCGTGGTTTCTCCAAGCAATGCGCCCAACCCCGGCGAAATCGTGACTCTCTGGGCCACCGGACTCGGCCCTGTATCCGGGGACGAATCACTGCCCGCGCAGCAAGCCGACCTGACCAACATTCCGCTCAAGGTCTTCATCGGCGGCCAGCCCGCCAATGTGCTGTTTCGCGGCCGCAACGCCTGCTGCTCCGCCGTGGACACGATTTACGTGACGGTTCCGCAAGGGCTGAGCGGTTGCGCCAACTCGGTCATCATGCAGATCGGGAATCTCGTCAGCAACGCGACCTCGATTCCCATCGGCACGAACGGCAGGAATTGTGTCCCCATCGCTCCGAATCAGGCAAGCGGCGGGTTGGGATCGGGAACGCACGCCTTCGGCGGGCTGAGCCTGGTCCGCCAGGTGACCAACGTATCCGCTATTGGACCGGTTCCGGCACAGAGTATCAAGATGGACCTCATCGGCGGCGTGTTCGAGAAGGTCACGACGTCCGGCACTTCTCAGGGCTCGCAGGTCGACATCGTTTCTTACGGTTCCTGCGTGGTGACCACCCACGTGAGCGGACAGCCGGCCACACCTCCCGGTGCCACGGTGCAATACCTGGACGCTGGAACCATCACGGTAAACGGCCCGGGGATCACCGGCAGCCGGCAGATTTCGAAGTCGACCCCGGGCGCGGGAATTCTCCTGTACGGCCAGGTTCTGGACAATACGGCCACCACGCTGGCAGCCGGCACATACAATTTCACGGGAGCCGGCGGCCCCGACGTGGGACCGTTTACCGCCAGTTACAACATGCCTCCCGTGTTCGCCTGGACCAACCAATCCAGCGTTACCACGATTGTGCGGGCGAACGGAGCGACCGTTACTTGGAGCGGAGGCGACCCGGCGGGATACGTCGCCATCAGCGGAACGAGCGATCTCACCGGGGCCACGGCGGCGAGCACAGTCTCCGTCTCGTTCACGTGTACAGCCCGCGTGACCGATGGAAGCTTCACGATTCCACCCGTGGTTTTGCTCGCGCTGCCACCTACTGCCGCGGCCCCCGGTGCCACGTTTGCCGTTCCGGGGACCCTCTCCGTCTCGCACACAGGAACCATGGCAGCGATGATCCAAGCCTCCGGCATCGAATTCGGCGGAATTGGAGCGGTGTTCGCCTTCGGCAACTCAGCGACCTATCAATAATCAGAATTCCTGTCACGAGTGATTGCCCGACCCCGCGTCGCTCCGGCACAGTCAGGGAAATCCCCCTGGATTGGTGCGTCTCCATACAATTCTAGCGAAGCCACTATCATGGGAGTTTAGTTCTAGGACCTTCGGATCATCGGCATTGCAGGTGCGCCGCTGCCGAGTAATTAGCCATCCGTACTTGTGGCAGAGGTTACGTCGGCTGGTGCCGCCAACGAAACGATTTGTCAGTTGGCCGCACTAAATCCCAGCGCCATTCAGACCGTCCCTGAGCTGCTCCGCAGTACTTTACTTTCAGCAGATTAGCCGTTGTATTGAATTAGAAAACAGAGTATCTTAGTAACCTGAATGGCCTGAATTTTGGAAATATCAAACAAGGCAACCGGGGAGACTCGCGTTGCCTCTAAGTGAGGGCCAGATGGAGGGTTCTTGGGTTATCTCCCGCCATTCGAGGAAGACGTTTTCATCAGCTACGCCCACCTGGACGATGACACTCTGCCGCGGGAACGGCGGAGCTGGGTCGCGCAGCTCGACTACGATCTGAAACAGTTGGTAGCTGCCAAGCTCCGCGAGGATCCTGCCGTCTGGCGGGACCCCGATGTCCGCGGCAACGAGGATTTCGAGACGGTGATCTCCCAGTCTCTGGCGCGCGCCGCGACCCTGCTGTGCGTGATGAGCCCGACGTTCCTGGACGGGAAATGGTGCCAGCGTGAGCTGGAAGAGTTTGTCTCCTCGGCGGAGCGAAATTTCGGCCTCCAGGTCGGCGCGAAAAACCGCATCTTCAAAGTGGAAAAACTCCCGGTCGATCCGAAAAAGGTAGAGACTCTCAGGCCGCTGCACGGAACCGGCACCTACAAGCTGTACGGACCCGACCCCGAAGGCAAACTCCGTCCGTTTCGTCCGCAATTGGACGACAAGGAGAGCCTCTCCTATTACCGCCGCCTCGACGACTTAGCCGAGGATATCGCGGCGACACTGAAACGAATGCGGCAGGGCGGCTCTTTCGAGACGCCGGGAACGGCAAAGCCCCTCGCCGTCTACGTGGCCGCGACCACTTCCGATCTCGACGAAGAGGCCAACGAGATCCGCCGCGATTTGCGCGACAGGGGTTACGCCGTGCTGCCGCCGCCCGGAGATCTTCCGTTCAGGGCCAAGGATTTCAAGGAACGAGTTGGCCAGTACCTGAGCCAGGCGGTGCTTTCGGTTCACCTGATCGGTGCCGAGTATGGCTTCGTGCCGGAGGGCGAAAATACCAGGTCGAACGCCTGGCTCGAGCACGAGATGGCCATGGAGCGCTCCCGTGCCAAGGAGTTTCTGCGGCTGATTTGGATGCGTCCGAGGTTGAGTCCGTCCGATCCGCGCCAGCGCCGTTTTGTGGAATACCTGCGAGACGACCCCGGCGTTCAGGCGGGCGCCGACATGCTGGAAACCAACCTGGAAGATCTGAAAACCGTCCTCCAGGACAGGCTGCGCGAAATCAAAGAGAGCCAGGCGGCGCCTGCGGAACGTCCGGAGAGGCGAGCCTGTGTCTTCGAAGAGCGCGCCCAGGGTGCAGCCACCGCGGCCACAGTGGCTCCGGCAAGCGAACCGATTCGCATCTACATTATTTGCGACCAGTTGGATTTGCATTCGGACCGCCTCGCAATGCTCTCGGATTTCCTTTACGACCAGGGCTATGAATGCATCCTCCCGTCGGATGTCGAGGACGAGCGGGAAGCGCTGCAAGAACACGCCGACAACCTCGATATCTGCGATGCCTGCATCATCTACTTCGGCGAGGCCTCCGACAGATGGTTGTCCACCAAGTTGCGGGAGCTGCGAAAGGCCCTGAGCCGCCGTCCAAGGCCGATTCTTGCCAAGGCCGTCTACATGGCTCCGCCGGAAACCGCGGGTAAGAGGACCCTCCGGACCCACGAGGCGAATGTGCTCCGCGATTCGGAAAGCTTCTCGCCGGATTGCCTGCAACCGTTCCTGGCACAGCTCCACGGAAGAGAGAAAGGAACCGGCGCGAGATGACCTCGACCATCTCATGCAACCCTTTTCCGGGCCTGCGGCCCTTCCGGACCGACGAAGATTACCTGTTCTTCGGACGAGAGGGCCAGAGCGAGGAGATTCTCCGGCGGCTCCGGCTCAATCGATTCGTCGCAGTGGTCGGCACGTCGGGCAGTGGAAAGTCATCCCTGGTCCGCGCCGGATTGCTCCCTTACCTGTTCGGCGGGTTCATGTCCCGCGCAGGATCGCACTGGCGAGTGGCGATCTTTCGGCCCGCTAGCGATCCCATCGGGAATCTGGCACGAGCGTTGAACGACCCGGCGGTGATTGGCGACGCCGCCGCCGATGAAGAAGAGTCGAAAAGAAAGTCGGTTCTGCTGGAAGTCGCACTGCGGCGCAGCGGCCTCGGCCTCATCGAAGCGTTGCGGCTCTCCCCGCTCTCCCAGCGGGACAACCTCCTCATTGTCGTGGATCAGTTCGAGGAGTTGTTCCGCTTCTCCGGAGCGGCCAGCTCCACTCGTAAAGAGGAGGATGCCGCGGCCTTTGTGAAGCTGCTGCTGGAGGCGGCGCGGCAAACCGAGCTGCCCGTCTACGTCGCGATCACCATGCGTTCCGACTTTATCGGCGACTGCGCGCGATTCCGCGATCTGCCCGAAGCAGTCACGGCAGGACTCTATCTGATTCCGCGCATGACGCGCGAGCAGCGTAGGGCGGCGATCGAAGGGCCGGTACAGGTGGGGAGCGCGGCCATCTCTCGACGCCTGGTCAATCGGCTGCTCAACGACGGCGGCGACGATCCGGACCAGCTTCCCAGCCTGCAGCACGCCTTGATGCGTGCCTGGGCCTACTGGGAAACACGCCGCCGCGATCAGGAGCCGATCGACGTCGAAGATTACCTGGCCATCGGCGGAATGGCAAACGCTCTGTCGCAGCACGCCGAGGAGGCCTTTGCGGAGCTTCCGGACGAGCGTTCGCGCGGGATTGCGAAGCGCCTCTTCCAGTCGCTCACCGAGAAGGGCCCGGACAATCGTGAGGTCCGCCGGCCCACCAAACTTGCCGACATCGCGGCCATGGCCGATGCGCAGATACCTGAAGTCAGTGCCGTGATCGAGTACTTCCGCCGCGAAGGCCGCTCGTTTCTCATGCCGCCTTCCGATGTGGCGCTGGACAGTGAGTCGGTGATCGACATTTCGCACGAGAGCCTGATCCGCGGATGGGACCGGCTCAAAACTTGGGTCGAGGAAGAGTATGAGTCGGCAAAGATGTATCGCCGGCTGGCCGAAACGGCGGCGCTGCATGCCGAAGAAAAGGCCGCCCTGTGGCACGATCCCGACCTCGCCAATGCCTTGCGCTGGAAATCGGTCGAGAAGCCAACCGCGGCTTGGGCGAGATGCTATAGCCCGGGCTTCGAAGAAGCCATGGCCTTCCTCGAACATAGCCGGCGGGCAAGGGACCAGGCCGCGGCGGAACGCGAAATAGCCCGTAGGAAGCGCCTTCGGAACGCGCGCTGGTACGCGGCTACCGTCAGCGCGTTGTTCCTGATCGCGGGTACCGCTGCGATCTACGCCTTCCGGGAGCAGGGCCGGGCCGTCGAGAATGCGCGCCAGGCCCAAAAACAAAGAGATGTCGCGCAGCTCGCGCGGAAGCAGGCGGAGGACAACCAGAAGATCGCGGATAGGAACCAGGCTGTTGCCGTGAGCAATCAGGATATGGCTTTGGGCTTTGCCAGCTCCACCGTTCGCGGGCTGTCTGAGCTGAATGACTTCGTTCTGAACCAGCGGGAGGTGCAGGAACAATTCGAGTCCCTGCTCAAAGAGGCGGGAACGGTGCATCAAAGCGTCTTGAGCCGCGAACACAATAACTTCCAGGCCATGGTCATGCGCGTGAACGCACAGACGGCGCTGGCCAAGCTGCATTTCTACTCCGGTCGTGTGGAAGCGGCGAAAAGAGAGTGCGCCGAACAGGAGAAGGAGGCGGCGGAACTGGAGAAGACGGATGCCGATTACAGCAGCCAGTTGTTGGGCGCGTATCTCCTCTCCCGGATCGGCTACACCAGGACGGCGTTCAACGACGATCCCAAGCAGGCTCTGGCCGATGTGAGGCATGCAGTCCAGGTCACGGATAGGGCCTGTTCCGGGCTGGACCGGAAGCAAGCGCCTCTGGAGCCGCAGGTGCTTCGGTGCATGAATGCCGTCTATGCCACAAGCGCTTTTGTGGAACAAGACTACGGCGATCCCAAGGCGGCCCTTCAAAACTATCGGAAGGCGGTCAATATCCTGACGACGCAGGAGCATGAAGCGGCTACCGCTCACGGAAGGCAACATCTGGATAGCCGGCTGCGTGAGTTTCTCATCGTCGATATGCGGGCGCTCGCTGCTCTGGAGGCCAAAACCGATCCGAAAGCATCTGCCGCGACGTACAGCAAGGCGATCCAATTGGCACGGAGCTGGGATGAAAAGGACGACAGTGTAACTTCTGCTTTGTTATGGCTGTATACCGAAAGGGGCGACAGTGAGAGAGATGCCAGGCAGTATGCCGCGGCGAACCGGGATTACCAGGCGGCTGCCGAGCTCGCCAGGAGTCTGAACCCGAATACGAGGAAAGCACAATACGACTCTGCAAGTGTGGATGAGCGGCTGGGCTCGCTCGATCACTACCAGGCGGATATCGAACAGAACGCCGATCGCAAGCGCCAGCAACTCGAGTCCGCCAGGAAGCGCCACGAGATGGCACTCCAAAAATTCCAGGCAACGGAAGAGAAAGCCAAGGGCAAGAATCCCGGATTGGAACACAGTATCGGCATCGAGGAACACAACCTGGCGTGGGACTACGCAGCTCTTCAAGATGCGGCTGAGGCTCGCAAACATTATGAACGCAGCCGCGACGCCTACAAGCTGGCTGCCGACGTCAATCGCGACGATGACTATCTCAAGAGCACGGCAATGGCGTACCGCACTCTCGCCGGACTGGATGAGCAGAAGAAGGATTGGAACGGGGCGATAGAAAATTACGGGAATGCAATCGAATTCGATAAGCGGATTGTGCGCCTGGATGCGGGCGCCAAGCACTTATTGCTTTCGGATTACGAAAAGATGGCTGATGCCAGAGTCCAGAACGGCGATCCCGATGCCGCGCTCGAAGCCTACAAGAACGGCATGGAAACCGGCGAGAGTTGGACCGAAGAAACCACTGTGCCCCTTCCGGTCATCGTAAAAGATGTGGTCGCTCTGCATTTGGGACGGGGCGATATCTGGTTACAGAAAAAAGACTATGAGAAGGCTCGCGGCGAGTACGACGCGGCGGAGCGCCACGCGGGCCATTTGAGCTCGGACAGCGTAGACGGAAAATTTGCCCGGAGCCAGGTCTGGGAGCATCGCGGAAAGGCATGGACGACTCAGGCGGGTGCGGAGCCGAACGCGGCACGCAAGCGTGAACTATATCTCCAGGCGAAGAATTCTTACGAAAGTTCGTTACAGTTGGACCACCAGATATCAGATGCCGCTGAAAGCGCCATCACCGACAACAATGTAGCGTTCGTGGAAGACAAGCTGGCATGGAACTCGTATTCCCTCAACGACTGGGAAGGGGCTCGCCAGCACTTCACAGCTTGTGCCGACGCCTATAACAAAGCTTTGCGCCTTCGTCACGGTGAACAGGAACGGAATGGTTTGGAGAAGGCGTATGTCTATCTGATGCTTGTGGACGTCGATCGCGGCAAGGACCTCATGTCGAAAGGGAAGGAAGTGGAAGGGGAAGCTGCCTTCAAGTCTGCCAGGGCAGCGGCCGCGCGCCCGGAGGGATGGGCCAGCTTCGATGAGCGCCGCGTTCGCAGTGTGGTCGAAGAATATATCGCGGACTATTGGCGGGCAAAACGCGCCGCCGCGAAGGATCGGAACCTCCGCGAGGCGCACTCGCGGCGTGCGTTGGAGGGCGATGAGAACGCGCTGAAATTGTGGCGCGCGGTCGGCTCGGGCAAGAAAGATCCCGATGTGGAACAACACGTAGCCAAGGCTGAAAAAGACGTCGGATTAGATTACGCCTATCTGAACGATTGGGAAAACGCAAAGCGGCACTACGAAGCCAGCTCGCAAATCTATCTGACAGCCAAGCCCGGCAACGAAACCGTTCGCATTGTGGCTGCAAATTACGACGAGCTCGCTCGCGAGGAAATCGCCCTCGAAAATCGACGTGCCGCCTGTGACGCTTACGGAAAGGTAATCCAACTTCTGAAGCCTTTGGTTGAGAACCTTCATGCGACCGCGGCCGACAAGACGCTCCTGGCAAACGCTTTTGGAGTCCGGTCCTGGGAGAATTCTCTGTTGGGAGATCCATGGGCAGCCCTCTCCGACGCGGATCAGGGTCTGGCTTTGGACAGCCGCCAGATCTTCATTCGCCTGAACAAGGCCGATGCGTATCTGTTACTGGGCCAATCCGAAAAGGCGCGGGAAATCTATTTTGCGGCGGCGTCCGACCCCGGGTGCAAGGGATGCAGAGACGCCATCCTCGGAGACCTGACCGAGATTCAAAGTCACCCGGAACTCAAGGTCGACCCGAACGTCCTGGCAAGGCTTCAGGACGAGTTGAAGCGGATCGAGATTCAAGCCACAACTCGATCCGAGAGTGCGGATCGCAAACAATAAGCCGGCCCCGACTCAATACATCGACTTTGTAACCGTCCGCAGGTCCACCGGCAGGCGGCTGGGGACAGCCCGATGAGCAGCAGCCTCGCATCAGGGTCACAATGGCACAACCGGAATCGCCGGGCGGCGCCCCTGATATACTCAGCGGGTGCTTCTGACGCGCTCGATTTTGTTTCTGCTCGCGATCTCCGCCGGCGCGCAGAACTGGCCCTCCTTTCGCGGACCCCGGGCCTCGGGCGTGGCCGATGGCAACAAGCTGCCTGTCGCCTGGGACGTCACAAAGGGAACCAACATTGCGTGGAAGACACCCATCCCGGGGCTGGCGCATTCCAGCCCGATCGTCTGGGGGGACCGCGTCTTCGTGACCACGGCGATCAGCAGCCGCGGCGGCGACAGTTTCAAGCGCGGGCTCTACGGCGAAGGCGATGCTTCCGAGGATCGCAGCGTGCAGCAGTGGAAGCTGCTCTGTCTCAACCGGAAGACCGGCGCCCTGCTCTGGGAGCGCGTGGCCTACGAGGGCGTGCCGAAAGAAAAGCGCCACATGAAAGCGACCTACGCCAACGCCACTCCGGCCACGGACGGCGAGGTTGTGGTGGCGTTCTTCGGCTCGCAGGGGCTGTACGCCTACGACCTCGATGGCAAGGTCCTGTGGAGCCGGGACCTCGGCAGGTTCGATGTGGGCGCTTATGATCTGCCCGAGTACGAATGGGGCACGGCCAGCTCGCCGATCGTCTATCGCGAGCTGGTGATCGTGCAGTGCGACCAGCAGAAGGGCTCGTTCGTAGCCGCGCTGGAGCGCAAGACCGGAAAAACGGTGTGGAAGACCGAACGCGATGAATTGCCTTCGTGGGGAACGCCCACGATCGTCGCCAGCAAGGCGCGCGACGAGCTGGTCACCAACTCCTCGAACTTCATTCGCGGCTACGACCCGCTCACCGGCAAGGAGCTGTGGCGCCTCGGCGGCAGCTCGAAGATCACCGCGCCGACTCCGATCGATGCCGGAGGCCTGATCGTGGTGGCCAGCGGGCGCCGGCCCGAAGCGCCGATCTTCGCCGTCCACACCGGGGCCTCGGGCAACATCACGCTGGCCGCGGACCAGACGCGCAATTCCGCGGTTGCGTGGTCGAAGACACAACGCGGCTCTTACATGCCGACTCCGCTGTATTATCGCGGGATTCTCTACGTGCTGGGCAACGCCGGGATCTTCGACGCCTACGATTTCCAGACCGGCCGCGAGATCTACCGGCAGCGAATCCCGCACCAGGGATCGGGCTTCAGCGCGTCGCCCGTGGCGAGCGACGGAAGGATCTACCTTTCGAGCGAGGATGGCGACATCTTTGTCGCCGCCGCGGGCGAACAGTTCGAACTGCTGAAGACCAACTCGATGGACGATCCGCTGATGGCCACCCCGGCGATCGCGGGGGGCCTGCTGATCGTGCGCACACAGCACACGCTATACGCGATCGGCACGACGAGCAAGAAGTGAGGCGATCAGCAAGGCGCTGAGGGGCCAGTACCATATGGCGGCACGGTTCCGCCGGCCGGTGATAAAATACGAACCTGCCTCGGAGCTGGCACTCAGGATGGCAACTGGCAGGATTCTGATCGTCGACGATGAACCGTCAGTGCGCAGCATCTGTACGAGGATGTTGAGCAGGTTCGGCTACGAGACCTGCTCCGCCGACGGACCGCGTGAGGCTCTTGCGATCGTTCGGCTCCAAGCGCCAGTTGACGTCGTACTCTCAGATATGACGATGCCGGAAATGCGCGCCGTTGAACGAGCGGTCGAGCTTTCGGAGAAACTGAGAGCCAGGCTCCGTGAATCCAGGTTGAACACTGCGCAATTGCGGGAGCAGTCATTACGGCTGCGAGCGGAACTCCGCGAGGCCATGCGGAAGTCTGCCGAAGCCATCGGCGCGTCCCGTTCCCTCCTAAAACGGGCGACCGCAACGGAGCACCGGGAGGGCCTTTCGTCCGGCGATTTCACCGTACCGGAACTTTTCTCTCATATAAGGAATCCCGCGGGACATCAGATGCATCAAGCAGCGGCAGAGCGCTACTGGATTCACAAATGGACCCTCGAGTCCAAGGCGGAGCGATGGCGTCGCTGAGTGCCATGTGGAAAGATCGCCTGGACGCGGCGCGGACCGCCTATGAAAAGGCTGCAGCCGACCTGGAATCGGCTTTGCACGAGAGTACGCCTGCCACGGAAACAAGGGAGCTCTCACGGACCCGACGGCAGGCTCTGTTCCGGGAAATGGAGGTCCGCGAGGAATATGTTCGCGTGCTGAAGATCTACGCGGATCTGGTGGTACACCACATCGCGCCAGAGGCATGACTCCGGAAGCCCGCAGACACCCGACACCTCAAATCAAGATGGCTCCGCGACAGTGCGCTATCATGCGTAGTGCCAGTGGACCCATCCATCTCGAAGCAGCACCTTGAAGCCCAATGGCGGCAGCGTGTCCAGGACGCAAAACTCCGCTACGACCAGGCATTGGCGGACGCAGAGGCCGCCGCTCCCGACGAGGCAAGCCGGGCGCAGGCCCTGGAAGCGCTGCTCGCGGCTCGCGCCGAGCACATGCGGGTATTGGAAATCTGGAACGAGTTGGTGGAGCACGGAACGCTGCCGCCAGAGTAGGGTGGCCGGCCGGAGCTACTAGCCCACCGTTGCGCCGGTCTGTTTCTGGCGATTGCGGGATTCCCGGTCGAGCCTGGCATCGGCTTCGGCCAATAGCTTCTCGGCCATGTGCATTGAGATGAGCCCCTGATTGGCGGATCTCTGGATGGAACTCTTTTCAGCGGCAAGCAGGCGCAGCCGGGCCATGCGCATCTCCTCGTAAGTGATATTCTGGTTGCGTTCCTGCATCGAGGAGATGACCGCCTTCGCCTGCCCGACCTGGTCGTCCACCTCCTGCCGAAGCCGCTCGAACACCGTTTCGGAAATCAATTGATCGCGGATCAGGCCATCGAGTTCCTGGCGGCAGGCGGACAAGGCCGCGCCCCGCACCTTCGCGACTTCATACTCGCCCTCGCGCATCGCTTCGATACGGAGCAATCTCAAGAGCGGCTTGACGGTCAGCCCCTGCACGACGATCGAGAATGCCACGACTCCGAAAGCCATCGTCAGGATCTCGGTACGGTGCGGAACGCTAAGAGGCAGCCCGAGTGCCAGCGCCATGGAAACGCTGCCGTGAAGTCCTCCCCACACCAGTACGTGCTGCCAGCGGAGGGGGATCGCCGATCCCGTTAGCCGGCTCACGGGTGACACCAGGTATACCGAAACGGCGCGTCCCAGAACCACGGTTCCAATCGCCAGCAGGATGGCGCTCCACGATTCGGCAAGCTTGGAAAGATGCACCTCCATACCGATCAGCAGAAAGACGACCGAGTTGATCACAAATGAAACGCACTCCCAGAACGAACGCAGGGCGACTCGCGTCCGGGCGCTCATGCCGACCTCCAGACCGTAATTGCCGGTCATGATTCCCGCCGCCACGGTCGCAATCACGCCCGACACACTGAAGTGTTCCGCGATCAGATACGAGCTGTAGGCCAGGATCATCGTGAGCGTGATTTCAATCTGCGGATCGTCTACCCGTTGCGTGGCTTTGCTGAAAAGATAGCCGAGTCCAAGGCCCACAGCGGCTCCGCCCAGCGTCACCAGGCAGAAACTGCGAATGCCGCTGAACAGGTTCACGTCTCCGCTGGCCAGGGCCCCCAGAACGATCTGGAAAATGACCACCGATGTGCCGTCGTTGAGCAGGCTTTCGCTCTCGATGATCACGGACAGGCGCCTGGATACACCCAGGTCCTTGAAGAGCGCAACCACGGAGATGGGATCGGTGGCGGAGATGAGTGCGCCGAAGAGCAGGGCCGGGAGCAACGCGACTCCCACCACCCAGTGCAGAGCGTAGCCGGTGATCACGGTGGCCACCAACACGCCCAAAACCGCCAGAAGAAGGATCGGTGCGAGGTTCTCCCGAAGCTGGCGAACATTGATGTTCACGCTTGACTCGAACAGCAGCGCCGGCAGGAACAGGATCAGGATGATGTCCGGGGTGAACAACTGGCTGCCGATCCCCGGTCCCAGAATCCTGGCGATCGGGCTCCGGAAGAGATCGATGGCAAAGCCTCCTGCCACCAGCGCCACGGTGTAAGGCACCTTGAGCTGCTTCGTCACAAGCGCGATAAACGATGCGGCGATCAGCAGCCAAAGCAGGAACTTGATAATGTCGGCTGTTGACATCGGCTCTCTGGCTCCGTGAAGCCGGCGCCCGGGCCACGTTCCGTGCCGATCCGTCTCGGAGGAGACGTGTTCACCGCGAGGCAATCTCCCCGCGAGATTCCCCGCCGTCGGGTCCTTCCCGATAATCTCACAGATGACGGATTCCGTCACGCAAACTGGCGCGAATCGCCGCAGCGGCCGGGGGCGCGGGCCGCGCGTCCAATCAGAGTTGATAGTATTAAATTAATGCCAGGGGTTTTGCACGACTTCCTGTTCGCGATCAGAATTTTCCGACGGGACAAATGGTTTGCGGCGGTCGCCGTTCTTACACTCGCTCTGGGGATTGCGGTCAACGCGACGGTTTTCGGCTGGATCCACACGGTTCTGCTGAATCCTTTTCCGGGCGCCGGAAATGCGGGTGAGCTGGCTCTCATCGAAAGCGTCACTCCCAGCGGCGAATACCTGGTCAACACGTCGGTTCTCGACTACCTGGACTACCGGAGCAACCTGAAGCTGGTCTCGGGTGTGGCCCTGGGCCGTTTTACTCCGTTGAGCATGGGGCCGGGCGGCCGGACGCAGCGGGCCTGGGCGGAGCTGGTGTCGCCAAACTACTTCGATGTTCTCCAGGTGAAACCGATCCTGGGGCGAAGTTTCGGTCCGGAGGAGAGACGCGAGCAGGAGGGCGCTAACCCGGTGGCGATTATCAGCTACCGGACGTGGCAGAGCCGGTTCCATGGCGACCCGAACGTGCTCGGCAAGGACATCCTGCTGAACCGGAACCGCCTGACGATCATCGGCGTGGCTCCCCCCGGCTTCAGGGGCTCGCTGGCCGGGGTGGTGTTTGACGTCTGGGCGCCGATCACGCTGGCCACCGCGATGGGTACCGGCAATGGAACGCTTCACTATCGGGGGACCAGAGACGAGACATCCACGATCGTGCGGTTGAAGCCGGGCGCCGGCCTGGAGCAAGCGCGGGCGGAAGTGGCCGCCCTCGGCAGGCGTCTTGCAGAGATGTACCCGGAGACGAATCGCGGCGTGGACCTCACGTTGACGCCGCTCTGGCAGGGTCACCTTGGCACCCAGGGTGTTTTGCGCAAGCCGCTCGGCATCTTAATGGCGGTCTGCAGCCTGCTGCTGCTCATCGCGTGCGCGAACGTGGCCAATCTGCTGTTGGCGCGCGCCGTTTCCCGGCAAAAAGAGCTCGGCATCCGCCTGGCGCTGGGTGCGCGTCCCGTTCAGGTGACGCGGCAGTTGCTGATTGAAACTCTGATTCTGGCCGCCGCCGGCGCATTGGCCGGAGTGTTTTTGGCAATGGGGATGGGACGGACGCTGGCCCTGATGGTCACTGTGCAGGACGTCCCGCTCGATCTGGGCGGCGGGATCGACACAGCCACCCTGGCGTTCACCGTGGCGCTCACGATCCTGACCACGTTGATCTCGGGTCTGGCACCGGCGGCGATGGCGGCTCACTGCGACCTGGATGAGGTCCTCAGGGAGGGCGGGCGAGGCGGGGGGTCGGGCAGGAAATCGCACCGGCTGCGCCGTCTGTTGGTGGCCGTGGAGATGGGCCTGGCGATCGTGGCTCTGATCGGGGCCGGACTTCTGTGGCGGAGCTTCCGGAATGCGAGCGCCATCCAGCCTGGCTTTGACCGGACCAACGTTTCGGTATCGCAGTTCTATCTCTCATACGCCGGCTACTCGGGCCCCGAGCAGTGGCGGTTTTGCCGCGAGTTACGCAGCCGCATGGAGGCGAATCCCGGTGTGATCGGGGTGACTTACTCGGATGTCGTGCCCATGTCCACGGTCAGCGGCGCAGGATTGACCCCGTGGCACAAACTGGAGATCCCGGGCTACGTTCCCGCCGCGAACGAGCAGATGATGATTCACCGCGCCACGGTTCCGCCCGGATACTTCAAACTCCTCGGCATCCGGATGCTCGAAGGGCGCGACTTTACCGAGAGCGACTCCGTCGACGCGCCGATGGTGATCATCGTCAACGAGACGTTCGCGCGGCGGTTCTTCCACGGGGCGTATCCCATCGGCCGCAAGGTAAGGTTGGAAGGCAACCTGACCACGGTTGTAGGACTGGCCAAGGACAGCAAGTATCACACGCCGGCCGAGGGGCCGCTGCCGTTCTTTTATATTCCGTTCCGCCAGTGGTTCTATCCGGGACTGAATTTCTCGATCTTCGTCAAGACCGCCGGCGATCCTCTGAGGATGACGCCGGCGTTGCAGCGGGAAGCGCTGGCGCTCAATCAGGACGCGACGTTCACAACGCGGTTGTTGGCGGACGCCAATGCCGGTTCGCTGAGCGATCTGAACGTGGGGGCCAGCCTGCTGAGCGTAGTCGGAGCCTTATCGCTGCTGATGGCCGCGATCGGGCTGTACAGTGTGATGAGTTACGCCGTGAGCCAGCGCACGCAGGAGCTGGGCCTTCGCATGGCGCTGGGCGCGCAGCCCGGCCAGGTGCTCCGGCAGGTGCTGAGGGAGGCCGTGGTCATGATGATCCCCGGCGTTCTGGCGGGTGTGGTCATTGCGCTTGCCGCCTCCGGGGTATTGGGGGGCATGCTGGTCGGTGTGAGTGTGACGGACCCGCTGACGTTCGCGGGCGCCGCTGCTTTCCTCAGTTTGGTTGCGGCGGCAGCGAGCTACTTCCCGGCCCGGCGCGCTACCAAGAGCGACCCCATGGCCTCGCTGCGGAGCAATTAGGCGTCATTGGACGCGGCCAGGTCGGGAAGCTGCTCCACTGGCTACGCAGGCTTGTAGTACAGCACCATTCCGGCTCCCAGGACGGCAAGCAGGAATCCGACATACAGCATCGGATTGGGCGCGGTCTTCGGCGGGTGCGTCGCCATGGAGACCAGCACGTTGATCACGGGAGCGCCGCCGAAGACCAGCGGCATCACGTAATTCGGCAGGCCGCCGTTGCGGAACGCATAGATGATGCACACCGCTCCCACCGCGCCGAGCGCGCCGCCGATCGATGCCCAGATGGTGCCGGAGAAGTTGAAGCCCGTCACACCGCCCTGTCCGGACAGCGCCACCGTGGGAGCCAGCACACCGATCAGGAAATATGCTCCGCCCACGCAGAGCAGAGCTTTCAAGGGACTGCCGAGCACGGTCTGCCCTTTGTGCAATGCGACGCCGTAGAGCCCCCAGGAAAGCACCGCCCCCAGGGCGAACATGATCCACACCATGGTACGTTTCCCTCCAATTGGCCGATTGACCACGCCAGTGGTTGCAGCAACCCTCGATTCCATAGGTTGTGAAGATTCTATCAGCTTTTTCCGAATATGCAATTTCGCAACTCGATGTGGCATACTACCTGGAAATCGCACGAAGGGAATTTTCCTCTCATGGCGTCACCGGGATCTGTCGGGAATACGCGGCCGCTTACCGTAGTTCAGTGGTTGATCTGCGCGATCGCGGTGATCGGGTTTGCCTTCGATTCGTTCGTGCTGCTGATGCTTCCGTTGATCCTGCGGCCGGCCATCGAGCAGCTTGGCGGAGGGGCCTTCGGCAGTCCCGCTTACACGCATTGGCGCGATCTGATGTTCTACGTTCCGGCAGTGGCGGGAGGCATCTTCGGCCTGCTGGGCGGATACCTGACGGACCGGCTGGGCCGCCGCCGGGTGCTGACCTGGAGCATTCTGATCTATGCCGGCTCGGCGTTCGGGTCGGGATTCGCGACGTCGCTGGAGACCCTGCTGATTCTCCGTACGATGGCTTTCATCGGCGTGTGCGTGGAGTTCGTGGCGGCCGTGGCATGGCTGGCGGAGTTGTTTCCGGATCCCCGCCGGCGGGAGTCGATCATCGGATACACCCAGGCGTTTTCCTCACTTGGCGGCTTCCTTGTGAGCCTGACCGCGTTGGCAATTTCGCGCACCGCGTCCTCGCTCCCGGCCATCTATGGAGGCCATGACAACTGGCGTTATCTGCTGATCGCCGGACTGATTCCGGCAATCCCGCTCATCTTCATCCGCCCGTTCCTGCCGGAATCGCCGGTGTGGCAGGAAAAGAAGGCTGCCGGGACGCTGCGGCGTCCCAGCCTCGCGGCGATCCTGAACGAGCAGTTCCGGCAAACCAGCCTGGTGAGCGCGCTGATCTTCGCATGCAGCCTGGGCGCCGCCTTCGGCGCCATCCAACAATTGCCGCAGATTGTGCCCGCGCTGGTGAAGGTGGACCCGAAGCTGAAACCCCCGCAGCGCCAGGCCGTGGTGCAAGGGGAGGTGGCAACCGTACAATCGATCCAGGAGGCCGGCGGGTTGGCCGGGCGCTTCGTGCTGGCGTTCCTGGCGGTGCGGATCGTCTCGCGGCGAAAGCTGCTCCGGGTCTTTCAGGTTCCGGGCCTCATCATCGTCCCGCTGGTGTTCTGCTTCCCCGCGGTCAGCGACCTTCCGATGCTCCGGTGGGGAATCTTCCTGGCGGGTTTCTGCACCGTGGCTCAGCTCAGCTTCTGGGGCAACTATTTGCCGCGCGTCTACCCGACGCATTTGCGCGGCACCGGCGAGAGTTTTGCGGCCAATGTCGGGGGGCGGATGATCGGCACCTCGGCGGCGCTGCTCACCACACAAATCGCCAAATCGATGCCCGGCGCCGCCGCCGCAACGAAGCTTGCCTACGCAGCCGGCGCGGTGGCGTTCCTGGTATATGCGGTCGGATTCGTCGCCAGCTTCTGGCTGCCCGAGCCGCAGCAGGCCAAGCTGCTGGATTAGGCGTTAACAGGTTTGAACGCGGCGCGCACGGAACAATCCGCCGCCGTCCAGCGTATAATGCCGCATGGCCATAACCGGATCCACCAGGAAGCCGCTGCGCGTGTGGCCCGGCGTAGTCCTGGCGATACTCCTGTGCCTGCTTAAGTTTGTCGTCCCTGTCGTAGCGCCCGGCCTCCTCCTCTACAGTGTGCTTGGGGGAGTCGCCTGCGGAGCCGCAATCGGTCTTTGGTGGCTGTTCCTCAGCCGCGCGCCCTGGTTGGAGCGCCTGGGCGCAATCGCCTTGATCATCCTCGGGCTGTACGCGGCCAGGCTCTTCATCGACGTGTCGATCAAAACGGGGGCGATGGGTTACCTGTACGTCTTCCTCGCGATCCCTGTGGTGAGCCTCGCCTTGGTTGCATGGGCCGTGGCCGCCCGCCGGTCTGCGGACGGCCCCCGGCGCGCGACCATGGCCGCCACCATCCTGGCCGCGTGCGGAGCCATGGCGCTCATCCGGACCGGCGGCTTCACCGCCAGTTTCCAGAACGACATCCACTTTCGGTGGACCAAGACGCCCGAGGAACGGCTCCTGGCACAGGCCGCCATCGAACCGCCTGCGCCCCCGACAGTTCCCGTCGCAGCGGTCGCCCCCGGAAAACTGCCCGCCGGCCCGCCCGCCGAGGAGCCCGCGCCGCGACCCGCAGTGACCGCTCCGCCGGCCGTCAAGGAACTGGAGACGGCGCCCGAGTGGCCCGGTTTTCGAGGGCCGCATCGCGACGGCATCGTCTCGGGTGTACGAATCCAGACCGACTGGACTGCGTCGCCGCCTGTCCAGTTATGGCGCAGGCCGGTCGGACCGGGCTGGTCGTCGTTCGCGGTCCACGGCGATCTCATCTACACCCAGGAGCAGCGCGGCCCAGACGAGGTTGTCGCCTGCTACCGCCTGACCACCGGCAAGCCGGTGTGGGCGCATCGCGACCCGGCCCGGTTCTATGAGTCGAATGGCGGGCCAGGGCCGCGCGGCACACCGACGCTCAGCAACGGCCGTGTGTACACATTTGGCGCCACGGGCATCGCGAATGCGCTCGACGCTCGCAGCGGTGCCGTCGTGTGGTCGCGCAACGCGGCGTCGGAGACCGGCGCGACAACTCCGGACTGGGGTTTCGCCAGCTCGCCGCTGGTGGTGGACGACACCGTGCTCGTGGCCGCCTCCGGCGATCTTGTCGCCTACGACGCCGCCACCGGTGCCCGGCGCTGGACCGGACCTGCTCGCGGCGTGAGCTATAGCTCGCCGCAACTGGCGACGATCGACGGGCTCAAGCAAGTGCTTCTCGTGAGCTCCGTCGGCCTGGCCAGCTTCGCGATCGCCGATGGCACGCTGCTCTGGGAGCACCCATGGAAAGGCTACCCCATCGTGCAGCCGGCCCTGACCGCGGACGGCAATGTCCTGATCAGCGTCACCGACAGCAGCGGCACACGCCGGCTTGCGCCCGCCCACGGCGCCGGCGGATGGTCCGTCGAGGAGCGCTGGACCTCGAACGGCTTGAAGCCCTACTTCAACGACTTCGTGGTTCACAAAGGCCACGCGTTCGGCTTCGACGGCAGTATCCTCTCGTGCATCGATCTTGCGGACGGCAAGCGCAAGTGGAAGGGCGGACGGTATGGCAACGGACAGCTCGTGCTGCTCGCCGATCAGGACGTGCTGCTGGTGCTCTCGGAGCTTGGCGAGCTGGCGCTGGTGGCGGCGACCCCCGATCAGTTCACCGAGCTGGCGCGCTTCCCGGCGCTCGAGGGCAAGACATGGAACCATCCGGTGGTGGTCCGCGATGTGCTGCTGGTTCGCAACGGCGAGCAGATGGCGGCATTCCGTCTGGCGCCGGCGGGACAGTGAGGCACGAGGCTACGCTGTTCCGGCCGCACCTTCGCCCGCCGGCAGCAATTCGTTGCGATGAGAAAAGCAGAACTTGACGAAGGCTTCTTCCTTCACCGCCAGGTGGATCGGAAAGGGCAGCGCGGCATAGACCAGCTTGAACAGCTTCTCCATCTGTTCGTCATTCTGCGCGGCTGCCAGCGCTGCCGGACCGACCTTTTCCCGAAAGACCTGTTGGACCTTCGGCCAATTCTCTTCGATGGCGATCTGCGTTTTCTGATCGAGTGCGGCCTCGCCCGCCTGCCGGGCAGACTGCAGTTTCTGTTTCCAATCCATAATTCACCTCCTACGTACCGGCCTGTTGTTTCCGGGCCTTGAGCGCAATCCTTGCGGCGCGGGTGTTGATGTTCTGCAAAGCGGAAGCGGCTGCTTCCGCCAATTGGTCGTCTTCGTCGTTCAGGCATGCGATCAGCGCTTCTACCGCGGCAGCGTCCCGGTTCGCTCCCAAGGCTTGGACCGCTGCGCGGGCCACATCCTCGTCGTCGTCACGGAGCCGCTCCGTCAAGCTCTTGACGACTTCCCCTCCACCGTGCCGCCCCAGGGCCTCCACGGCGTTCCAGCGGACACCCGCCTTTGGATCGCGCGACAATTCAATGAATAGCGGCACATCCGAGTCATCACCCATCGCGCCGACGAGACCGATCGCGCGACCTCTGACGCTGGCATTCGGATGGTGTGCAGCCGCACGCAGGGCGGGAACGGCGCTTTTCTCAAAACTGCGCAGCGCCGATCCAATGAAAGACTTCACCATGCTCTGGGCATTGGCCCATGCCTCGATCAGGCCGGGAATCGCCTGGGGATCTCCGATAGCCTGGAGCCCTTCCGCCGCGGCCGCGCCCACCTGGTCATAGGAATCCGTCAGCGCTCGGATCAGAGCGGGAATGGAAGCGGCATCCTTAGTCTCTTTCAGGCACCAGGCTGCGGCGTTTCGAACGTCCCGCTCCGGATCGCTCGTCAAAGCGATCAAGTCCGGCACTACCGCTTTTCCGCCGCACTTTCCCAGGGCGGTCACCAATAGGCGGCGTTCGTCTCCCTGGGCGCCGGGCAGCGCCTGCCGCAGCGCTTCCACCGCCTCGGAAGACCCGGTTTCTCTCAAGGCCGCGATTGCCTCGCGGCGAAACTCCGTGTCGGGATCAGAGAGGCAGGCCGCAAGAGCAAGAACCGCGGCGCTGGATTGGAATGCCCCAAGCGCGGCCGCGGCACACACCCGCACTCGCCGGTCGTCACTGCGCAGGGCCTCCACGAGGGCCGGAAGAGCCGATTCGCCGATCCTGGCGATCCTCCACGGCTCGACCTCCTGGTCTTTCCATCGCTGCGATTCGAGCAGCACGGGGACGGCGCGGGCATCCTGAAAGCCGATCAATTGGATGGCCGCCTGCAATCGAACCTGCTGGGTCGGGTGGCGGAGGGCCTCGACCAGGGCATCGACTGCCGTGGGATGATTCATCTGGCCCAGGCTCTGGATAGCCGATTCCCTCTCTTTCGAGTCCACGCTGTCGAGAGACCGGGCCGCCTGCTGTACTGCTGGAGGGGCATCGCGGGGCACACGCACCGTGAAGGGACGCTCCGCGGCCGCGATCTCCTTGAGCGAAGTGATGAGGTCGTCCCATGGCTCGTGATCGCTGAAATCGAGAGCCTGTGTGGTGCTGAGCCGCGGGTGGAGCGCACCAAAGGACAGGCCCCGAAGCAGGGGGATCACCGGAACACCCGCACCGAGCGCGAAAGCCCACTCGTAGCTCACATAAACGGATTCGGCGGCTTGCGGCGACATGACGACGACGACCGCGATGGCGTCTTTGATGCCGCTGTCGATCTCGGACCGCCAATCCCCGCCGGCGTGCACGTCGCGGTCGCGCCAGGTCGCAAGGTCCGCGGCCTTGATGTTCTGCTCGACCGTCTGCGCGAACTCCGCGTCCTCCCTACAGTACGAGATGAAGACGTGTCGCATATGAAGGGAATCCCCGTCCGGAAACCGGTGCAGCGATTATACACCAGCCTTTCGGCGGGCTGACAGACGGCCTGGCTGCTGCGCCGCGTGATGTAGTGTATTGTATATACGTTATGCTACGCTAAGGTTGTGATCATTTCGGGGTTCGACTGGGACGATGATAATGTTCTCCACATCGAGCGGCACCGGTTCACCCCCGATGAGGTCGAAGAAGTTTTTGCGGGTGACTACAAAATCAGGCGAACCCGTCAGAGGCTCTATATTGCTCTAGGCGAAACTCTGGACGGGCGGCTGGCGTTCGTCGTGTTTCGCCGTCTGCCAGGCGGGTTGATCCGAGTAGTTACCGCGCGCGATATGGACGATGCTGAGCGGCGGCTGTTCCGCCGCAAATAGAGTGGACAAAATGGGTAAGAAGCTACCTCCTGCGAAGACGCCCCTACCAAAGTTCCGCTCGGAACGAGAGGCTGCCGAATACTTCCAGGCGCACTCCGTCGCGGACGTGTGGAATCAGCTATCCGAGGTGAAGCCGGCAAGGGTTTCTAAAGCGATTGATAAGTCGATTCGGGAACGCCATAGGGCTGCAAAGTCCCCGATCTCGATTCGATTAGGTCCCGATCAGATCGCCGCGGCCAAGAAGATCGCAGCCGCCAAGTCGGTCGGCTATCAGACCCAGTTGAGGATGTGGATAGCTGAAGGTATTAAGCGCGAGGCGAAGCGGGCTTAGTCAGGCCGAAGGCCTCATGCTACTTCCAATACCCGGCCGCCAGTCCATAGCCGACAGCCACGATTCCACCCGCCACAGGAAACGCCGCCAACGCCGCGGCGAGCCGCGCCGCCGCCGGCATCGTCCGCGGCCAGAAGCTCACAGCGGCTTGTGACACCACGATCAACCCCCACGGGATGACAGACGCTGCCATCCCATGGGCGCACCACGGGCAGTGGTGCACGCTGGCGCTGTGGACATTGCAGTGGACGTCCGCACCGCGCCAGAGCGACACGCACCCGCAGCGGAACACCGCCGCGCAGAAGTCGATGAAGAACACGCTGGCCACTGCGGCGGCAGCCAGGAAGATGACCGTGCGGTCCCGGCGGCGCGGGATCACGGAGCCGCCGGTCCGAAACAATAGAGCCGGCCGTCCTGCGAGCCGATCACGATGCGCCCCGCGGCAATCGCGGGCGATGCCGATAGCGGCGCGCCGGCCTCGAAATCCCAGAGCTTGCGGCCGCTTGCCAGATCCAGCACATAGAAATGGCCGTCGTTCGAGCCGATGTAGACGCGCCCGCCGGCAATGGCCGGCGAAGAATCCACGCGAGCCTTGGTCGCGAACGTCCATCGCGGCTTGCCGGTCTTCGCGTTCAGGCAGTAGATCAGCTTGTCGCGGCCGCCCAGCACCATGCGATCGTCCACGACGGCTGCCGAAGAGTAAAACGGGAACGCACGGTCCGGATTGTTGTAGTGCCACACGATTTTTTTCAGGGCCAGGTCGGCGGCCACCACGTCGTTGCTGAAGGTGCCGTAATACGCGCGCTTCGCCACCACCGCGGGCGAAGCTCCCGTATACCCGCCGGCCGGAAAGCGCAGCACTTCCTTGCCGTCCGCCAGCCGCACGCCGTGGAAAATCTCGTCGCAGCCGCCCAGGTAGATGATGCCGTCGGCGATCGACGGCGTGGCATGCACGAAGTTCGTGGTCGTGTACTTCCAGAGCAGCTTGCCGTCGCGCGTGGAAACACAGTACAGGTTGCCATCGTAGGAGCCGAACACCACGCGGTCGCCCGCCACAACCGGAGACGATTTGATTTCGCCATCCGTGCTGAAGCTCCACAGCCCCTTGCCATCGGATGCGCGCACGGCATGCAGCAGGCCCGACAGGTCGCCGATGTAAACCACGCCCTCGTGAACCGCCGGCGACGATTCGCCGATTGCATCTTTCGCGCGGTACTTCCATCGGAGCTTGCCGGTTTCCAGGTCGATGGCAAAGAGGTCGCCCGTCTGCGCGCCCACGTAGACCGAGCCCGCGGCGACTGCGGGCGACGAATCGAAGCTCTCGCCGCCCTCGTAGGTCCAGAGCAGCTTGAGGTTGGCCGCGACCGGTTCGGCCGTGACACCGGTCAATTGCGGATTGCCCCGGAACTGAGGCCAATCGGCCGCGGAGAGCAGAAATGGCAGGAGGCCGAGAAGAGTGCGGCAACTCATTTTTCGGCGAGCGCCCAGAGCTGGTTCCGGTTCATGATGAACAGCGTGCCGTGGGCCGGCACCGCCGTCGCATACACCGAACTGCCCATGTTCATCTCCCCGATGAGCTTTTTCTCCTTCGCCGCTTCCAGCACGACCACGTCGCCGTCTTCGTCGCCCAGGTACACCTTGCCGTTGATCACCATGGGCGAGCCCCACACGGCGGCCAACATGTCGTGCGTCCAATACGGCTTACCCGTGTTGATGTCCAGGCAGTGCAGGAAGCCGCTGAAATCCGAGTAGAAGAGCAGGCCATTGTAAATCGCGCCGGTCGAAATCGAGCGGCGGATCTTGTCGTAGTGCCACAGCCGCCCGCTTTGCGTGATGTCGCCGCGCCTGGTCGCGTCGATCGCGTACAGATGGCCCACGCCCTCGCCGTGTTCGGGATCCTGCCCGTTGGCGATGAACACCTTGTTCTGCCAGATCACGGGCGTCGAAATCACTTCGTTGCGCGTCTTCGGCCACACGGCGTCCTTGGGGTTCATGTCGAATTCCCACAGCTTGTTGCCGGTCTGCGCTTCGTATCCGCGCGCCCAACCGTCGCCTTCGCCGATCACCACCTGCACCACGTCCCCGATCTTGCCGACCGCTGCCGACGACCACTGCCCGTGCAGAATTCGCTCGCCGACGTTGTTCACTTCCCACACTTTCTTGCCGGTCGTCTTATTCACCGCGATCATGGACGGCGCGCGCGGCGACGGGATGTGCACGTGGCTCTCGTCCTGGCCGTTCGACGTGCCTACAAAAATCAGGTCGCCATACGAAACCGGCGACGAGTTCGACATGTTGTGCGGCGAGGAGCCGACCTCCTCGATCATGTCGTACTTCCAGATCACCTTGGCGCCGCCGCTGCCGTTGCCCTTGGTATCGAGGCACACCAGTTCGCAGCGGTTGGTCACGTAGTACAGCCGCTCGCCCTCCACCAGCGGCGAGGAGCACACGCCTTGGAACGGCCAGTCCAGCGCGCGGCCGGCAGCCAGTTTCTCGTTGGTGTGCTGCCACAGAAATTTGCCATCCGACTCGCGGAAGCACATCAGCACGCCGCGATCGCCGGGCTCCTTGGGATTGCGCACCAGCTCGTTGTTGGTGCCGGCATACACCTGGCCGCCCGCCACCACCGGGTTGCCGTAACTTTGCGACCCCAGCTCGGCCATCCATTTCACGTTCTTTTTGGTCTTGATGTCCCAGGAAACGGGAATGCCGGTCATGGGCGAGAACATGTTGCGGTCGGGCGTTCCGCCCCACATCGGCCAGTCGCCGGTCCCGGGGTCGGATGCGAACACCAGCCATAACGAACCAATCAGGAAGACGGGGATGAAATACTTCATTGGTTTGGTGTCACTTTCAAATTATCGAAATATACGCCGAACTGGGCATCGGTGAAAATGCCGGGACTGCCTTGCAGGTTGGGGATGGGATCGGTGCGGTCGATCAGCCAG
Source organism: Candidatus Acidiferrales bacterium (assembly GCA_035499435.1). Lineage (GTDB taxonomy): Bacteria > Acidobacteriota > Terriglobia > Bryobacterales > Bryobacteraceae > Solibacter. The sequence continues at coordinate 2,978 of DATJYW010000454.1, read as the reverse complement.
TCGGATGGTTCGGGGTCGGCCGCCGGCCACGCCTTGCCGCGAATGCGCGTCTTGCCGTCGGCGGTGTTATCCACGCGCAGCTTGAGGCGATACCAGGTGTCGGGCTTCCACGCGAACGGCGCGGACACGGCACGCGCCACTTCCGGCTGCCACGAGTTCAGCTCCAGCCGCTGATTGTTGCCGAACGCGAACAGCGTGTATCGCTGCGCGATGATTCCCGCATCGCCCATCTGGCGCCGCTTCTCGTTGATGCGGATATCGGCCTGCACCGTGTAATTGGACCAGTCCGCCGGACCCATGAATACGCGCATGCGCTTGAACAGCGTATCGGTAGGGACCTTCTCCAGCACCTTCTGGCCCTCCATCTCGATCACCTGGAACTTGCCGACCGAAGTGGCGCTGATCCAGTACGGCGGCACGCTGCCCACCGGATACGATTCGAAAGTCTCGTTCCAGGGTAGCGGGGGAATCACGCGCACCCGCGCCTCTCCGGTGACGCCCGCGGCCGTGGCCTTGATCAGGCCGGCCTGTCCCGGCGCGCCCTGCGGCACGGTGAACTTTCCATCCTGAATGGATCCGGTCAACTTATCCAGCGACCACGCGGCGGCCGTTTCCTCGCGCAGAAGACGGCCCGCGGAATCGAACAGCCGCGCGTGCATCTGCACCGTCTGGCCGGGCACGAGCACCATTTCCGTCGGCGATACCTGCATGAAGGTGGCCGGTCCCTGGCCCGGCTCCATCGTCTGGGTAACAGGCTTCCACGGCTCGGCTTTGGTCTGTTTCGGGCCGACGGCGTACAGCGTGTCGCTGGAAACGAAGTAAATGCGCCCGCGCGCCACGGCGGCGCCGGCCACGATCGGCTCCGGAGTCCGCTGCGACGCCAGGCCCTGGTCGCTCAGCGGCAGTTCGACCTCGCTGAGGATCTCGCAGCGGTCGGAGTGCGGGCGGAGGATGTAGAACTTGCCGCTCTCGGTGCCGACGTAAATCTTGCCGTCGGCGAACACCGACGAGGCTTTCTGGATCACCCCCAGATTCTGCTTCCACAGCTCCTTGCCGGTCTGCACGTCGAACGCGAAAAGATTGCCGCCGTTGTCCACCTGATACAGACGGTCGCCATCCATCACCGGAGAGGAGTAGCCGCCCAGGAATCCCTTCACCATCCACTTGATGCTGTCCTTGCCCAGCTTGCCTTTGCCGGTCGCGTCGAAGGCGAGCAACGCACCAATTTCATTGCCTTCGAGGTTCTCATCGCCGTGAGACACGATCGCGTACTTGCCGTTGACCACCAATCCTGTGTTTAAGCCGCGCTTGGCGATCACGAGGTTCCACACCGCCTCGCCGGTTTGTGGCTTCATCGCCAAAGCGGCGCCGTCGGACCCGCCGGCAATCAGCAGCCGAGTGCCGTTGATCGTCACGATATCCATGGGCCCGTAGCTGGTATCGTACGGGCGCCCGCCCGGCGTGCTGATCCACACGATGTCGCCGGTGCGCTTATCGAGCGCGATGAAGCGCTGTACGCGGTTGGCCTGCGTTCCCCAGGTCGAGGTCGGTGTGCTGATGATCACCAGGTTGCCGTCCACGATCGGCGAGACCGTGCGGCCGCCGTGGGTGGTGAATGGCGACATCTCTTCGGTGATCGACCGCTCCCAGATCTTCTTGCCGTCGCGGGTCAATGCGGTTAAGAGGTTGTTCACGCCGAACGAATAGACGTTTCCGGTTTCGGGATCGGCCACCGGCGACGCCCAGCCCACGCGGTGCGCCGGCACATCGCTCTGAAAGAGGTTGAACTTGTACTCCCACAGCAGCCGGCCGCTGTCGGCGTTGAAGCACATCAGCCGTTCCTGCTCGGTTTCCCGCGCGCCGGCCGTATTTTCCAGGTAAAGGCGGTCGCCGAGGATGACCGGCGTCGACCGGCCCCCGTAGGGAGCTTTCCACGCCAGGTTGTCGCCTTTCAAAGACCACTTCTCGGGCAGGCCTTTTTCGCTGGAGGTGCCGTCCCGATTGGGTCCGCGCCAGTCCGGCCAGTCGCCGGCGAGGGACGTCCGGAGAGCTCCCAAAATGAGTGTCGCGGCGAATACAATCCGCAAGCCGGTCAATCCCATGGCCTTCATGAAAGCCTCCACTGAGCGGAATGAATCGAGCATATACGCTGTGATTGCGACGAGTCAAGGAAGTGGAAGTCATCGATGGCCTCCGCGAGACTGAGCTGGCTATAATTGTGCCAGAGGTATTCACCCTGGCGAAGCGCAAGGAACATCAGTTGACGAAGCGTATGATCGGCAGATACATTGTCGCCGACCCCGCCATCTGCCATGGTCAACCGACATTTCGAGGCACCCGGATCCTGGTGGCCGATGTCATGGAGCAGGTGGCTGCGGGAGTCGCTTGGGAAGCAATTGTGGAGGAGTGGCGCGGCGATGTCTCTCCCGATGCGATCTCCGAAGCAGTCCGGCTCGCTAACCAAGCTTTCCGGGATCATTCCGCCCAGTACACGGCGCAGGAGTACGTGCTCGAGCGGGCCCATCCTTGATCCTTCTCGACGAAAACATTCTGGAAAACCAGCGGGTGTTGCTGGAGGCATCCCGCATACGGTCGAGACAGGTTGGAGTCGACGTCGGTCGCAAGGGGATGAAGGACGAGGAGATCATCGTGCTCCTGCGCCGTCATCGCAACGTCACCTTCTTCACGCGTGATGCGGGCTTCTATCAGGCCGACTTACGCCAACGTCGCTTTTGCGTCGTTGTGATGAGCGTTGGACAGACTGAGGTGGCCACGTTCATTCGCCGCTTTCTCCGGCACCCAAGCTTCGATTCCCAAGAGAAGCGTATGGGCAGAGTGGTGCGTGTCTCGCATACCGGGCTGGCGTTATGGAGGTTGCGGTCCCCGATGCAGAGTCACATTGCCTGGACCAGATCCAGATAGCTGCGTGATTGGGGTCGATCCTTTCACCGTATCCCAAAACAGTAAAGCGCCGATAC
>DATJYW010000453.1:0-3367 GCA_035499435.1 Candidatus Acidiferrales bacterium | reverse complement strand
CGCGCGTGGGAAGATCACGTTGAATTGAACCTGCGGCCCCCCGTCCGCCAGGAATGGATGGGTATGGATCAGGTCGATCAGATCGTCGCTGGCAGCCAGCATGTGTCCCCAGGCGCCGAGATACTTCTCCAGGCCCTCCGCAGGTTTCAGATGGAAGAACAACATGGTCTTGAGCCCCGCCAGCGGACCCGCCGGTTCCATCGTCAGTTCCACATCCATGTTCTCGGTGTGCTTGGACGCGAGGTCCGGAGCCGGATGCGCGGGGTTCCAGCTTCCGCCGGGCACGAAGATCGTCTTGGCGGTCAATTGCGGAGTGGCGCCCGTCGGGTAGTAATCCGCGAGCAACCGGTACATTCCCCGCTTCGGAAGGCTGCCTTGATAGCGGAAAAAACCGTCGGTCCTCAGGACTGGGTGATCGTGAAGAAAGAAGTCCAGATCCTGGCTCACCACGAACAGGTGGAACAGCTTTTCATGAACCGCCTCGAACCGGCTGACCGGAGCCCCGGTCTTGGGATCTTTGATCTTGAACGTAAAGTCGACTCGCTCGTGCGGCTTGGGCGCGCGCGGAGCCAGCGTAAGGTCCAGCGGGTACTCGATCGGGTCCGGAATGCCCAGCACCAGGCTCATGCCGCAGCGCGTGCATTTGCCGGGCAAGGCCGAGCGCACATCGCGATCCATCGGACAAACATAATCCAGCGGTGGAGGCGGCGCTCCCGGAATCGCCGGCGCAACCGTCTGCGCGACAACCCAGGCGGCCAAGAGCAGGAGCATGCACGCAAAAGCCAGCCGCTGCATGACTCACTCCTTGCGCTCGGGCTTGATGGCTTCGATCCGAATCTCCTTGAGAACCTCGCTGTTTTGCGGCAAAGCCTCTTTCCCGGCCGGGAACTGGTTGGCGCTGAGGAGATAGGCCATGACCTCGGCGTTGGCCTCACGGCTCAGGCTGCCGGGCTTGCTCTGCGGCATGGTGCTGCGCGTGCGGTCGAACAAATCGCCGACAGAAAGAGTGTTCCAGTTCGAGAGGAACTCTCCGCCGGCCAGAGGCGGCGCCGATTCTCCGCCTTCCAGGGTTTCCCCGTGACATGAAGCGCAGAGCTCCTTGTATCGCGCCTGGCCTCGTTTGGCCTGGTCGGCCGAAAAGACTCCGTCCCACACGGAACGCTGGTTCTGCGCGGTCCCCATGGCAGCGAGGCCGATCGCCGCGGCGATTGCAACCCTGATCTTCATGTTCTCTCAATATACAGCCCCGACGCCGAACCAGCGCGCCGGGCGCGAATCAGCGGCTCACTCCGCTTCGGGAAGGGCGTAGGCCAGGTACTCGCCGGAGTAGTTGCCGCCGCTGACCGCGATCACGATGTACTGTTTGCCCTGCCACATGTAAGTCATCGGCGAGCCGCTCACGGGGGCCGGCATCCAGACCGCGCCCACTTCCCTGCCCGTGGCCTTATCGTAGGCGCGCATCATCGCGCCGCGCGGGTGTGTCACCGATGTCACCTGTGTATCGCCGATGATTACCAGTGTCTTGGTAACCAGCACGCCGCAGCCGTTATATCCGTTCATTCCTGTATTCGGAATATCTTTCCCTTTTAGCGCGGGATGCAGGCGGATGTTGTCGGGCGTTTCGCCGTAGGGCACCTGCCACTTTAGCTCGCCGTTGTCCAGGTTGATCGCCGAGATCACGCCGTACGGCGGTTTGACAATCGGCAGCCCCTGGATCAGCAGTCCTCCCGCCGCGCCGCCACCGCCTCCCGCGGCCGCACCGCCTCGCCCGCCGCCAGCCGCCGGGGCAGCACCGTCCGTCGCGGGAGCGCCCGCCGGACCTCGGCCGCCACGACGGCCAGATTGCGGAGCATCGGCGGCGGAGCCAAATCCCGGACCTTCCATCACGCGGAACGGCTGGTCGTCGCGCCCGGCGACATAGCGGATATCCGAAAATCCCTCGGGTGGCTTCCTCAAGGACACCGCCGAGACAAACGCGTTCGCTGCCTGTACGTATACAGTGTGGGTCTCCGGGTCGAACCCGCCGCCGGCCCAGTTGGTTCCACCCGTAGCGTTCCCCATGCTGATCCCACCCAGCCATTTGTTGGCATCGCCCACCACCGGTGGCGTGAACATCCCCTCCACGCGATAGTGCTTGATCCGTTCGATCGCCTCCGCCCGCATCTCGGGCGTGAAGTCGATCAGGTCCTCCGGCATCTTCAGCCAGGCGCGCGCGTACGCCGGAGGCTTGGTCGGAAACGGCTGCGTGGGCGAAGTCTTCTCGCCCGGCACATCGCTCTGTGGCACCGGACGCTCCTCGATCGGCCATACCGGCTTCCCGGTCACGCGATCGAATACGTAGAGGAACGATTCCTTGCTGGGCAGGGCCACCGCCTTCACCGGCTTCCCATCCACGTTGATGTCCATCAGCAGCGGCGCGGAGGATAGATCGTAGTCCCAAATCGGATGATGCACGATCTGGTAGTGCCACTTCCGTTGTCCGGTCTTGAGATCCACCGCGACCAGGCTCTCGCCGAACAGGTTGTTACCGGGCCGTTCGCCGCCATAGTAGTCTGAAGTCGGCGACTCCACCGGCAGGTAAACCAATCCCAGTTGCGGATCGACCGTGATCTGCGTCCACACGCCGGTGTTTCCATTCGTCGCCCAGGAGCCGTTCTCCCAAGTGTCGTTGCCGAATTCGCCCGGCTTGGGAATCGTGTGGAAGGTCCACAACATTTTCCCGCTCTTTACGTCGTATGCGCGGACCAGTCCCTTGGTGTTGTTGTGCGTGGCAACCGTCATGCCCTCCTTGAAGGCGGAGCCGACGATCACGATGTCATTAACAACCGTCGGCGCCGAATGCAGGCCGGCTTCGCCTTTTTCGACGTCGATCTGCTGGCCCGTGCCCGTCACCATCCCGACCTTGAGGTCGATCGTGCCCTCCTTGCCGAACGATTGGATGGGCTGGCCGCTGCGCGCGTTCAATTCCATCAGGCGATAGCCGGTGGTGACGTAGATGACGCGATCGTCGCCCTTGCCGTCGCTCCAGAACGCCAGGCCGCGCCCCGAGAGCTGGCGCGGTGAAATGGCGGCGCGAAGGCCTTCGCGCACGCTGTGCATCCAGATCAGCTCTCCAGTCTTGGCTTCGAGGGCGACTACCGCGCGCCGCGTGCCGCCGGTAGCATAGATGACGCCATTCACCATCAGCGGCGTGCCTTCCAACTTGTACTCGGGCCGCGTGCCCAGGTTGTCGGTCTTGAACCGCCAGGCGATTTCCAGCTTGTTGAAGTTGGATGCGTCGATCTGGTCGAGCGGGCGGTATTTGCTGCCCGCGAGGTCGGCCGTGTACGTGGGCCACTCGCTGTCCTTCGGGCGCCATTGGCTCCAG
>DATJYW010000452.1:0-25456 GCA_035499435.1 Candidatus Acidiferrales bacterium | reverse complement strand
AGTGCGGTGGGTGATGAAGGGCGGTATGGTGGTCAAGTGAAACTCCGATTCCTCCTCCCTCTTTTCTTCACGGTGGTTCTTACAGCCGCCGATTGGAAACCTCTGTTCAACTGCAAGAACCTGGACGGTTGGGAAGTAATCGGCGACGGGCAGTGGACCGTCATGGCGGACGGTACGCTGCTGGGCCAGCGGATCACCAACCTGCGCACGCAACTGGTGCCGGGCGGACCGCTGCCGACGGCGAACGACTTCCGGCTGCGGGCCGGGAGGCCCGCGTTACTGGGACTCCAGCATGCCCAGCAGCTTTTCCTGGACGGCTTCGGCAGTAGGGTTGTCGGCGGTGATGACGCAGATGGTGTCGTCGCCGGCGATGGTGCCGATGATCTCGGGCCAGCCTTCGCGGTCGAGCGCGACAGCGACCGAATTGGCGTGGCCGGGGTCGGTCTTGAGGACCACCAGGTTCTGCGCGCGCAGGACGTCGCGCAGAAACTCGCCCGCGAGCAGCGCGAACTGCAGGCCGTGCTCTTCCTCGGCCATCTCCTGGTAGCCTCCGCGAGTCTTCACCAGGCGGAGGTCGCGGATGTCGCGCGAGAGCGTCACCTGGGTGGCAGCGATGCCGAGGTTCTTCAACTCCTGCGCCAGCTCTTCCTGGGTGGTGATTTTCTTGCTTCGGATCAGTTTCAGGATCTGGCCCTGACGGTAACTTTTGGTCATACGCTCATCTCATTGAGCCGCTCGCGGGCGGCGGCAAGGGCGGCGGCGACGGCATTGGGACCGGTGCCGCCGGGCAATTCCCGCGACTGCATGCCCTGGCGCGGATCGAGCAACTCGGGAAAATCGATGCCGAAGGCGCGCATCTCTTCGGCGCTCCAATCGGAGGGTTTCCTGCCGGCGCGCACGCTTTCCAGCACGAAGCGGCCGACGATCTGGTGGGCCTGGTGGAAGGGCGTGCCGGCGCGCGCCAGGGCTTCAGCGAGGTCGGTGGCGACGACCCAGCTTTCTTCGGCGGCGGCAGCCGGCCTGGCGGGATTCAGCTTGATGGTCTCGACGACCGCGCGCGCCATTTCGAGAGAAGCGGAAAGCTCGTCGGCGGCCTCGAAAAGCGGGACCTTGTCTTCCTGCATGTCGCGGTTGTAGGTCATGGGCAGGCCCTTCATGATGACCATGAGGCTGGTGAGCGAGCCCATGACGCGGCCGCACTTGCCGCGGATCAGCTCCAGGGAATCGGGGTTCTTCTTCTGCGGCATCAGGCTGGAGCCGCTGGTGACGCCGTCGCCGAGCTCGAGCCAGGCGAACTCTTCGCTGGAGTAGAGAATCCAGTCTTCGGCCAGGCGGCTGAGGTGGATCATGGTCACGCTGGCGGCGTAGAGGAAGTCGAGGGCGAAATCGCGGTCTCCGGAGACGTCAAGGGAGTTGCGGGTGACGGCGGCGAAATCCAAATCGCGGGCGATGGCACAACGGTCGAAGGGGAAGCCGCTGCCGGCGAGCGCTCCCGAGCCGAGCGGCAGGACGTTGGCACGGCGGCGGGCCTCGCCGAAGCGCTCGAAATCGCGCGCGAACATTTCGAAGTAGGCCAGCAGGTAATGCGGCCAGAGCACGGCCTGCGCGCGGCGCATGTGGGTGTAGCCGGGGATGACGGCGTCCGGATACTGCGCCGCGAGATCGAGCAGCGCGCGCATGAGCTCGGAAAGCAGGGTGCGGACGCGGTCGCACTCCTCGCGCAGCCACAGGCGCACATCCAGCGAAACCTGCTCGTTGCGGCTGCGGCCGGTGTGGATCTTGTCGGCGACGGCACCGGCGCGCTCCTTGAGCTTGCGGATGACCAGGGTGTGGACGTCCTCGTCGGTGGCGCCCTCGTAGAACGCGGGGCCGGCAGCTTCGGCGCGAATCTGTTCGAAGGCTTCGACGATGCGCGCGCGCTCTTCGGCGGTCAGGATGCCGACCTGCTCGAGAGCGCGGGCGAACGCCTGGGAGCCGCGGATGTCGCAATCGATCAGACGGCGATCGAAGGCGAGCGAGTTGCCGAAGCGCTCGAAGACTTCGTTGGGCCCGGATTCGAAGCGGCCGCCCCAGAGCTTCATTTCGCGCCTTTCATGGCTCTCACTTTGATGGGCAGGCCGGTGAGGTTGATGAAGCCGAGGGCGTCCTTCTGATCGTAACTGGCGCCCATGGTGAAGCTGGCGATATCCAGCGAGTAGAGCGAATAGGGCGACTTACGGGAGAGTGGCACGATATTGCCCTTGTAGAGCTGGAGCGTGACTTCGCCGGTGGTGGTCTGGCCCACCTTGGCAAAGAGGGCGTCGAGCGCTTCGCGCAGCGGCGTGAACCAGAGGCCGTTGTAGACCATCTCGGCGTAATCGAGGGCCAGCTTCTGCTTATAGTGCAGCGTGTTCTTATCGAGCGTGAGGGCTTCCAGCTCGCGGACAGCGAACATGATCAGGGTGCCGCCTGGGGTCTCGTAGCAGCCGCGTGACTTCATGCCGACGAAGCGGTTCTCGACCAGGTCGATGCGGCCGATGCCGTGCTCGGCGCCGATGGCGTTGAGGGTTTCGAGCAGCTCGAAGGCCTTCATCTTTTTGCCGTTGACGGAGACGGGCTCGCCCTGCTCGTAGCCGATGGTCACCTGGCCGGGCTTGTCGGGGGCTTCGGCCGGGCTGTTTGTGAGCATCCAGATTTCGTCGGGCGCGGAGTTGGCCGGGTCTTCGAGCGCGCCGCCCTCGTGCGAGATATGCCAGATGTTGCGGTCGCGGCTGTAGATCTTGGTGGTGGAGGCGGCGATAGGGACTTTGTGCGCGTGCGCGTACTCGATGGCGTCTTCGCGGGAGACGATGGTCCATTCGCGCCACGGGGCGATCACCTGGAGCTGAGGCGCCAGCGCTTTGTAAGTGAGCTCGAAGCGGACCTGGTCATTTCCCTTCCCCGTGCAGCCGTGGGCCAGCGCATCGCAGCCGGCGGCGAGGGCGACCTCGACCTGCTTCTTGGCCAGCAGCGGGCGCGCGATCGACGTGCCCAGAAGATACTTGTGTTCGTAGACGCCGCCGGAGCGGACCAGCTTCCAGAGATACTGCGAGACGAACTCCTCGCGCATGTCCTCGATGTAGACTTCGGAGGCGCCGGTCTTGCGGGCCTTTTCTTCGAGGCCGGTGAGCTCATCGCCGCCCTGGCCGATATCGCCGCATACGGCGACGACTTCGCAGCCGTAGTTTTCCTTCAGCCACGGGATGATGACAGAGGTATCCAATCCGCCCGAGTAAGCGAGCGCCACTTTCTTCGGTTTGTTCATAAAGTCCTAAGTTAGCATCATGAGCAGCAGCGCCTTCTGCGCGTGCAGGCGGTTTTCGGCCTGGTCGAAGATGGCCGAGCGCGGATGCTCCATGATGGAGTCGGTAACCTCCTCGTCGCGCTTGGCGGGGAGGCAGTGCATGAAAATCGCATCGGTACGGGCCTGCGCGAACAGGGCGTCGTTGACCTGGTATTCGTGGAAGGCGCGCTTGCGTTTGACCATCTCCTGCTCCTGGCCCATGCTGGTCCAGACGTCGGTGTAGACGGTGTGGGCGCCGGAGACGGCGGCTGCGGTGTCGTGCGTAACCAGCAGCGACGCGCCGGTGACGGCGGCGAGGCCTTCGGCCTGGGTGACAATATCGGGATCGGGCAGGTAGCCCTCGGGACATGCGAGCGCGAAATCCATGCCGAGGCGCAGCGAGGTCAGCATGAGCGACTGGGCGACGTTGTTGCCGTCGCCGATGAAGGCCAGCTTCAGGCCCTGGAGCACCGAGGCGCCGAAGCGTTCGCGGATGGTCTGCATGTCGGCGAGGACCTGGCAGGGGTGGTAGAGGTCGCTGAGGGCGTTGATGACGGGGACGCGCGACCAGCGGGCGAGATCTTCGACGGTGGTCTGGAGAAAGACGCGGGCGACGATGCCGTTGGTCCAGCGGTCGAGGTTGCGGGCGACGTCTTTGAGGGGCTCGCGCACGCCGATGGGTCCCTCGATGAAGACCGATCCGCCGCCCATCTGTTTCATGGCGAGCTCGAAGGTGAGCTTGGTTCGGAGGCTGGGCTTCTCGAAGAGCATGGCGATGTTTTTGCCTTCGAGGGCGCGGCCGTAATCGGCGGGGGAGGCTTTGACTTCGGCGGCCAGATCGAGGAGGTAGAGCAGCTCGTCGTCTGTGAGGTCGAGATCTTTGAGGAGGTCGGAGCCGGCGGTTTTCAGAATCTGGTTGGGAGCGAACATGGTGTCCACGGGTCGGTCCTCGATGAATGAATATTCACTATAATGAATAATCACACACTCGGGTAGCGTTCGTCAAGAGAGCTAGCCGGCAGGACAGTGTGTCACCGGCCTCCCGGTTGACCGACCGCGGCGGGTTGTGGGGATCGGATCACCAGCTAGGCTAGGGCCCCTGTGGGCCGGCATCCTGGATACAATATACCGAGCGAAGGAGGAATCCATGGCGGCTTCTGCTGCACTCGGATCGGTCGTTGACGTCGAGTTGTTTATCAAGGAGTACTTTGGCGCGTGGCAAGGAACGGACGAGGAACACATTATGTCTTACTACGCGGAAAATGTGGCAATTCAGATTCCGGGCGCGCTAATGGAGGGGAAGGCAGCCGTCCGTGAGCAGTTCGTCCGGCCATTCATTAGCGGCTTCCCGGGAAACCGCCACGTCGCCAAGAATATGATTTTCGGACAAGGCGTTGTCGTTGTTGAATGGAGTTTCGAAGCCGAACATAAGGGTCCATTCGCCGGACGTGGGCCGACCGGTACTCGCGTCGAAGTCCCCGGTTGCTCAGTTTATGAGTACGATTCGGCGAAACGTCAGATCACCGGGGGCCGAATTTACTTCGATGTGGGGACGTTACTGAAACAGATCGGCGCGGCATAATTTCACCTGGCTTTTGTGGGCCGTAGCCAGAGAACCGCCGGCAACGGCACTCAACGGTTCAAGGCGGCAAAGCGTCATAGCTGTAACATGGCTACCCAGCGGGCCGGCGCAATTCTTGTTTCTTTATGCGGCACACTGTTGGCCCAGCAGGCAGCCGGTCCATTATCCTTTGACGTCGCATCGATTAGGCCCAGCCTGGACCCGCCTGGCAGTGTCGTGGGCATTTTTGAAAGTAAGGGCCGCCTCAGCGCGAAGAACGTCACGCTGAGGCGGTGCATGCGCGGCGCCTACGACGTACCGGAGCCCCAAATCATCGGAGGGCCGACGTGGGTCGTTCAGGATCGCTACGATATCGAAGCCAAGGCGACAGGGCCGGCCGGCGGTCATGAGTTGATGCTGATGCTCCAGACGCTGCTGTCCGAACGTTTCAAGCTGGTGTTTCACCGCGAGCAGAGGCCTATTCCGGGTTACAGGTTGGCGCTGGCAAAGAGCGGGCTGAAAGCACAGGCCTCCGCACCCGATAGCCGCAGCGCCGGCCATTCACAGCGAGGGCGCATCGAGGCCGAGGGCTGTACCATGGCTCAACTGGCTCTCAAGCTGGCGGAAGCTCTTAAGCAGCCGGTGCTGGACGCAACGAGTATCGCCGGGAGATTCGATTTGAAGCTGGAGTGGACGCCGGATGAACTGCTGGCGAGATCGCCTTCGGACGGCCCGCGCCCGGGCGGCGCACTGGAGCCCGCTGCCGGTCCTTCGATATTCACGGCCTTGCAGGAGCAACTCGGGCTGAAGCTGGAATCAAGCAAGGTTCCGGTTGAGGTGCTGGTGATCGATTCTGCGGAAAAACCTTCGGCAAATTGAGGACACGATCAGCCGGACGTCAGACGGAACCCTTCGTCACACCATCCCGCAATGCCGCCAATCATCTTTTTCACGGGACGGCCCAGGCGAGCCAGGCGGACCGCAGCCTTGTCGGCACCATTACAATGCGGGCCGGAGCAGCAGACCACAAAAAGCGTGTCGGGAGCGTATGGCGCAAGGTTGCGCTCGGTGATTTTGCCATGCGGCAGGCTAACGGCGCCCGAAATGTGACCCTTCCGATAGAGTTCCGGACTGCGGACATCGAGCAGGACGAAGTCGACCGCGCCCGATGACAGGGAAGCGTGCACGTCCCAGCAATCGGTCTCAAAGGAAAGCAGCGCTTCGAAGTGCGCCCGGGCCGCGGCAGAATCCGCGGCAGCCACCTCGCTGACCGGCGATCTGGTTGCTGAATCCATCATTCGGCCTCCTGTGCAGCAGTGTGCCGCATAACGCGTATTTCCGCGAGAGGCAGTTATGCCAATATGCGTTAAGATACTGCCATGCGCAAAGCGCACCGGGTAGTCGCGCTGGCCTATGAAGGACTGTGCACCTTCGAATTCGGTATTGCGGTCGAGGCATTTGCGCTCCAGCGTCCCGAACTGGACGTGCCCTGGTACCATTTCGGGGTCTGCTCGGTCGAGCCAGGGCCCTTCCGGGCCTTGGGCGGCATCCGGATCGAGGCGGCCCGCGGTCTTGGAGCCCTGCGCCGGGCGGACACAATCGTGGTTCCGGGCTGGAGGAACCCCGACGAACCGCCGCCGGCAGCGCTTTTGTCGGCACTGCGAAGTGCGTACCGGCGGGGCGCCCGGATTGTGTCGATTTGTTCGGGGGTATTTGTCCTCGCCGCCGCCGGCCTGCTCGATGGCAAGCGGGCTACCACGCACTGGCGCTATGTCGAGCGTCTCTCCCGTCGGTATCCGAAGATCATCGTCGAGCCGGACGTGCTCTACGTCGACGAGGGAACGGTGCTCACATCGGCAGGCAGCGCCGCGGGCATCGATCTGTGCCTTCACATCATCCGCAGCGACTACGGGGCACAGATCGCGAATCAGGTTGCGAAAAGACTCGTGGTCCCTCCGCACCGCGACGGCGATCAATCGCAATACATTGCCGCAGCGGTTCCGGACGGCAGGGCCCGAAGCCTCTCCCGCCTGCTGGAATGGGCGCGAGCCAATCTCCGGCACGACCTGTCCATCGCAACGCTGGCCAAGCGAGCCCGGATGTCCAAGCGCAGTTTTGCGCGGCATTTTCTCGCCGAAGCCGGCACGACTCCCCACCGGTGGCTCAGTCGTCAGAGGCTGTTTGCCGCCCAGCAGTGGCTGGAAACCACGGGTGAGTCGATCGACTACATTGCCGGCGAAGTAGGAATGGGAACGGCCGCGACACTGAGACATCACTTCCGGAAAGCCTTCCGTACGTCACCAACCGCATACCGCAAGCGGTTCACAACCGTTCCGATCTCCCAGGGACATCGAGAAGCCCAGCGGCTTCAGTGAACTCACGGACCTGCCGGCCGGCGTGGCCGCCACGTGGAAGCGGAGAAGACCTCGTATTCCGCGTGCCAGCTTGCGAATCACGAGTATACCCGTCACGACAAGCGCCGCCACGATGATGAGTGTGGCCAACGGATGAAACGCAGCCAGCAGCGATAGCCCAACGCTGCCTGCATCTTCCAGAGCGCTAAGTGGTATCGCCCCAGACTTTCTAGGTCAGACATTTCCTATTCGGGCAGCACGCGAGCAAGGTACTGGCGGGCAGCGTCTCCCAACAGGTCGCGGTGCATGCGCATGTAGTCGCCAAAGAAGGCCTCGCCCACACTGCCGTCGAGCAGGTGGGTGCCGAGGAGGTCGAGAGCCTTCGGTTCTTCCCAGAGAGATTCGGCATAGACCACGCGCCGGCCCTCTCGCGGCTCGTGCAACAGGCGGAGGAAGTACTGCGTGACCACCAGATCTTCGCGCGGCATGTGCGGACCGATGATCAGAACGTGCAGCCGGTTCCATTCCCCCACGCTCAGGTCGCGACGCCACATCGAGACGCGGGCGTGGACGGCGTCCAACTGCGCGCGCGTGGCCTCGGCTACGTTTTCCATGACGAGCGGAGCCATGCCGCGCGTGAACGCGAGCAAACGGGAGCGCTCGAGTTTCCCTCCGCCGATCACGCTGTCGAGAAAAGCCAGCGAGGCGGCCACGATCTGCTCCTGCCGCGCGAGCGAGGCGGCGGAGAGTCCGATGGCGTCGAGACTGGCCTCGGCGGGCGGGATCAGCTCACGCAGGCCCGCAAGAGTTTTCAGGCGATCCGCATCGACGGCTCCGTCACCGGGCGTGAGGGTCACATAGATCGCCAGCGGGATGTGGGCGATCGTCTTGACGGGGTCGTAGATCGGGGTCTGGACATTGGCGTCGACACGCCGTCCGCTGCGAAGCAGAGCGAAGTTGTCGCCGTTGACGATCAGAGTGGGACCGGAGGAGGCCAGCACGCGGATCTTGGCATCGGCATAGCTCGCGCGAAACGCATTGTTGAGAGCGGTGAGCGCCGGCGGCTGCGTCGGAACGGCGAGCGCCCCCATGGATTGGGCGGAAGCGCCGGCGGCGGATCCGAAACAGACGAGGACAGCCACGAACGGCTTTTGGAGGGCCATGATTGATTATCGGGCGTGGAAGCCTACCCCACGGGGACATCCAGGACGAGGGTGGCGTCAACCGGCTGGCCGTTGCGGAGCGCCGGACGAAAGGTCCAGTGGAGGACAATATCGATTCCAGTCTGGACGAAGGCGGGAGAATCGGCGAGGGGCTGGACGGAATCGACGCGGCCTTCCTTATTCACGGTTGCCACCACGCGGACCGACTTCGCGCCGGGGCGTCCGGGGGCGGGGCGATCGCGGAGCTCGGGCGGCGAATAGGCGAGGGTGGGATCGGCGAGTGAAAAGGGGATCTCGATATCGGCCTCGCCCGCCTTGGGCTCGAGCTGGTATTGGCGCACGGCCGCGAGAGCAGCGGCGACCAGCGGCGCGGGGCCGCTCAAGAATTCGGCCTGGGCAATGCCGCCATCGGCGGCGATGGTGCATTTGAACGTCACGCCGCCCTCGACCCGGTCGTGCAGGGCCTGCGGGGGATAGATCGGCAATGGGGCGTGATAGACCGCGAAGCTCGCTTTTTCGGAGGTCACGACCGTGGTGCGCCTGGTGAATTTGTATTCGGGTTTCGGGCGGCGGGCGATCACGTACGCACTGCCCGCAAACAGGAGCGGCAGGAGGATGGAAACCGCGATCCACCGGATTTTGCGCAGCATTGTCATACCGGCAGCCTGCCATGGCTGGAGTATTTGCATTGGAGCATGGCTCGCAGACTGGCGCAAATGCCCGAATCGAACTACCAGCCGGCCGGGGGGTTCACTACGAGACGTAAAGGTCTGGGGGGATCAAAAGGGGGAGGGAAAGGACAAACAAAAACAGCAGGAAGCTGCGCAGCGTCTGAAACGCTGCGCAGCTTCCCAAGCGAAACCAACCTGGAAGCCGCCTAGCGGCTGCCGCCCTTCTTCTCGGTATCTTCCTTCTTCTTGCCGCCCTTCTTCCCGCCCTTCTTCTTGGTGCTCTCTTCCTTCTTGGTGTCCTGGGCGAAGCTCGTGGCGACCGTGCAGAATGCCAGACCGAAGCCCAGCATGATGACCATCAGTTTCTTCATTGCGTCTCTCTCCTTGAAAATTGTCGGACGATTTTGCTGCCTGCACTCATGATTGTCAGCAGCACATGAATTCCCGCTTAAATCATTATTAAAATCACTTCATCTGGAGCCGATTTTTCTGGCAGGAATGTGCGGGCAGTCCTGGAAAAACCCTACGGCTGTTACATTGAAACCGGATGCACAAGCCGGATGTTGTAACAGGCCGGATGCTCGCGGCGTGCCTGGTGTTGGTGGCGGCCGGCCTGCTGGTCGCATCGCAAACGCTGGCGTTTACGGCGGACGAAGGCTACCACCTGGTGGCCGCTCAATCGATTCTTCATGGCAAGCGGCCGTACCTCGATTTTTGCTTTCCGCAGTCGCCGTTGAACGCATATTGGAACGCCGCGTGGATGCGCATTTTGGGAGACACGTGGCGCACGGCACACGGGGCCGCGGCGCTGCTTACCGCATGGTCGGTGGTGCTGACCGCGGGGTATGTGCGGCGGCGTTTTCCCGCTCCCGAATGGCGAATGCAGCTTGCCATCGCGGCAGCGATACTGTTCGGATTGAATGGCCGGGTCTTCGTTTGCGGTCCGGTAGGGCAGGCGTACGGGATTTGCCTTTTCTCGATTGTGGCGGCGTTTCGCGCCGCGGTGCGGGCGGTGGAAAGCGACCGGATCATTTTCGCGGGCGCGGCGGGATTCCTGGCTTCAGCAGCCGCGAATTCATCGTTGTTGACAGTTCCCGTGCCGGTGGTGCTGTTGATCTGGATTTTCGCGTGTAACCGGGCCGGATCGAGGGGTGGAAAGGCGGCGGCATTTCTGGCGGGAGGCGCGCTGCCGTGCATTCCCCTGGCGTGGCTGTTTCTGCACGGTCCGCGGCAGACGATTTTCAGCGTCCTCGAATATCAAGGGCGGTACCGGCAGGTGGATTGGCCGGGCGCGATGGCTCACGATCTCGGCGTGCTGCTTTCGCCGCTCGATTCGTCGCAGGCGCTGGTGCTGGGGGTGTTGGCTGTGGGCGGGCTGATGTTCGCCCGGAAGGCACCGTGGGACCTGGCCGCCCGCCGCGAGTTTTATCTGTGCGCCTGGCTCGGCGGGGCGGAGATCGGCTTCATCGCCAACGGGCATCCGAATTTTTCGCAATATTACATGTTCGTGGCGCCGTTTCTGGCGATTCTGGCCTGCGCGGCGATCTATGCCGTGGGAACGAAACTCGCGGCGTCGGAACGGGCGCGCTGGCCGGTTGTCGTTCCGTGCCTGATCGTATTTCTGGCGTTCGCCAAGACACTCTACGAACGGCGCGACTACGACTCGTGGCGGGACGCCGAGACTATCGCGCGGAAGATCCGTGAAATTCATCCGGCGGGCCCGATTCTCGCGGACGACGCAATTTACTTCCTGCTGCGCTATCCGATTCCGCCGGGATTCGAGTTGAGCGATTCGCACAAGCTCGATCTCGCCCCGGCGACCATGGCCGAGATGCTCCTGGTGTCGAAGGCCGAGGTCGAGCGGCAAATCGGCGCCGGCTACTATGACCTGGTCGAGACCTGGGCGAACGAAGCCTGGAAACAGGACACCTGGATCGACGACGTGGGGCTGCCGAAACTGTACGCGCACCACGTAGCGGTCGGCGAGGCCGACATTTACTGGGGAAAGACGCGATAGCGACGAACTATGACAAAATAGACGTTTCCCTATGAAACTTCGGCTTTTTACGGTGCTGTTCTGCGTATTCCTGCTGCACGGGCAGACGCCCCTGGGCACGGTCACGGGCCTGGCAACGGACGCGTCGGGCGGCGCGATCGGCGGCGTGGCAGTGACGCTGACCAACAACGACACGGGCGTCAAGCTGAGCGCAGACACGAACGAGAGCGGCGCCTACGTGTTTCCCAATCTGCCGCCGGGGACGTACCGGCTCGGGGCGGCGGCCAAAGGATTCCGCGCCGTGGAGACGCGCGCGTTCAGCGTGGAGGCCTACCGCACGGTGCGGCAGGACCTGCACTTCGAAGTAGCCGCCGCGTCCACCGAGGTGGTGGTGGAAGAGACCGCGTCGGCCGTGGTGCAGATGGACACGCCCGCGGTGGGAACCAACCTGCTCGCGCGGCAGATCATCGAGGTGCCGACGAACCTGCGGAGCGTGTCGAAGAACTCGGGCGATTCTGGACTGATCTCGGGCATCATGCCGCTCACTGTACCGGGCACGTTGCAGGTGGGCAATGGCGCGAAGTGGCTGACGCCGGGCGCGGGAGCGACCAGCGTGAAGGTCAAGGTGGACGGGATCGAAACCACGTTCGGCAATTTCGGAAGCCCGGACAATGTATCGCAGCCCTCGGTGGAAGCGGTGGAAGAGTTCACGGCGAACGTGCTCACCACGCGCGCCGAGTTCGGCGGCATGGGGACCGTGACCACGGCGACGCGTTCGGGGAACAACCAGATTCACGGCGGCGTGTTCTGGTACCTGCGCAACTCGGCGACCGACGCGCGCAACGCGTTCGCGACCACCAAGCCGTTTCAGAACCTGCACAACTACGGAGGGACCTTCGGAGCGCCGATCAAGAAAGACAAGACATTCGTGTTTTTCGATTTCGACGGGCTGAAGGGCGTGGCCGCCACGCTGTTCACGTCGACCAACGTGCCGACGCTGCTGATGCGGCAGGGCGATTTTTCGCAGGCGGGGGCGGTCAAAAATCCGATCACCGGGGTTCCCTTCCCCGGTAACGTGATCCCGGCGTCGCTGATCAGCCAGCAGGGGATCAATGCGCAGAACTTTCTGTTTCCGCTGCCCAACTTCGGACCGGCCAACGTGACCGCGGGTAATTACCGGGCGTCGTTTTCCGCGCCGGAGACGCACCGCACGGAAGAGATCCGGCTGGACCACAATTTCAGCGAGCGGCACCGGGCATTCCTGCGGTACGAGAACCGCAAGGACGATTACAACATTCCGGGCGCGCGCTCGGCGCTGCCGCCGACAACGATCGGCACGTCGTTCAATGAGCGCCGCGTCAACTTCTGGACCGCCGGGGACGTGTACGCGCTCCGTCCGAACCTGCTGAACGAATTCCGCGCGGGCGTGGTGATTCTGGTTTCGGCCAGCAGCAGCGACTTTCTGGGCCAGAGCGTGATGCAGCAGATCGGAATCCAGGGGCTGCCCGACCGCGGACCCATTCACAACCTGCCGATCTTCAGCATCTCCGGCTTTTCGAGCGACAACATCAACCTGCTGAACCCGGTGAACGACGGCCACGCGCAGCTTGCCGACAACCTGAGCTGGGTGCGCGGCCGCCACACCATGAAGTTCGGGCTGGAGTTCGTTCCGTTTTTCGTGAACCGGTACATGCCGAATACGTCGGGTACGCCGGTGTTCGGCAGTTACAGCTTTACCAACAAGTTCTCCGGGCAGGCGTATGCCGATTTTCTGCTCGGACTGCCGGCGACGGTAACGCGGCTGGATCCCTACCCGGCACAGTACAACCGTTTCCGCGACTGGTCGACGTATGCCCAGGACGATTTCAAACTCACGCCGCGGCTGACCCTGATGTACGGGCTGCGCTGGGAGTACAACGGTCCGGCGTACGCGCTGAACGACAACCAATACTCGTTCGACCTGGCGACCGGCAAAATCATCGTGCCGAGCCAGCAGGCATTCAAAAGCTTCAGCGCGTATTTCCCGTCGAACCTGCCGGTGGAGACGGCCGACCAGGCGGGGCTGGGGCGGTCGCTGCGTACCGCCGACAGGAACAACTTCGCGCCGCGGTTCGGCTTCAGCTACCAGTTGGACCATGCTGGGAAGACTGTGCTGCGGGGCGGTTGGGGCATGTACTATTCGCACTACTCGGGCAACATCCCGGGCGACCTCTCGAAGGGGCCCTACTCGGCGACCACCGTAACCACCAACAACATCGTGAACGGAGCGCCGCTGGTGACGCTGACTTACCCGTTTGCTATTTCGGGCACGCCCGGCACGGTAAGCCTCATGGCGGTGACGCCGCACCTGCTGAACAGCTACACGCAGCAGTACAGCCTCTCGCTGGAGCGGGAGTTGACGCGCGACATCGGGCTGCGGGTGAGCTATATCGGGTCGAAGGGGACGCAGCTTGCATACCGGCGCGACGTCAACGAGCCGGTGGCTTCGACGGTGGCATTCAGCAACGCGCGGCGGCCGTATCCCCTCTTCAGCAGCATCAACTACGCCGACAATGGCGCCAACATGCTCTACAGCGGCATGCAGACGCAGGTGCAGAAGCGGTTCACCAGGGGCCTGATGTTCCAATCGACCTGGACGTGGGCCAAGGAGCTAAGCGACACGGACGATACCGACGATTTCGAGCTGAACAACACGGTCGAGGACACGTACAACCGGCGGCGCGACCGGGGGAACGTCTACACCGTGCCGCGGCATCAGTGGATGAACCAGGCGCTGTACGAGCTTCCGCTGGGGCGCGGACCCTGGCTCTCCGGGTGGCAGATCAACACGCTGTTAAACCTGAGCACTGGCAACTGGTTCACACCGGTGATCTCCGGACCCGATCCAACCAACACCAACACGACCACGCTGCGCCCGGATGTGACCGGGCCGATCCCGTTGCCGCACACGATCAATCAGTGGTTCGATCCGTCGGTGTTCACCACGCCGGCTTCGGGAAGCTGGGGCAGCGCGGGACGCGGAATCATTCAAGGGCCCGGTTACGTACTGTGGAACCTGGGATTGCAAAAGAGCGTGCGGCTGGAGAAATTCGGGCTGGTGCAGGTGACAGCATCGTTTCTGAACGTTCTCAACCACACGAACCTGGGGGAGCCATCGGCCGGCGGCGGCGGAGCGACGGGCCTGGTGGTGAACAACTCCAGCGCCGGACGAATCACGTCCACCGCGATTTTCCCGCCCGCCGGATCGGCGCGGACGGGGCAGTTGGGTGTGCGGTGGAATTTCTAGACCGCAGATCCGCAGCCCATAATGTGTTGCGAATTCTCAGCTTGCTGCGCGCAAGGTCGCCTGGCGCCTTCGCTCGCAGGCGTGAACAAAGGAGTGGACCAGCGGGTTCGCCTCCTGCATCTCCGGTTGGAAAAGCGTGGCCACGAAGAAAGGGTGGCCATCGAGTTCCACGGCGCGGACGTCGTGCTGGTCGTCGACGGCGGCGATGGTCATGGCCCCTCCTTCGATCAGCCGGCGGTAGCGGTTGTTGAGCCCGAAGCTGCAGTGGTACTCCTCGATGGATTCCGGCGCGCGGTAGGCGCGGCGAATCAGCGCGCCGTCCGTGAAGCGGACGCGCGCCTTCACCCCGAGGAGGGCACAGCCCAATTGCGAGATCAGGGGCATGGAAGCCGAAGGGCTGCTCTTTTGGTGGTCGGCTTCCACGAATCCCAGAACGTTGCGCGCGTACTCGATGAGCGCGTACTGAAATCCCGCGGAGGTGCCGAGAAAAGGAATGCGATGAGACCGCGCGATACGAATCGCGGTAAGTGCGCCGTCAGCGCTGCGATACGGCATGCCGGGAACACACCAGAGACCGTCGAACTCGTGCAGCGATTTTCCGTCGCCGACCGAATCCGTTGAAACCCACTTGGTTTCGACCTTCCCATCCGAAGCCGCGGCGAGCGCGGTTCCGATGGCATGGTGGGCCTTGTTCTGCCCGTTGAACTCTCCGATGAGCCCCATGCGTATGACTGAGTGCATGGCGGCATATTATTTCACAGTCGGAGGCCGGAGGATAGGGGGGAGTGCTGTTTTGGCCATTTCGGGCAGTTTGGCGGCGGCAACCGCAACTGACCGTCTTCCGCCGTGTTTCTCAAACTGAGCGCCGGCCCTTGGCGCCGGAGGCCCATATCTATGGATTACCGTGTTAAAGGCCCTGTACTCCTCTGCGTCTTCGCGGCTGCGGCAGCGGCGCAGAGCTCCTCGTTTCGGCACGTGGTCGTGATCTTCCAGGAGAACCGCACTCCCGACAACCTGTTTCAGGGGTTGTGCGCTCCGCCGTTCGGCTCGGCGGTATCCTGCAGCGTCACACCCGATTCGACGCAATACAACATTCAGACCCAGGCGTGGCGCGACAAGTCCTCTTCCACCGGAGTGACCCAACCCGCGGCTGTTCCGCTGGCCAATCAGTACGACTTGAGCCATGCGCATTCGGCCTTCGTGAAGCAATGCGACAAGGATCCTGCCACGGGCGTCTGCCGGATGGACGGCTCTGCCGGGGTCTCGTGCTCCGGGACGTGCCTTACCAAGCCTCAGTTCCGCTACGTGGACAATTCCGCCGGGGTGGTCACGCCATACCTCCAGCTCGCCGCTCAGTATGGCTGGGGCAACTACATGTTTCAGACCAACCAGGGTCCGAGCTTTCCGGCGCACCAGTTCATTTTTGGCGGAACATCGGCGCCGTCGGCGGCCGAGGATGCGGCCGGCGTCTTCGCCTCGGAAAACATGTCCGGTACCAGTTCTGTCGCCGGATGCACCGCGCCGGCGGGGACCACGGTGCAACTCATCACACCCGCCGGCGAGACCCGGAAGATCTACCCGTGCTTCGAGCACTCCACCATGCCCGACGTGCTTCCGAGGCCGGTGACCTGGCGCTACTACACGCCCGGCGCGGGCTCGATCTGGACGGCACCGAACGCCATCCAGCACCTTTGCCAGTCAACCGGACCGGGCGGCAAGTGCGCGGGAACCGAGTGGTCGGCGAACGTCGATCTCAAGCCCGCCGACGTGCTGACGGACATCGCGCAATGCAATCTGCGCTCGATCAGTTGGGTGATTCCTTCCGGCGTCAACTCCGATCATGCGCGCTCCAATGACGGCGGCGGGCCGTCCTGGGTGGCCTCCATCGTGAACGCCATCGGCAACAGCACCACTTGCGACAACAATGCCGGCTACTGGCAGAACACTGCGATCGTGATCACGTGGGACGATTGGGGCGGATGGTACGATCACGAGCCGCCCGTCATCCTGGGCGATCCGCAAGGCGATTACCAGTACGGTTTCCGGGTCCCGCTGGTGTTCGTTTCCGCCTACACGCCGGCGGGCTACATCAACAACGAGCGTCACGATTTCGGCAGCATCCTGCGGTTCCTCGAGCACAACTTCGGCATCACCGAGGGCACGCTCAACTTCGCCGATGCGCGCGCCAGGAACGACCTTACCGGCTTCTACGACCTGAGCCGGCAGCCGCGCGCTTTCCAGGCCATCCCCGCCCCAAAAACGGCGGCATTCTTCCTGAACGACAAGCGCAAGCTCACCGCGCCGGATAACGACGGCGACGACCGGTAGCTTGGGGCTTTCAGCTTTCAGCCGTCAGCTTTTCAGCCGTATCTAAGCGGGTGTGTGCGTTGCCAGCGCGAGCATCGGGAAGTAGTCGCGGTACATGGCGTAGGTGAGGTAGAAGACGTTGGGGAAGCCGGTGCCGGTGGATGCCGTCTCCGGCCACTTTCCTTCGGCGGTCTGGAGATCGAGCAGGAAGCGTAGACCGCGTGTGACCTGCGGCGATTCGCGGTCGCCGGCGGCCAGCAGGCCGAGCACTGCCCACGCGGTCTGCGACGCGCTGCTGGGGGCGGGAACAAAGCCGTCGCGGGCATAGCTGGCGCAGGATTCGCCCCAGCCGCCATCGGGATTCTGGATGGTGCGCAGCCACTTGGCGGCGCGGGCGACAGCCTCGTGCGAGCCGGGCGCACCGCTCGCGGCCAGGCCGCGCATGGCCAGGAACGATCCGTAGACATAGTTCACGCCCCAGCGGCCGTACCAGCTTCCGTCCTTTTCCTGCGCGGCGTAAAGGTAGCCGACGCCGCGGCGGACCGCGTCATGATCGCGCATCCCGCGGCGGCAGAGGCACTCGAGCACGCGGCCGGTGATGTCCGGGCACGTGGGATCGAGCATGGCGTTGTGATCGGCGAAAGGGACCTCGTTCAGCACGGCCCAGTTGTTATCCACGTCGAAGGCCGCCCAGCCGCCGTCGCCGGATTGCATAGCCAGCAGCCAACTGATCGCGCGCTGTTCGCAAGCCGCCTGCGCCGCCGGCTCGGAGCCCTTGGCATGCATGAGCGCGAGCAGCACCATGGCGGTGTCGTCGATATCGGGGTAGAACTCGTTGGCGAACTCGAAAGCCCAGCCGGAGGGCTCGGTATCCGGACGCTTCACGCTCCAATCCCCCTTGCGGCGGACTTCCTTGCTGATCAGCCAGTCGGCGGCGCGCACCAGGCGCGGATCGTCCGCGGGCACGCCGGCTTCGCCCATGGCGAAGCCGCAGATCGCAGTGTCCCAGATGGGGGAGACGCAGGGCTGGAAAATGAAACGGTCGCCAGTTTCGATGAGCAGCGATTCGAAGTGGCGGATAGCCTCGATGCGGTCGGGATGGTCCTTGGCGTAATCAAGAGCATCCAGCGCCATGATGGTATACATCATGGCGGGATAGATGGCGCCAAGGCCCTCGGTGTAACGGGTGCGAGCGAGGATCCAGCGCTCGGCTTCGCGGATGGCGGCGGCGCGGATGCGCTCGCTGCCGCGCTTCTCCCAGACCTTGAAAGCGCGGTCGAGATTATGGAAGAGCACGCTGAGACCGTTGCGCTTCGGGAGCGCCAGGCTCACACCCGGCAGGATGAGCTCTTCGAGGTTGAATCCCGCAGGCGCGCGCCGGTTGCTGCCGCGCGCCTGCACGATGGAGAGCGGCACCAGGATGGAGCGCGTCCACGAAGACATTTCGTAGAGCACGTTGCCGGGCAGCATGACGATTTCCGGCGGCACCGAAGGCACGTGGCGGCGCGGGTAGAGGCCGAAGAGGCTGAGGTTGATCTTGACGTAGCTGTTGGCGGCCTGGAGTCCGCCGAGCGCCAGGATGCAAGCGCCGGCGTGGCGGAGCGGCTCGCCGTCGGCGGGCACTCCGGCAAGCTTGAGCGCGCAGTAGGCCTTGATTGTGGCGCTGATCTCAGATGGCCCGCCGGCATAGATGTTGAAGCCGCCATCGGGCAACTGGCGTTCGAGGATGGAGCGCGCGGCCTTGTCGATGCGGTCGCGGCTGGGCGGGTTCCATTCGGCGCCCGCCGGCTGGTGCAGCCAAAGCTGCAGCAGGACGTAGTCGCTCTCCAGCGTGGTATCGGCGGTGAGCTCGCCGCACCAGAAGCCGTCCGGCGATTGCTGCCTGGACAGCGCACCGAGGGCGCGCTCGATGGCGGGAGCGGCGTGCTCGCGCGAGACCATGGCGGCCTGGTCGAGCCGGCGGCGGCTGGTGCGCGCGGGCTGCATCGATTCGGAAAACATCGCGGACGCTCTGAGCTAAAGATTCAGCATAACAACGTACACTCGTATTATGGATTGGCAACTGGACGCGGCCGAGGTCCGCGTGCTCGGCGCACTGATGGAGAAAGAGGCTGCCACGCCGGAGTATTATCCGCTCTCGCTGAACGGGCTGGTCAACGCGTGCAACCAGAAATCCAACCGCGAGCCGGTGACGGCATACGACGAGGCCACGGTGGAGGCAGCGCTCGAAGGCCTGCGGGCCAAGGGACTGGCGATGCGCGTTACCGGGCGCGACAGCCGTGTGGCCAAGCACGAACAGCGGTTCAGCGAGCGGTTCAACCTGGGCCGCCGCGAGGGAGCGATCTTGTGCGTGCTGATGCTGCGCGGTCCGCAGACGGTGGGCGAGCTGCGCGGCAGGACCGAGCGTCTGTACACCTTTGACGACCTGGAGGGCGTGGAAAGCACGCTGCACAAATTGGCCGAGGCCGGATTCGTAAAGCAGTTGCCGCGGCAGGCGGGTTACAAGGAGCCGCGGTGGGCCCAACTGCTGGCCGGAGAAGTGGAATCCGCGGAGGAAGCGCCGGCGGCACAGGCGCCCGAGCGCGGGCCATCGGACCGCGAGCGGATCGCGAGGCTCGAGCACGAGCTTGCCGAGCTGCGCCGCGAATTCGAGGAGTTCCGGGCTACTTTACGATGACCGTCTTATCGGCTTCGATCTTGACGTGCTGCTTGATCGGCGGGCCGGAGCTGGGCTCGATGCGCACATCGTATTCGCCCACGGGCAGCATGAGTCCCTGGGCGAAGTTGTTGAACTCGTCGGCGTGGCCCATGTAGTGGTCGTTGACGTAGACCGCGGCGTACTTTTCCGGACTGATGGTCCGCAGGACACCGAAGGGACCCTTGGCTGGCGGCAAGGCTTTCATGCTTTGGCGCAATTCGGTGGTCTTGCCGGCGGTGAGGGTGACAGTGGTCTCGTAGTCTTCGTAACGCGGCTCGACGAGCTTGACTTTGTGTTCGCCGGGAGGGAGCGCGTACTTCCGCCCGGAGCCGAAGTTGGATGCCGGACCGAGATATTTGCCGTCGACGAAGACGCCGGCGCGTCCCGGATCGACTTTCAACTTCAGCCATCCCGAACCGGACGATTGGCCCATGAGGGTGGATGCGGCCGCGAGCAGAGAGAGAACCAGCAGGTGTTGACGAGTGTGTTGGATCACGGTTGGTGCCTCCAGTTCAGACTATCCGATCCGGATTGCTGGTGCAATCAGTCTGAAAGGGATGCCGAAGCTTTCAGCCATCAGCCCAATAGCCGTCAGCCAAGCCGGTTTGGCTGAAAGCTGAAGGCCGAAAGCTCAGTTCACCCACGGCCCATCCTGGCGACCGTGCTTTTTCATGTACACCTGGAACTTCCGTTTGGCGCGCTCCAGCTTCCACTGGCGATAGGCGCCCTGCCAGTCGGGGAGCTTGAGCTGCCGGCGCGGCAGGTTCGACTTCAGGTAGATGAACCCCACCGCCATGCCTCCCAGGTGGGCGATGTTGCTGACGCCGCTGTTCACGCTCATCGAGCCGTAAAGCGCGATGGCGGCGTAGATCATCACCATGTACTTGGCTTTGATCGGGAACAAGAAGTTCATCAGCACGGTCTGTTCGGGATAGCACACACCGAAGGCCACCAGCACGCCGTAGATCGCGCCGGACGCACCGATCGTCGGCGCGCGCCCGCCGACCGCGAGATTGAGCAGCAGATCGCAGATGCCGGCACCCACGCCGCAAATGAAGTAGTAGCGAAGGAAACGGCGCGTGCCCCAATCGGTTTCCAGCGGGGCCCCGAACATCCACAAGGCGAGCATATTGAAGACCAGGTGGAATACGCCGCCGTGGAGAAACAAGTAAGTGAAGAGCTGCCACACCAGGCGGATGGAGAGGACCTTGTTCAGCGCGAAGTAGCTCAGCACGTCCTGCTGGAAGCCGACCGGTCCCAGGGTCCAGACCAGGAATACGGCGGTGTTGCTGATCAGCAGCCACTTGATGCCGCGCGGGAAGTAACTATAGAACGAGGACCGATACCTATAACGGGCTTGAGGCATGGCGGGTCTCTAAAAATTAGATTAACAGATGAGTCCGTTTCACGACGCCGCGGTATCGCCGCTTTTGCCGTAGCGGTTGAGAGCGCGCGCGCACAATTGCAAGAGCACCGCCGCACCCAGCCAGACCTGCCAATGCGAGAAGATTCCGTTGGAAATGGCAAAGCTGCCGGTCCAGTTGAGGTCGCTGGCGATGCGCCACAAGGCCAGGACTCCGGCGCAGAACGCGGCGGGAGGCAAAAGCGCCGCCACGGCGAGCGCAATCCGCTTGTTCTTTCGGCCTTTTCTGCTGACTTTCGGCCCAATGCGAAAACGGATACGTACTACCATGGCAAACGGGATCCGCGCCCGCGCGGCCACGGGCTCGAAGATACCAATCTACCAGCTTTTGCGATAGATTATACGTTCGAAACCAAAGAGGCTCTCATGCGAAAATTCAAAACCGCTCTGTTCGGAACCGGCTTCGTCGGCCGGGTCCATCTGGAAGGCATCCGCCGCCTGGGCTATGTGCAGCTCTACGCCATCGGCGAGCCGCAAATCGAGAAGGCCAAGGCGCTGGCGGACGAATTCGGCGCCGAGAAAGTGGAGGCCGACTACCGCCGCGTGCTGGAAGACCCCGCGGTCGACGCGGTTCACGTATGCACGCCGAACGCGCTGCACTTCCCGATCGCGCGGGACGCCATGCAGGCCGGCAAGCACGTGATCTGCGAGAAGCCGCTGGCCACCAGCGTGGCCGAGGCCAAGGACCTGGTGAAGATCGCCGCCGGCGCCAAACGCCGCAACTGCACCTTCCACAACCTGCGGTTCTACCCCATGGTGCAGCACATGCGCCGCATGCGCGAAGCCGGCGACCTGGGCGATATCCTGGTAGTGCAGGGCACATACTCGCAGGACTGGCTGCTCTACGACACGGATTGGAACTGGCGGCTCGACAGCAAGTTCAACGGGCCGTCGCGGTGCCTGGCCGACATCGGCTCGCACTGGTGCGATATGGCGGAGCACGTGACCGGACAGCGCATCGCGTCGGTGTGCGCGGACCTCAACACGGTACACAAAACGCGCAAACAGCCGAAGGGGCCCATCGAGACCTTCGCCGGCAAGACGCTCAAGCCCGAGGACTACATCGAGACGCCGATCGACACCGAGGATTTCGGCGCGGTCGTGTTCCGCATGAACGGCGGGGCGCGCGGGGCGTTCACGGCCAGCCAGGTATCGGCCGGGTGCAAGAACCGCCTGAGCATCGAGATCTACGGCACCAAGAGCGGCGTTGCCTGGAGCCAGGAGCGGCCGGACGAGCTATGGATCGGGAATCGCAATAGCAATAATCAGATCATCATCAAGGATCCGTCGCTGCTCAAGCCGGAGGCCCGGACATACGCGGACCTGCCGGGCGGGCACAGCGAAGGCTACGACGACACGTTCAAGCAGGTGTTCCGGAGGTTCTACAAGTCGATCGAGGACCCGGACGCAACACCGGAGTATCCGCAATTCGCCGACGGGCTGCGGCAGCTCACCATTCTGGAGGCGGAGATGGCGAGCCACGCCAAGCGTTCGTGGATCGACGTCCCGCCGATGGCATAGCCGTGGGGCAGGTTTCCGACCTGCCCCGTCATTGGGTCTAACCCACCCAACATGCGTGAAAAAACCCGCCGCTAACTGCGGCTGGCTATCAATCTCCGCAAATTCTTCCACAAGTTGTGGAATTTTAAGACATTCGGATGTGGAAATCGGCGTGCATGTGTGTCGCCGAGTTCCAGGAGGTTGGCAACGCATGGATAATGAGACTCTTACGATAACTGACAATCGGACGAAACAAAGCTACACGGTCCCGATTTATCGCGGTACCATCCGCGCGATGGACCTGCGGCAGATCAAAACCGGCCCGGAGGATTTCGGGCTGATGACCTACGACCCGGCATTCATGAACACCGCTTCGTGCCAGAGCGCCATCACGTACCTGGACGGCGACAACGGCGTTCTGCGGTATCGCGGCTATCCCATCGAACAGTTGGCCGAAAAATGCAGCTTCCTGGAAGTTGCCTACCTCCTGCTGAATGGCGAACTGCCGACGGCCGATGAGCTGGCCCGCTGGGAATGCGAAGTGATGGCGCACTCCATGACCCACGAAAATGTGAAGAAGTTCATGGACGGCTTCCACTACGACGCGCACCCGATGGGGATTCTGATCAGCACGGTGGCGGCGCTCTCCACGTTCTACCCGGACGCCAGGAACATCGCCGACGCCAAGTGCCGGCGGAAGCAGATCATCCGTCTGATCGGCAAGATGCCGACCCTGGCGGCTTATGCCTACCGGCACCGCCTGGGATTGCCGTACATCGCACCCGATCCCGAACTGGGTTACACCAAGAACTACATGCACATGCTGTGGAAGCGGACGGAGCCCAAGTACGTCGCCAACCCGGTGCTGGCGCGCGCGCTGGAAGTCCTCTTCATTCTGCACGCGGACCACGAGCAGAACTGCTCGACCAGCGCCATGCGCGCGGTGGGCAGTTCCAATGCCGACCCCTATATGACCACCGCCGCGGCCATCGCCGCCCTGTCCGGGCCGCTGCACGGCGGCGCGAACGAGGAAGTGCTGCGCATGCTGGACCAGATCGGCAGCAAGGAAAACGTCCCCGGGTTCGTCAACCAGGTGAAGGAAGGCAAGTGCAAGCTGATGGGATTCGGACATCGTGTGTACAAGAACTACGATCCGCGCGCCCGCATCATCAAGCAGGTGGCCGAAGAGGTGTTCGAGGTCACCGGCCGCAATCCGAAGCTGGATATCGCCATCGAGTTGGAACGGATCGCCCTCTCCGACGACTACTTCATCAAGCGCAAGCTGTACCCGAACGTGGATTTCTACAGCGGCATCATCTATCAGGCCATGGGCTTCAAACCGGACCAGTTCACCGTGCTGTTCGGCATTCCGCGCACGGTCGGCTGGCTGGCACAGTGGCAGGAGATGCTGCTCGACGGCGACAAGAAGATCGCACGCCCGCGCCAGATCTACATCGGCGAGGACAAGCGCGACTTCGTGCCGATCACGCTGCGGGGGCAGCAGGCGCTGGCCAAGGTGTAGCATCGCGGGGGCCGGCCTTCGGCCGCTTTTGCCTCGCTCGGCGCGGTGGAAGCTCGTGCAGCTCGCCGTCTCCACCGCGCTGATCGGCCTGTTCGCCGGAGGGCTGGCGGTGGTTTACGAGCGCAAAGAGCTCAAGTGAGCCGGCTACGAACAAAATGGCGAAACTGACCTGGCATCCTGCTGCATGTGACGCGGCAGCCTGGGACCGATCCTGGAAACGGCCCAACGCATCGCGCGCCATGTCCAGGACGGCTTGTCCAGGTGCACCTCGATGGCCCGAACCGAGACGGCATACCGGGATAACGGGGGCGATACGCCCGCCCAAAACCAGAGCTCGCTGGTCCGCTGGCGAATCAGGTCTTCGATGAGAAATGCGCGCAGCACCAGGGACAGCGATTCGTTCGGGAAGTCCAGGTCGTCATTGAGCTGGAGATACATCACCGCGGAACCCGGGCGGTGGCATCCGGCCGCTATGCTCAGCCATCGGCCGTCTCGATCGCGCAACCCGGCAGCGAACGGCCGGTGCGCCGCTGACAGCATGTTGAGAACGCGCCGCAAGTCGCACGGAGAAGTGGGCCGGCTGGATTTGGTCCTGATCTGCCACGCGGCAGACTCCAGTTCGCTGGCCGTCAGCGGGCTCACGTACTGGTTGCGTGCCGCTTCAAAGCGCTCGCGATAACGCCGGAAATTGTGCCTGCTGGAACCCCCCAGCGCGCGCAGGAAGTTCTCGTACGAGTCAGGCAGGGTAAGGCGGGCGTGGTCCCTGATGCGCACGTAGTGGGTATCCACTTTCCTGGATCGAATCAGGCCATGGACTGCGCGCAATTCGGGACTGCCGGGCAGGACTCTCAAGCGGATTCCGCGCACTCCCCGTACGGCGAAGATCTTTTCCAGCGCGGCGCGGAAGACATCCTCCTGGCGCTCACCGACCGACATGGCGGTGAGGGTAGCATCTCCGAAGATCAATCCGGATGGGACCCCGCCGATCATGCGCTCCTTGGCGTAGACCACGCTGACGATTTCGCCCTGGCGCTCGACGCTGACCACGCGCGGCTTCCACTGCTCCGAAATCGAAGCCAGATAAAATGCCGGCCGCAGCATGGGATCGGGCGCGCCGCCTCCGAGCCGGCAAACTGCCTGATCTAAAGCCAGAACCTCCTCAGGAGAGGACCACACTACAGCCGCACAAACGTCTGCGGACGACGCGCACACTGACTTGGTTGCTAACATCCCGGTTGACCCTGGTTCACGCCGTCGGGTAACGCACACGCCCGACGTGGTCGTAGTGTAATCGAAGCCGGCTTCTCGTGAACGCTATCTTTCCGCCACAATGTCACTGAGCCGTAATGAACTATCGGGTTGACACGTACGCAATCGGACTAGTACGTTCAGAACATCAGTTTGAGAACGCGGGCGGAGTGGGCCCTGGCGTTCCGATCCGGTGCCAGTGGCAATTGCCCCGCCCGCCACATTTACGTCATATGTGCTGCCTGGCACAAGTCCGGAAACCGGCGTGCGACGCTATCGGCTCTCTACAACATGCCGAGAGGCGTATCGTGATCGGGCGCCGGGAAGGCGCGATCGATGGCGAAGATATCATCCGCCTTCAGTTCCCAGCCGGTTCCACCGGCGTTCTCCCGGACCCGGTCGGGATGGGTGGTCTTTGGAATCGTA
>DATJYW010000451.1:0-17357 GCA_035499435.1 Candidatus Acidiferrales bacterium | reverse complement strand
GCGGGGGGGCAGGGTCATGAGGAACCCGCCGTACTCAGCGCGCCCGATTCCCGGTCCGACCAGATGATCGAAGGGGAAGGTGGAATAGAACGCCATGTCGGACTCGTTCTGGTTCTCACCGAGCCAGGTGGTCAGGTAGGTGTACCGGTTGTCGCGGTCCTCGTCAAAAATCACGACTACGGCGCCCACCTCGCCGTGTACTTTTTGAAACTGCCGGACGTAGATGCGCCGCTCGTACCAGCGCCGGATGGTCTCCCGCATGTCGATCCCGTCAAGGATGGAGGTAGTGAAGGGTTCCACCCGGGTCCGTTCTTCGGAAAGGACACTCTTTCCCTTCTTCTTGAGAAACCGGCCGTAGTCCTCGATCACCATGTCTTCCGGGGGATACGAGCAGATGCCTTCACCGTTCAACTGGCTGGCCCACTCGCCCGGAGTGCTTTCTTTCTTGCGCTTCTTGAGGCCGTGCGGCCGGAGTTTCTGCTTCGGGTTGGCGAGGCGGCGCCGGAGCCGGATGCGGCGCGTGTTGATCCACACCTCGTCGCCGGAGATTTTGACCGTCGGCAGATCGCTCACCGAGCGCTGCGGCGGGTATCGGCTGGCGGCCTCCCAGACTTCCCAGGCGTAATTGTCGTCGACGATGGCGCGCGCGGCCACCGTCAGGTCGTAGATTCCGGCGCTGAGCTCGTTGGCTGCAAGGGCGAGATTGCGTGAGTAGCGGGCCAGCAGGCGACGCTGCCAGTGCGCGATGCGCTCGCCGGTGTTGGCTTCGTATTCGTGTTCGGCCTCGCGGAATACCGCGAGCTGGGCGTGGCAGCGGTCGACCTGGTCGGCGTCGGTCATCAGGCCGCGGAAATTCTCGTACCTCCACTGAAGGGCCGGATATTCGGCCAGGATCTCTCCCAGGCTCTCCGGGTGCGGATTCAGCAGCTCCAGGCTTTCCTTGCGTAAGCGGCTGGACGGCTGCTCCTGCGGCTCTTCCATCGCGTCCAGAACAGGATCGAGCAGGTTGAGGGAGACCACCACCAGCACTTTTTCCAGGGGATCGGTCCCTTGCAACTTCCAGGCGATTCCGGCAGCGTGGCGCGCAAGTTCGGGCGAGCGCTCCTGAGGATAGACGCGATAGGCTTCCACGTACTTTGCCAGGCCGATGTGGCGCACGGCGTAAGGATCGGGGTAGCTGTCCAGGAGGTGGGGCCTGGGGGCGGCGTCGGGATCGCAGAAGACGACCTGCGCGCCGATTTCCCCTGCCGTGCGGATGGCCTCGGTGAAGGGATCGGCCGGCTCGATGGGGACGTAGACGGCGTCGCCTTCGCCGCCCTGCTCGTCCTGGTAGAAGATCAAGCTGATTTCGGGAAGCCGCGCGGCGGCCCGCGTCCATGGCGCCTCGAGTGTCACCGGCAACTCGACAGCAACCACGCCGGGGCGTTCGCGGAGAATGCTCCGCCGAACCTCGAAGGCGAACTCGAGGCGTCCGGGCACCACCGGGCAATAGACGAAATTTCCGCGCCGCAGGCTGCCGGCGTCAGGAAGCGGAAGGCCGGTTTCCTCGGGCATAGCGTAGCGCCTCTTCTCCCAGGACCTGGACGATGGCGATCTCCAGCGCGGCGGTTTCGTGCGTTCGCTGGGTGGCCAGGCTCTTCAACTTGATGGCGAAGCGGGCGATGTTGATGCCGTCGCGTACTGTGAAACGCTCGTCGGCGGCATGCGCCAACTGGAGGAAGTTGGTGACGTACTGAAGGATGCGATCCTCGGCGAAGGGCAGGTTTTCGCGCAGGATATGCAGCTCCTCGTCGCGCTCCGGAAAGTCGATGAAAATCTGCGGCTGGAGGCGGGAGTGAATATATTCGGGCAGCTCGAAGGTGCTGGCGTCGTCGTTCATGGTGGCAACCAGCCGGAACTGAGGGTGCGCCTTGATTTTGATGCCCGCGACGATGGACTCGACATAGCGGCGGTTATCGAGCAGCGGCGCCAGGCTGGCCCAGCTTTTCTCGCTCATGCGGTTGCCCTCGTCCAGGATGGCGATGCCCCCCTTGATCATGGCCGTGACCAGTGGCGAGGCGACGTAGCGGAGGCTGCCTTCGCCTTCGATGACAGGAGTAACCAGGAGATCCTCTGGGCGGGTGTCGAGGGTAGCTTGTAGGATGTAGACTTCGCGACCCATGCGGCGTCCGGCGGCATAGGCCAGCGTGGTCTTTCCTACGCCGGGCTTGCCCAGGAGACGCGGATTCATGGGCAGGTCCTGTTCGTTAACCACCATCCAGGCGGCAAGCAGTTGCCGCATCAACTCGTCCTGCCCGACCCACTGCACAGCCAACTCATCGGGATGGCCCAGGTGCAGGCTGACGCCCTCAATCTCTGCCGTCATAGCTTAACTTCATTATGCGGCAGTTGCGGAGCGCGGCGCGGATAATCCGATTTTCGCCGCCCGCAATGCCTGCCTACACGTTGGCCATCACGATGCGATGCACCTTCAGTAGGAGATCCACTTCCTGCCGTGGAAGCTCGAGTGCGGCCGCGATCTGTTCCGGTGTTTCGCCCTGGCGGTGCAAGCGCAGCGTCTGGGAGCGCTTCGTCAGGTTCATGCCGGGACGGGGCAAGCCAGGTACGCCCACGGGCGCAGGGGCACGCTCGAGTTCCCGCAGTCGCCCGCCGAGAGATTCCACGGCCTGTCGAAGACGACAGGTCTCCGTCTCGCTCTGGTCTTGCTTGACGTCGGCGCGTTTGTCGATTTCTCGCAGGACTCCATGGACGCGCCAGAGCGCGAACAGGCTCAGCGCCGTTCCACCTAGCGCCAGCCCGGAAAGCAAAGCCAGTGGTACCATCCATAAATTCATCGGAGACTCCGTAAACGATCCTGGCGGCTGAGGATCTGCTGGATCCGCACGCCGTAATTTCCTTCCACGACAACGACCTCTCCGCGTGCGATTAAACAATGATTGACCTGCACCTCGACCGGCTCATTGACGCCGCGATTCAGCTCCACGATAGAACCGGTGGTCAGCTTGAGAACATCTCTCATGGGCAGGGCAGTCTTGCCGAAGGAGATACTGACCGGCAGTTCCACTTCCAGCAACAGGTCCATCGTAGGAGGCGCGGGGGGCTCGTTCAGGGTTTCTTCTTCCGCCGGAAGTACCTTGGCGGCCGCGCGCTCTTCCGGCTTCCCGCTCTGGGGCGGCATGGAGACGATGGTTACCAGTTTCGGACTGAAACCGATCCAGAGGGAACACACCGCGGAGTCCGTGAACTTCAGCGAAACCGCCGCGCCTGCCTCTGGAGGGGGAACCGGCGCCCGCTCTTCGCCGGCAGCGCATACCACCTCACGACCTAATACCGAGCCGATCGAACGCGCCAGGCCTGCCAGGGACTGGCTCAGAATTTCGACGTAGGTGTTTCGCGCCTCGCTCAGTTCGACCGTCTCCAGACCGGCGGCTTTGAGCGTGACGGCACCGGCGTGCTCCCATGTGGCTCTGGGCGCGGCCACCCAGACGGTGACGTCCGGCGCGATCTGCAGGGGCTGCTCCCACCAGATCTGCTCAGGTGCTGGTTCGGGAGGGCCCCCCGGCTGCCAACTCGCCGCCGGCTTCTGGTCGGCCATCGCCTGAAGCACTTCAACCAGTACTTCCGTCCACTGGTCGTAGAGTGAGTTCGCTGCCGCGCTCATACCGCCGCCATGCCGCGGGCTACAGGCCATTGCCCGATGAGCGCGCCCCGGAGCCGGAGGATTGCCTGCGATTTCAATTGTGAGATCCGCGATTCGTGGAGATTGACGACCTGAGCGATCTCCCGCAGAGTCAGCTCTTCCTGATAGTAGAGGCTCAGCACGGTACGCTCGATCTCCGGGATCCCGCCGATGGTCGCTGCCAGCAGGCGCTCGAGCTCGGCGCGCTCGACCACCTCTGAGGGAAGCTCGCCTTCATCGGGCAGGTAATGCAGCAGATCTTTACCCTCATCGTTGCCGGCGTATTCGAGGCTGGCCACATTCAGGCCGCGGATCTCGACCAGCCATTCGTGGTACTCCTCGATGGAGATGCCGAGTTCCCTGGCGATGTCTTCTTCGTGCGGGGTGTGTTTCAGTCGCTGCTCGGCGGATGCGATCGCCGCTTCGATCTGTTTGGCCTTGCGCCGTTTTTGCCGGGGCGCCCAATCCAGGCCCCGCAGGCTGTCCAGAATTGCGCCGCGAATCTTGTACTCTGCGTAAGTTTTCAGCTTGACGTTGTGACTGGGATCGAAGTTGTCGATGGCTGAAATGAGGCCGATGACACCGGTCGAAACCAGGTCATCCAGGCTGATGCTGTCGGGTAGGCGCTCCTGAATGCGCCGCGCAATCAGCCGCACCTGTGGCATGTGCTCGAGAATCAGACGTTCACGCTCTTCAGTTGTCATCGCATCACAGACCGAGTAGGCATGCATAAGCTTCCACCGCTGCTGTCGTCCCTCATGCCGCAGACCTTACCTTTCCTCCGCGCCGGTCCAGAATCGAATCCAGGAGGCGCTGGCGTGTGGCGGCTTCGATATCCTCGGGAATGCGCTGTCCGGTGGTAAAAAAGGACAGCGGTTTACCGCTGCGTATGGCTTCGTTCAAGATGGATCCGTACGACCCGGTCTCGTCCAGCCTGGTGAACAGGAGATGTTGTGGACCGAGTACATTGAATTCGGCGACTACCCGCGACACGTCGGCCGGCTTCATCGACGCCGGGAGCACGAGGTGCGTGTCGATGTCCGAGCGCGTCTTGAGCAAATGTGTCAGGCCAGTCTCGTCTTTGAGCTCGCCGCGCGCGAAGCCCGGCGTATCGATGAAGATCAGTTCTTTGCCGCGGTTCTCTTCAATGGTTTGGGCGAGAGCGCCTACGGTTCCGAGGACCTGGAACCCGACTCCCAGGATCGCGGCGTAGGAGCGCAATTGATCGGCCGCGGCGACTCGATGCGTGTCCATGGAGAGCAGCAGCACGCCTCGGCGCGCCGCCAAGCCGTAATTGACCGCCAGTTTCACCAGTGTGGTAGTCTTGCCCGATCCGGGCGGCCCGGCCAGCGCCACAATACGCGCAGTCGATGCGCTGCTTCCCAGAGCGGAATCCACGCTGAAGCGGTTCTCCAGCTCCTCGACCAGGGCTCGCTGAAAACCGCCGGCCTCGGGGTGCGCAGCTGGGGTCGAACCCGCGCCGCGGCGCTCCTGGAGGCGAACACCGGCCGACTGGACGATGTCACGCGCCAGGTCCGCCGACACCTCGGCAGCGGTGAGGGTGTCAAAAGCGTCCGACACGTCCTGCGGCACTCCGGTCCACTGCGGAGGTGCGTAAGCGGTGCGGTTGAGCGCCCGCCGCATTCCCTCGAGCTCCTGCTTCAGCTCCGCGACTTCTACGGACAGACGGTCTCCCGAGACCACGGCCCGGGTGTGGCCCGTGGAGCCTGATTGCGCCCCTCCGGACTCGGGCTCGCAGCCGTCGGCCTGGAGCGTGGCGAAGACCACCTCGTACTCGCCCAGGTGCCGCGATTCGACGGGGGTTTTTCGTGTGTTCACCAGCATGGCTTCCGGCCCGAGTTCCTGGCGCGCGGAGGCCATGGCGTCTTCCACGGTGTGCGAATAGTAGGATTTGATCTTCATCGTCTAGCCGGGCTCCGAGCGCCCTGTCCATGCACGTGGAGACTATCGGCGGAACACGCGGGAAGCTGTAGGCCGTCTATTGAATATTTCCCAGCGACTGCACCCGCACGCCCGGCGGAACTTCGTTGTGCGCCAGGATGAAGAGGTTGGGTAGCGCCGGTTCGGCCATTTGGCGCAGGAAGTACCTGGCTCCCGAGGAGGAAATGGCCACCACCGGCGTCTCGGGGGATTGGACTCGCGCCGCGATCCGCCCCAGGATGTCGCGGATCTGCTGCGGGGCCAGGGCTACATGGCTGTTCTGCTCCCCGTGCTCGACAGCGGCTTCCACGGCCTGCTCGATGGCGGGATCAAAAAACCAGGCCGGCAGATCGCCGGCTCGATTGAGATACGGCTTGATGACGGAACGCCGGATCGCCTGGCGCACATACTCGGTAAGCAGCACCGGGTTGCGGCTGGCGCCGCCGGCCTCGCCCAGAGCTTCCAGAATCGTCACGGCGTCACGGATCGAGACCCGCTCGCGCAACAGGTTCTGCATTACGCGCTGCACCGTCGCCAGCGGGAGGAGCTTCGGCACCACGTCTTCAACGACCTTGGGATGCTCGACAGCCACGCGGTCCAGCAGGCGCTTGGTGTCCTGCCTGGAAAACAGCTCGTGGGCGTAACGGCGGATCAGCTCGCTCAGGTGCGTGCCGAGCACGCTGACGCTATCCACCACAGTGTAACCGGCGTGGCGGGCCCTTTCAGAGCGTTCGGCAGGGATCCACAGCGCGGCCATTCCGAACGCCGGATCGCGCGTGGGCTGGCCTTCGATCTGCGCGTTGGCCGCTCCCGTGGGAATGGCCAGCTCGCAGCTCTGCGGCAGCTCGTAACGCGAGATTTCGACGCCTTTGAGCGAGATCACGTACTCGCGGCTGCGCAGGGCGAGGTTGTCGGTCACGCGGACCGGCGGGAGCAAGTATCCGAGCTCGGAGGCCAACTGGCGGCGGATCGCGGAGATCCGGCGCAGCAGCGCGGAATCCTGGGCGCCTTCGACCAGGCCGACGAGCCCCAGGCCCACCTCGATGGCCAGCGGCTCCACGCGCAGCAGCGACTCGATGTTTTCCTTGGCCTGCGCCGGTTTGCTTTCTTCCGCCGGGGCGGCCGCCTCGACCAGTTCTTTCTTACGCATCTGCCATCCGGCCGCTCCCGCGCCGCAGCCCAGCATGAGGAATGGAATCTTCGGCATCGACGGCAGGAGCGCAAGCGCCAGCAGAACGCCGCCCGCCAGCAGCACCGGCTGCGAGTTCCCCAGGATCTGTCGGCGGAACTCCGAACCCAGGCGCGCATCGCTGGACGCGCGCGTGACGATCAATCCGCCTGATATCGAAATCATCAGCGCTGGGATCACGGTTACCAGGCCGTCGCCAATGGTCAGCACGGTGTATGTTTCGAGCGCGCGGCGGAAGTCCATTCCGTGCTGCAGCACGCCGATCAGGAATCCGGCGACGATGTTGATCGCGGTGATCAGGATGCTGGCCACGGCGTCGCGCTGCGTGAAGCGTGAGGCGCCGTCCATCGCACCGTAAAACTCGGCTTCGGTGGCCAGTGCCTTGCGCCGGCGCTTGGCTTCGCTTTCGTCGATCAGGCCGGCATTGAGGTCGCTGTCGATGGACATCTGCTTTCCTGGAAGGGCATCGAGGGTGAAGCGAGCGGTGACCTCGGAAATGCGCACCGCACCGTGATTGATGACGACGTATTGGATCGCGATCAGCACCAGGAAAATGACGGCGCCGATGACGTAGTTGCCGCCCACCACGAAGCTGCCGAACGCTCCGATGACTTCGCCCGCCGCCGAGGTCCCGGTGTTTCCATTGAGCAGGATCAGGCGTGACGAGGAGATATTCAGCGCCAGGCGAAACAGGGTGAGCAGCAGGAGGGTGGTCGGAAAGGAGGTGAAGTCCACCGGCCGGACGAGGTAGAGGGCGACCATCAGGACGGTGACCGAGACCAGGATGTCGATCACGATCAGCAGGTCGAGGACGAAGCCGGGCAGCGGCGTAATCAGCGCGATCACGATGGCGAGCACTGCCAGCGGCACCGCCATCTCGCCGAGCATGCCGGAGGCCACGGTCTGGAGCCACTTCATCGCGCCGGAGGGGCCCGGCGCCGGAATTGCCTTGGCGGGTGTCATCGAGTTAGCCCGGCAGCCTCCCGTTCATGAGCTTGAAGATGTATGCCAGGATTTCCGCCACTGCGCGGTAGAGGTGCGGCGGGATCTCCTGCCCGACGTCCACGGATTTGTAGAGGGCCTGCGCCAGCGGCGGATTTTCGATCACCGGGACCTCGTGCTCGATGGCTTTCTGGCGGATGCGCAGGGCCAGGTAGTTCTTGCCCTTGGCGACCACGACCGGCGCGGCCATTCTTTCCAGGTGATAGCGGATAGCGACAGCGAAGTGCGTCGGGTTGACGACCACCGCAGTGGCCTTGGGGACGTCCTTCATCATCTGCCGGCGCACGCGCTCGCGCTGCAGCCGACGGATCTTGGCCTTGATCTGCGGGTTGCCCTCGATGTCTTTCATCTCTTCGCGGATCTCCTGCTTGCTCATGCGGAGATCCTGCTTGTGGCGGCGCAACTGCCGGTACAGGTCCACCGCGCCGAAGACCAGAAAGACGCCCGCCGCTTTCCAGAAGAGCTCCATCAGCGAGCCTCCGATCAGGCTCACCCCGCTCTCCACGCTCTTGAGCGGCAGGGTCATGAATTCGTCCAACCGCTCGCGCGCGATCACCCAAACGGCCCAGAGAAACACCGGCAGCAGAACCAGGGCCTGCGCCAGCGAGGGGAGATTCTGTTTCGGCAGGTCGCGCAGGCGGGACATCGGATTGAACCGGTTGGCATCCGGCGCCAGTTTCTTGAAACTGATTCCGAACCGGGTCGTGGCCAGCCGGAAAGCGACGGTAGCGGTGGCCACCACCATCCCGGCCAGAACCAGCGGGAGAATGTGTCTGCGGAAGACATCCCAGGCCACGTGGGTCAAATCTTCGGGATGCAGCTCGGGAGCGAAAGCCATCGAGAGGAGCGACCGCATGGTCAATTGAAACTGGCTGAACCATCCCGCGCCGCCGGCGGCGAGCAGGCCGAGGAAGACCAGGAACTGGAGCGCGGAGACGAATTCCTTTGCGGAAGGGAACTGCCCTTCCTTGCGCGCCTTTTCCAGGCGCCGCTGGGTCGGTTGCTCGGTCTTGCCGCTCTTGTCGGCCATGGCGCCTCATATCCCCAACATCCGGTGTGCCGCGGTCCACGATTGGGTGCTCAGTTCTTTCACCAGCCGCGGGAAGATGGCCGCGAGCCAGCTCAACAGCAGAAGCGCCACCAGCATCTTCGCAGGGAAGGCCAGCGTGAGGAGCTGAAGCTGGGAGCTGAGACGGCCCAGGAGCGCGAGGGCGACGTCCACCATGATCAGCAGCGCGACCACGGGGAGCGCCAGGCGTACACCCACGGTAAAAACGATCGAGACCAGATGGATCAGGCGATCGGCTGCTGCGGCGCCGAACGCGTACCGTCCGGGGGGAACCGCCGAGAGACTCTGCGCGAAGAGGCGCAACAGCTCGCGATCCAATCCGAGGGCGAAGAAGAACAGGCCGGCCATGAGCTGCGCAAACACCAGCAGGACGCCGGAATCGGCCTCGGTGTTGGGATCGACCGTGGACGCATAGGCATATCCGGCTTGCAGCCCCAGGACCTGGGCCGCCAGCGTAAAGGCCTCCAGGATCACCGCCACCGCGACGCCGATGGCGATTCCCACCGCGGCTTCCGCGACTACCCACCCGGCAATGGTCGCGGCTGTGAGGCTGCCGGCGTCGATCTGGGGCCACTGTCCGAAGAGGGCCAGGGTGAAGCCCAGGGCGAGCGCCGCGCGCGCCGGCTCGGGGACACCCTTCATGCCGGGCAGGGGCACGAAGATCAACGCCCCGCCGACGCGCGCGAGCACGAACAGAAATCCGTACAGCGTGCCGGCGGAGAGCGTCAACTCAGCGGGCATAGCGGCTGAAGTCTCCCAGGAGCTGCACCGTATAGGTCATCGTGCGCTGCATCATCCACGGCAGCAGAAACAGCAGCGCGGCCAGAAATGCCACCAGGCGCGGAATGGTGCTGAAGGCATTGTCCTGCATCGAAGTTGCGATCTGCACCAGGCTGATCACGATGCCGGCGACAAAACCTACGGCCAACAGGGGTGCGGCCAGCCAGAAGGTTGTCATCAGGGATTGCCGCAGGATCTGGACCACCAGTTCGGGTGTCATCAGTAGAAGCTCTTCATCAACGATCCGACCACCAGGTTCCATCCGTCCACGAGCACGAAGAGGAGGATCTTGAAGGGGGCCGAGATCATGACCGGCGGCAACTGCACCATGCCGATGGAAAGGGTGACGGACGCGATCACCAGGTCGATGATCAGGAACGGAAGAAACAGGACGGCGCCGATCTGGAAACCGGTCTTCAATTCGGAAAGGATGTATGCGGGAATCAGGATCCTGAGCTCCAGGTCGGCCGGTGTCCGCGGCGTCGGTGCGTGCGAGATCTCCAGGAATAGCTTGATGTCTTTTTCGCGAGCGAACCTGACCAGGAAGGCGCGCAGCGGTTTGGCTCCCTGCTCCATCGCCTGTCCGGGCGCGAGTTGGCCGCTCTCCATCGGCTCCCAACCCTGGTGGTACATGTCCGCGACCACGGGCTGCATGATGACCAGGGCCAGAAACAGGGCCAGCCCGAGCAGCACCTGGTTGGACGGAGTGGACTGGGTGCCGAGCGCCTGCCGCAGAAAGTGCAGGACCACGACGATGCGCAGAAACGGCGTGATGCACATGACCGCACCAGGCAGCAGAGTCATCAGGGTGAGCAGGACGATGATCTGCATCGGTACGCTGATCGAAGCCCCGCCCTTTCCCGCCGATATGCCGAGTAGGGAGAGGGGTTCGCCCGAAGAGGATGAGGCCGCTATAGCGGGGATCGCCGCCACCAGTCCTGCCAGCATACGCAGGCGGCTCATCGTGAGCCCTCGCGGCGCGGCAGTTTCTCAATCAGGGTGCAACCCGCGGGGGAGGAGGCCAGCAGCAGGTCCACGTCGCCCATGCGGACCAGGAGCAGCGTGTGTTGCGGGCCGAGCGGCAGCCGCTCCAGGCATTCCATTCGCGGCCCGCCCTTGGCGCGGGCCACCGCCAAGCCGGCAAACCCTCGCCGCCGCAGCCACCAGAGAGTGACTCCGAGCAGCGCCAGGACCAGCGCCACCGCCGTCATTTGTTCCATCATTTCCATCAGATTTCGTCCCGGAAGTCGGTAATGCGCACACCCAGCATGTTTTCGATCACCACGATCTCGCCGGAGCCACACAGCACATCACCGATGTAGAGATCGATATTCTCGCCGGCGCTGCGTGTGGTGCGGATTACCATGCCTTCCTCGAGACGCAGCACCTCGCGCACGGTCATAATGCGCCGGTCGAGCTCGACCTCGATATCGACCGGCACATCTCCCAGCGGCGCGATTTCTTCCTGGGGCGTCATCGTCTTCCGCCAAAATGATCGGCGGGCGGAGCGGAATGCTTTAGTGGATGAGGTTGATGGTTTCCTGGCTGAGCTGGTCCACGCTGGTGACCACGCGCGAATTGGCCTGGTAGCCGCGCTGCAGCACGATCAGGTTGGTGAACTCGCGTGCGATGTCCACCGTGGAAGCCTCGATGGACCCGCCGACAATATCACCGCGCCCGCCGGTGTTGGGCAATCCGACTGCAGGCGTGGCGGTACGTGCGCTGACCTGGAAGTTGTTGTTTCCAGCGGCGATCAGCGATTCCGGGTTGCGCACGTTGGCCATGGCCACCTGCCCCACGACGACCTGCTGGCCATCGGAGTATTGCGCCAGCAACTGGCCGCCATTGCCGAGGCCCACGCGCGTCATCTGCGCCGCCGCTGAGCCGTCCTGTGAACTTGCCTCCGGCGCGGAAGGCTGTCCGTACTGGGTGATTCGATTACCGCCCGAGTCCGTGAACAGGTTCCAGGTGAGTTGCATGGGGCCGGCTGCACCATCGGCGAGGTCGGGCAGTTGGAAGGTGATGTTGCTACCTGGTGCTGGTGTGGCCAGGTTGCCGCTGGTATCGAACTGCAGAGAACCGGTGGCGTTGCTGTCGGTGAGCGTGAAGGGCTGTCCGGCTGTGCCGCCCTTTACGTCGTCGCCCGGCACGGTGATGTTGTAACTCCAGGTATTGGCGTCGGTTTTCTGGAAATGGACGGTCAGCACGTGGTCGGTGCCCAGGCTATCGTACACCTTGATGGTTTCGGAGTAGTCGGAGCCGGCGCCGACGTCCGCCGACGAATCGAGATTGAAGTCGAGGGAGAAGTTCTTGGTCGCCACCGGCTGCTTTACGCCGCCGACCGGTACCACGATGTCGCCGATCGCTCCGGTGGTATCCAATTGGCCGGTGTTGGGATCGGTGGCGGTCCACCCCTGGACCTTTTCGCCGGTGTTGGTCAACAGGTCGCCGACATCGTCCACCTGGAAGTTTCCGGCCCGCGTATAGAGGAGATTGTTCTGCGCGTTCTTGACCACGAAGAAACCGTCGCCCTGGATGGCCGCATCCAGCAGTCCGGTGCTCGACTGGATGGCGCCCTGCGTGAACTGCCTGA
Source organism: Candidatus Acidiferrales bacterium (assembly GCA_035499435.1). GTDB lineage: Bacteria > Acidobacteriota > Terriglobia > Bryobacterales > Bryobacteraceae > Solibacter. Next base: position 5,104 of record DATJYW010000451.1, on the reverse strand, counting down.
TGGTCAGCGGCTGTCCGGTTCCGAACCCGACCTGCGTCTCTCCGAGGCCGGCGCCCAATGATTGCGTTACCAGGTCGCGAAAGTACACCACGCTCGTCTTGAAGCCGGGGGTGTTCAGGTTTGCCAGATTGTTGCCGACCACGTCGATCGCGGTCGAGGTCGCATTGAGCGCCGAGAGCGCCGTAGAAAATGAAGTAAACATGCCGATTTCTCCTGATTAATTGGTCTGAGTCGTGTTCGCTTGAGTGGTTGCCTGCACCAACTGGTCGAGATCAGATCGTGCTGCTGAAAGGTCCTCGCCCATGTTCATGGATTGTTCGAGTTGCTGGAATTGAGCCAGTTGGGTCAGGAACTGCACGCTGTCTGTGGGATTGAGCGGATCCTGGTTCTTGATCTGAGCGACCAGGAGCTGCAGGAACATGTTCTTGGTGACCGTCGTACTGTCGGATGCCGCAGCCGTACCCGAGGAGGAAGAAGTGCCGGCCGTGGTTGTACCCGCGGCAGCGCTGGAAGATGAGATTGCGTCCGTCATGTTGAGGCTCCTTACGCCGAAGTGTCGTTGAGTTCCGATGTGACCAGGCGGTTCACAAAATCCTGTGTGTAGCCGTGATCGTAGAAGGAGGCGAACAGGCCCGCATTGATCAGGCGGCCGCTGGGAAGCTGAACCATGTAGTTGGGTTGATTCTGCTGAAAGGGCCCGTAGGGTGTGATGGCGTTTTCCTGCACGACCGTGCCGCCTACCATCTGCGCGACTTTGGCGGCGGTGTCGGCGGTGGCGAAGTAATAGGGGTTGTAGTTGTAGGTCACTCCGTTGGGGGCCACTCCACCGGGATTGGTCATCCACGGATTCGGGCCGAACAGCGATTGGGCCGTGGGAGCCACGTTGGGCGCCGGCGCGGTCGCGGTCGCAGTCACCGCGACCGGCGGATTCGAGCCGGCCGTGAACAGCGTGCGGAAGTCGTCGGCCCCCTGCGTCGCAGACGCGGCCTGAGTGGCCCCGGCGGTTGCATCCGAGCATGTCTTCACCTGGGTTGAGCCCTTGCGTGTCACCACCGGCGATGCGCGGAACGTATAGGCGGCAGCAGCCTTCATTGCGTTGAAATGAGCCATGCGAAATCATTTCCTTTCTTCTTGCCTTCGATCGGTTGTTCTGGGGTCTTAGCGCGGCGTGCGTCGTCCTGGCGCGGCCGGTTGCCGCCGCCCTGCTGGCCGGATTGCTGGTCTGAATGGTGCGCCAGACTGCCGTGGTTCGTCTCGGCGGAGCGGCGCCACTCGCCCCCTGTGGATGCGGGATGCCATGCTTCTGCCCGGAAACCGCTGTCGTTCAGCTTTGACGACAGCGTGGGAAGATTTTCGCGAAGCGAGCCGGCGAGCTGCTGGTCGGGGGTGCGCACGGCTACCCGCACTTCGCCGGCGCGCTCCGTCACGCGCACCTCCACGCGACGCTCGCCGCTGCCGCTCAGTTCCAGCCGGATGTCGTGAGTGGACGAGGTCTTTGGGCTTACCGGCGGTTCGGCCGGTTGAGCCGCTGGGCCTGGCTTCGATGGTTCCGGCCGAGAGCTTTCGCCATGGCTTTGAGTGGAACTGTTTTCCTGGGTCGTTTGCGGGACCGGCCTGAGAGACGGCACGGGGGAGTTCTCCGAGCGCACCGCCGGCGGGTCGTCCGGTCTGGCAACCTTTTGGAGCTTCGCTGCTGGCGTTGCGTATGCCTGCGCCGAGTCGGAGGCCTTGAGACGCATTGCGAACGCAAGCTGGGTGCGTTCATTGGTGTCTGAAGTGTCTGAAGTCTCTGGAGCAGGCACTGGCGCGGGCGCGGAAGGTGGGGCGCTCGAATTGTCCCGGGAGGATTCCGCTGGTTTCGGCTCGACCCGGGCCGGCTCTGTCTCCGACGGGTTCGGGGCCGCCGCGGGCTGGCAATTTGCCGGGGGGATTGTCACCTGATTGGTCTGCACTGGCGGAACCGCCGGGGGAGAGGGCGACTCGAACGGCAGCGAGCGAAGTGCCAAGCCCAGGGGCGGTGTCAATGGCTTGCAATGAGACTCCTCCAGCGTCAAAGCTGCGAGGCCGGCCTGGGGACCCGGCTTGGCGCTGCCAGCGGCCTCGGATGATGCCGGAAAGACCGCAGCCGGCGGTGGCAGCGAGGCGGCCAGGCTCGGCGGCGCCGCATCTCCGGCCTTCTGCCGCGGCTGCACGGCGGGCGGCATGACCGCGGGCGCGGTGGCGGAAATATCCGGGACTGGCTTGGGGAACGACGGGCGAGACACCGTGGGCAACAATGTTGCCTGGTTTTCAATCGCGATCTTGGGTGGAGGTGGATCGACCATCGGCGGACCGACTGGCGAGGCCTGCGGCAGCAACGGGGGCGCGGTCGGAATTGCCGAATTCCCGTCGGCCGAGGTAGCGGGTGCTGGTATGACTGAAACGCTGGAGATTCTTCCCGCGCGCTTGGCCTCGCGCGAGCCCGTGCGCGGGATCTCGAGGTCGTGAGAGGCGGATTCCGGCAAGCAGGCTTCCATGGCTGCTCCTTCGGCGGTTGCAGCCTGCGACGGCGACGGCTCGGTTCCCGCCAGGAGTGCCAGCAGGATCGAAAAGCCGCAAACCGGGGGGCTGGACCTGTCGAGGGAGTTCGCTTCCGGGTTGCCTGCAGTCGCGATTTGCGGCGGAACAGGGGGCAGAAGCGCCGTGGCGGCGAGAGCATTCACGGGGCTTCCACTTGCAGATGCGCGACCAAACCAGGCGCCGCGGCTTTTCAAGAGGTTGAGCCCGGGCGCAGCGCCAGAAAGCTGTCGCGACGCGGCGCCGTGGCAAGATTTTGCCGCGCCAACCCCTCTTCCATCCTGCTCTTCGGCCTGAAAAAGAAGAGTTTGAGAATCTCAACTGATGTTTTTGGCTTGGCACGCGGTTTGCTCTTCCTCATGCCGGTATGGACCCGATCACCGCCATTGCGGCCAGCGGCCTGCGAGCCCGCATGGAATCGCTCGATCTCCTGGCCAACAACGTCGCCAATGCCGGGACCGGCGGTTATAAAGCCGATCGCGAGTTTTACAGCCTTTACGTCGCACCCGAAGCGGCCGACACGGGGCCGTCCGCCACCATGCCGGTGATCGAGCGGCCGTGGGTGGACCACTCGCAAGGAACCATCCATGCAACCGGCAACCCGCTCGATCTGGCCCTGTCGGGCCGCGGATTCTTCGCCGTGAACGGGCCGAACGGTCCTCTATATACACGCAACGGAAACTTCCGTCTCGCCGCGGACGGCAGGCTCGTCACGGGCGAGGGCTATCCGGTGCGCGGCGAGCAGGGGTCGCCGCTGACGGTGGCGGGCACGCTGCCGGTGCAGGTGGCCGCCGACGGCACGATCACCCAGGACGGCAACGTCATCGGCCGCCTGGAGGTCGTGGATTTCACCAGCGCGGACGCGCTGTCCAAGCAGGGCAGCAATTATTTCCGATCGACCGGTTCCGCGCAGCAGCCCACCGAGCCCGCCGGTACCAGCATCGAGCAGGGCCAGCTCGAAGCTTCGAATACGGGCAGTGCCGAAGCTGCCGTGCGCCTGGTCAGCGTGATGCGCCAGTTCGAAATGCTGCAGCGCGCGGTTTCGCTCGCCGGCGAAATGAGCCGCCATGCCATCGAGGAGGTGGCCAAAGTATGAAGGAGGTCAGATCATGATTCGCGCACTCTACAGCGCTGCCAGCGGAATGACCGCGCAGCAGTTGAATATCGACAACATCGCTCACAACCTGGCCAACGCCAACACCACCGGTTACAAGATGCGGCGCGCGCAATTCCAGGACCTGCTCTACCAAACCGTCGTCCAGCCGGGTTCGGCCGCCGGCCAGCAGACGGTGGTTCCAACGGGCCTCCAGGTGGGGCTGGGAACGCGCAGCGCTTCCAACGAAATCATCTTCACGCAGGGCGACTTCACGGAGACCGACAACCCCCTGGACCTGGTGATCCAGGGTAAGGGCTTTTTCCAGGTGCGCCAGCCGAACGGGGAGCTCGCCTACACGCGCGCCGGCAACTTCCATCTGGACCGCGACGGGAACGTGGTCACGGCCGACGGCAACCTGATCGAGCCGCAGATCACGATTCCGCCCAACGCCCAGCAGATTTCGATCGCGCAGGACGGAACGGTCAGCTACACGGTTCCCGGGCAGACGGCAGCGCAACAGGCGGGACAGATCCAGCTTGCTGGCTTCCAGAATCCGGCGGGGCTGAACAGCCTGGGCGGAAACCTCTACGCGCCCACGGATGCCTCGGGCGACGCCACGGTGGGTGTGCCCGGCGGCCAGGAAGGCCTGGGCACCGTCCTCCAGGGGTACACGGAGGGGTCGAACGTGAGCGTAGTGGAAGAGTTTATCAACCTGATCGTGGCTCAGCGCGGGTACGAAGCCAGCTCCAAGGTGGTCAAGGCCGCCGACGACATGTACTCGCAGGTCAATAACCTCACGCGATGATCCCCCTCGCCGCATTCGCGCTCACCGGCTGCCTGGCGCTCTCGTCCTCCGCGGACGTCATCCGCGCGCGCGACCTGGCGGCGGCGCTTCCCGAGTGGACCGCGCTCGATCCCGACACGGCGATTGTCCCGGCGCCGATCCCGGGAGTGCAGCGCGTGCTGCACGCGGCCGAGCTGCGCCGCCTGGCCCTGCGTTGGAACATCGATGCGAGCACGCCGCGCGAGGTTTGCTTCCTGGTCCCAGCCGCCGCGCCCGACCCGGCGCGAATGCTCGCCGCGATGCAGCGCCAATTGCCGGACGCGCGCATCGAAGTTCTGGAGGCCAGCCGTCAGCCGGCGCCTGAAGGCGAGTTCGAATTTCCGCTGAGCGGCCTGCACCTTGCGCCCGCCGGCGGCTGTTGGAACGGCTACGTAAACTACGGTGTGCGGCGGCGCTTCGGCGTTTGGGCCCGCGTGAAGGTCGCGGTTTCAGTCAAGCGGGTGGTCGCCGTCCACGATCTGCCGGCCGGCCATCCGATAGAACCCGCCGACGTGCGCCTGGAAACTGAGGACGGCTTTCCGGGCGCCGGGAGGATCCTGAGCGAGGTTGCCCAAGCCGTGGGGCGAATCCCACGGCGCCTGATAGCTGCCGGCAACGCGATCCGTGCC
>DATJYW010000450.1:0-4952 GCA_035499435.1 Candidatus Acidiferrales bacterium | reverse complement strand
TTGCGAGCGCTGTTCGCGGCAGAGCGCGTGCATTGTGGGGAGCGCGCGCCGATGCGCGCCAAGCCAACTCAAGCGAGGTATTCATGAAGAAGTTGATCACACAAGCAGCGGCAATCGCGGTTCTCTCGACAGGCGCCATCCTGGCCCAGGGTCCGCTGGACCAGGGATTCGGATTCGGAGGAGCGCCTCCCACAAACGCCAACCCTCCCGACGTGGCGACGGTTGTGGCGCGCGAGGTCGCGTTCCTGACCAAGCTGCTCACGCTGACCAGCGGGCAGCAGACGCAGGCGACCACGATCATCACTAACGAGCTGAATGCGATCACGCCGATTCAGACCACCATAGGCACGGCGCAGACGGCGCTCACCACAGCGATCAAAGCGAACGACACCAAGGGCATCGCCACGCAGTCCGCGGCGATCGGGACGGCTCAGGGACAGATTCTGGCGCTCGAGGCGAACGCGGACGCAGCCTTTTATGCGCTGCTGACCACCGCCCAGCAGACTACATTGAACAACGTGGGCGACGCTTTCCTGGGCCTGGGGCTGGGCGGGCTTCACATTCCGGGCGGAGGGCACTGAGGAACAAAATTAACGTCACCTCCGTATAAGATGGTTAGCGCGGAGGTGACGTATGTTCTGCGATCGTTGCGGCACAAGCCTGGCCGACACGGCGCGCTTCTGTTCCACCTGCGGCAAGTCGTTTGTGCCGGCGCCGCAGGTTCGGATGCCCGGGCCCCGGGTGGCCGGGAATATCCGCACACTCGGCATCCTGTGGATTGTCTATTCCGTCATACACCTGATTCCGGGGCTAATTGTGGGCTCAATGCCACACTGGCTTCCGTTCAATTCCGACTTTCCGTTCTTCATGGGCGGGCTGTTCCGCTTCATCGGCGGTGTGCTGATGGTGAAGGGCATCCTCGGCGTGATTGCGGGATGGGGGCTGCTGGACCGGCAGTCGTGGGCGCGTCTCCTGGCTATTGTGATCGCTTTCCTGAGCCTGCTGCACTTTCCGTTCGGCACCGCGATCGGCATCTACACGCTGTGGGTGCTGCTGCCCGGCGCGTCGGAGATGGAATACCGGCAGATGGCGCGAAGCTAGGGAACCTCGCGGGTCACCTTCTCCACCGGCTCCAGGGGCGCGATCTCTACCCCGAGCGGCGCGCTTTTCAGTTCCTCGAAGCGGCGGGCGCTGACCATGACACGGCTTTCGAAGGTGCCTGCCGCGCTGTTGTAGGCTTCGACTGCGCGGTCGAGCGCTCGGCCCACCCGGTTCCAATGTTCGCCCATGTCGCTCAGGCGCTTGAATAGCTCCTTGCCGAGCGCGCTGATCTCCGCCGCATTGCGCGCGAGCTTCTCCTGCCTCCAGCCGTAGGCCACGGCGCGCAGGAGCGCGATCAGCGTGGTGGGCGTGGCGAGGATGACGTTCTGGCCGACGCCGTATTCGATGAGCGAGGCGTCGGCCTCCAACGCGGCGCTGAAGAAGCTCTCGCCGGGAAGAAAAAGGACCACGAACTCGGGCGCCTGCTCGAACTGCTCCCAGTAGGATTTGCGGCCGAGCCCAGCGAGGTGAGTCCGCACCTGGCGCGCGTGATCGGCAAGCCGGGCGCGGCGCGTGGGTTCATCGGTGGCCTCGACGGCGGCCAGGTAGCCTTCGAGCGGCGTCTTGGCGTCCACCACGATCATCTTGCCGGCGGGCAGGCGTACGATCAAATCCGGCCGCAAGCGGCCCTCTTCGCCTTGCAGGGTGGGCTGCGACCAGAAGTCGCAGTGCTCCAGCATGCCGGCCATTTCGACCACGCGCTTGAGCTGGATCTCGCCCCACCGGCCGCGGACGCCCGGCGTGCGGAGCGCGGTCACCAGCCTGCCGGTCTCGGTGCGAAGTTGCGACTGCGTTTCGACGAGGCTGCGCACCTGCTCGCTGAGCGTGGCGTAGGCGCCGACCCGGGCTTTCTCGAGCTCCTGGATTTTGGAGTCCACTTTCTCCAGCGATTCGCGGACCGGGGCGAGAGTGGCACTCGCGAGGGCAGCGAAGGCTTCGGCGTCTGAATCCCGCCGGCGGGGGTGGAGCAGGAGCCAGGCCAGGGCGAAGCCGGCGATAAAACATAAGACCGGCAAAATGTTCTGCATCGATCCTATTATCGCGCTACGGCGACTCTGCGCACACTCACGCCGGTCGCGGGGCGGGGGCGTAATGAGATTGAGCCGTCCTGCGCAGGCGCGGCGGCTCGACGGACCAGTCTTCGCCACGGCGGGCTTTGATGGCGGCGAAATCCAGGCGATCGAGGGCGGCCTGGTTCTCCGGGAGCAGGAGTTCCCAGAGAGGGAAGAAGTCTTCGCCGACGTCCAGGCCTTCGAGGCCGCCGTGCGGGCCGTAGAGGACTTCGTGACAGGCGTCAACGCCTTGACGGCGGAGATCGTCGGCTACCTGGGCGAGATCATCCAATTGCATAGGTACTCCTTGCGGGCCAGGAGGCCCGCGTTACCGCAGACCGGCTAGCTCCTGGAGGAGGTGCCAATTCTCGAGGCGCTCTTCGCGCGTCGCGAGCAGCGTCGGCGACGGGTTGCCCTCTTTATCAAAATGTTTTGCGAAACGGCCTTCGCTGCGCGCGAAGGTGATGAAGTCGACGGGCTCGCCGGTTTTGGGGTTGGTGTACCAATCGTCCTTCATGTTGGGGTTGCCGGCGAGGCTCAGGCGCTCTTTCATGCGCGAGCCTTTGCGCGGGTCGTAGATGAAGACGGGGAACGAGCGGGAATCGGCGGCGAGCTTGGCCTGGTGCTCGGCCATGTTGTCGCCGACGCCGTGCTCGGGCTGGCAGGTGGTGAACACGTTGACGATGGCCGGGCCGGGAAACTGGTTGGCCTCCATCACGGCTTTGTAGAAGTGGTTCATGTGCGCGCAAGTGGTCTGGGCCACGTAGACGTTCTTGTGCATCATGCAGATGTTGCACAGCTCCTTGCGGTTCTCTTTCTTGCCGGGAATGGCCGTGCCGTGGAAGCTCATTTTGGCATCCTGACCGGTGTAGGAGCTGGTGGAGGTCTGCCCGCCGGTGTTGGAGTAGACCTGGGTATCGAGGACGAGCACTTTGATGTCGGCGCCGGCGGCCAGCATGCGGGAGAGCGACTGGAAGCCGATGTCGTTCATGGCGCCATCGCCGCCGATGATCCAGAGGCGCTTGTTGTGCCAGCCGAGCTGGTCCCAGCGGGCGCGCACACCCATGGCGTCGGCAGGGGCGTTCTCGAAGAGAGAATTGGTCCAGGAGACACGATAGGGATTGTAGGGATAGGTGGAAGTGTAGACGGTGTTGCAGCCGGTGGCGGCGACGATGCCGACGTTCTCCTGGCCGTAGACGAAGCCGGTGGCGGCGAGCATCATACGCAGGGCGGTGGCTTCGCCGCATCCCATGCACGACCCGGCGCCGCCGGTGTAGAGGAGCGAGCGCTCGGTGAGCATCATGTCGGCGAGGGCTTTCTCGTTGATGAACTTGGAGGGGGTCTCCGGCATGTTCTTGTAGAAGTGGAAGACCTTCTGATACCAGGAGAGAAGCTCGCCGTTTTTGCGGACCATTTTGAGCGCGTCGTGATCGCCGCAGGCATCGACGCATTCGGCGCATCCCTTGCACTTGGTGGGATCGATGAAGATGCCGAACTTGCCGCCGCCGACGCCTTTCTTTTCGAGCACGTTGAAGTACTTGTTGGTGATGCCCCACTGGGCGGCGAGCTGCGTGCGGAACCCATCGTCGGTAACGCCGGCGAGGTGCTCGTCGAGCACCCCAGGCTCGGCGACCTTGCCGAGGATGGCGGTGTCCGGGCACTGCGTGACGCACTCCATACAACCCACGCAATTTTCGGTGATGAATTCGGGGATATCGGGGGCGATGTAGCTGAAGTCGCGCAGCGCGCCGGTGCCGGCGGGCACGACGCTGCGGGCGGACTGATCGTCGGCGGGCAGACCGCGCTCGGCCAGGCCGGTGTTGTAGGCGCCGACCACGCGTTCGTTGAAGTCGGCGATATCGACTACGTTGGCGCGGATGTCTTCCAGCCGCGTCGCGAGCGGAACGGTTGCTAGCATGATCCACCTCCTCCCGCCGTCATGATGCGCAGGGAGGCGTTGGCCTCGTCGGCGGCGGCGGTCGACAACATCACCTCGCGGGGCACCTCAATGATCTCGTGGTAGCCCCGGTTCACGGCCTGCAGATTGTCCTGGACGACGCGGTCGCCGCGCTTGCCGAAATACTTGCGCAGCGATTTTTCGACGCCGCGGAAGATGTCGTCCTCTTTGAGGCCGAGCTCCTTTTCGAAGGGCGTGATGCGCAGGAAGATGCCGAGCAGGACAATGCCCTGCATGCGCTGCTGAAGGTCGGCGCGGGAGGAGACCTCCTTGGCGATGGCGACGGTGTCGAGCGCGAAGAGACGGGCTTCTTTATCGCGCATTTCTTTTCGGGCCCACGCGGGGACGCTCTTCCAGATCTCCGCCGTGTCGGTGTGCGGGCTTTGGGTGAAGACCATGCCGCCTCGGGAGAGGCCGGCCAGCGGATTTTCGAGGTTGAAGGCGTTGACGTCATTGAGGACGACGAATTCGACGTGCTCCAGCTCGGAATGCACGCGGATGTGCTTGCGCGCGATGGTGAGGTAGTAAGTGGTGGGCAGGCCTTTCTTTTCGGAGCCGTACTTGGGGTAGGCCTGCACGTCCATGCCGAAGACCTCTCCGGCGATGGTGGCGATGACCTTGTTGGTGGTGACCGAGCCGTAGCCGCCGACGGAGTGGCCGCGCATGGAGAAGGAGCCGGCGTCGCGGACGTCGGGATCGAGGTTCACTTCGAGGGCGGTTTCGTGCTTGATGCCGAGCGTGAAGTAGCGGTGCGGCTTGGGCGAGCGCATGTTCTCGACGACGGAGAGGAAGTCGCCGGCGCGCACGTCGCGGCTGCCGAGGCCGGCGGAACCGCCGGTGAA
>DATJYW010000449.1:0-7478 GCA_035499435.1 Candidatus Acidiferrales bacterium | reverse complement strand
GGAAAGATCCTCGCGATGGCGGTGTGCGCGCTCCTGACTGTCCTGCTGTATCGCGATATTCGATCCGTGGGGCGGCTTTCGATCGTGATGTGGCTGGTCGTCCTGGGCACCGGATTGTGGATCTCCGCCGCGGGAGTGATGCACTTCGACCCGCGGCTGCTCGATCTCCCGCCCGGAGGCTTCGCGCCGTCGCGGGCATTTTTCTTCGGCCTCGGCGGCGCCACTCTGATCGCGATGTACGATTACGGCGGCTACAACAACGTCTGCTTTTTCGCCGGAGAGGTGCGCAATCCGGAGCGCGTGATCCCACGCTCCATCCTGCTCTCGATCCTCGCGGTGGGCGCGCTTTACCTGACCATGAACGTCACCATCATCGGGGTGGTGCCGTGGCGGGAAGCGATGCGCTCCACCTCCATCGTTTCGGATTTCATTCAGAAGCTCTACGGCTCGGGCGCGGCCAAGGTCATCACCGTTCTGGTGCTTTGGACCACTTTCGCCTCGATCTTCGCCGCCCTGCTGGGCTATTCGCGGATCCCGTACGCGGCCGCGGTGGAAGGCCGCTTCTTCCGCCCGTTCGCGCGGTTGCATCCGTCGAAGAACTTCCCGAATTTCTCCCTGGTCTTTCTCGGCATCTGCTCCGCGCTGGCGTGCCTGCTGAACCTGGAGGTGCTGATTAACGCTTTGATCGTGATTCAGGTGTTGATCCAGTTTCTGGCGCAGATCGTGGCTGTGGCGCTCATCCGCGGGAAGCGGCCGGACATCGCGCGCCCGTACCAGATGCCCTGGTACCCGTGGACGGCCGCAGTCGCGTTCCTCGGCTGGACTTACATCCTGGTGGCCAGCGGCTGGATTTACATTCTCTCGGGCGTGGGCCTGCTGGCGCTCGGGATCGCCGCATATTACTGGCGCGCGCGGGAGGCGGCCTGATGCTCGACGTGTTGGTCGCGGGTGAGCTCTACGCCGACCTCATCCTGAGCGGCTTCGATTTCTGGCCCAAGCCCGGCCAGGAGGCCTTCGCGCGCGAGTTCCGCCGCGAGATCGGCGGCGGCGCGGCGATTACTGCGTGCGGGCTGGCCCGCCTCGGCACCCGCACCGGCGTCTTCGGCATCGCGGGCTCCGACCATCACGGCTGGCTGGCGCAGCGGTTCGCCGAAGCAGGCGTGGACACGGCACACCTGTCGGTGGATGCCGACGAACCCACCGCTTTCACGGTCGCGGTGAGCACTCCCGCGGATCGCGCCTTCTTCACCTACCTGGGCGCCAATCGCGGCTTCGCGAGAGCCTTCCGCGAGGCGGCCGATGCCCACCGTTTGCACGCAGGCCACGTGCACCTCGGCTTTGCTCCCGCCTGGGACACGGCCGCGGAGCTGATCGGCTCCGTGCATGCCAACGGGTGTACGCTTTCGATCGACGCCGGTTGGCACGAGGATTGGCTGACCGACCGGCGTGCGCTCGAAGTCCTGCCCAAGGTCGACCTTTTCTTCCCAAACGAGAGCGAGGCGGCGCTGATGACCGGTGAGGTCGACCCGGAGCGCATGCTGCACCGGTTTCATGTGGCGGGGTTCCGAATCGTGGCGCTGAAGCTGGGCGCCAACGGCGCGGGACTGCTTTGGAACGGCGAAATGCACTTCGGCGTGCCACCCGCCGTCACGGTGCGCGACACAACCGGCGCGGGCGATTGCTTCGACGCGGGCTTCCTGCATGCGTGGCTTTCCGGCGAATCCGCGGCGCGGTGCCTGCGGGCGGGGAATGTCTCGGGCGCGCTATCCTGCGAGGCGTATGGAGGAATCGCGGGCTTCCCCAGCCGCGAGCGCCTGGCAACCGAACTGGAGCGGGCTTGATGCAAAAGGTGACGATCCTCGGAGGAGGCGGAGTGCGCACGCCGCTGCTGATTCATGGGTTGGCGCGCGCGCAGCAGGTGCTGGGAGTCGAAGAGCTGTGCCTCTTCGATAGGGATGTTGGGCGCACGCAGGCCATCGCGCGGCTCGGCGGCGAGATCGCAAGGCGGCAGGGAGCCGGCTTTGGGATCCGCGTGGAGCCGCGCCTGGAAGATGCCGCGGCCGGCGCCGCCGTGGTGCTCAACAGCGTGCGCGTGGGCGGTATGGCCGGACGCGCGCGCGACGAGCGCCTGGCCATCGAGCATGGTCTGGCCGGCCAGGAAACCACCGGTCCCGGCGGCGCGGCTATGGCGTTGCGCACGCTGCCGGTCACGCTGGCGCAGGCCAGGACCGTCGAACGCGCCGCGCCCGGCGCGTGGTTCATCAACTTCACGAATCCGGCGGGCCTGATGACCCAGGCTCTGACGCAGAACACCGGCCTGCGCGTCATCGGCATCTGCGACACGCCCAGCGAGCTGTTCTACCGCATCGCGGAAGCACTCGGCGCGCCGCTGACCGAGTTCGAATTCGACTACGCCGGACTGAATCACCTCGGATGGATCCGCCGCGTGCGTCGACGCGGGGTAGACATCACCGAGCGGATCTTGCATGATTCCGCCTTGTTGCGGCGAATCTACCCGGCCGACCTGTTCGAGCCGGAAATGATCCGGGTGCTGGGCCTGATCCCGACCGAATATCTCTTCTTCTACTATTGCCAGCAAAAGGCCCATCGAAACCAGGTCCGGGCGGGCGCGAGCCGCGGTGAGGAGTTGCAGCGGCTGAACGCCGCCCTCTTCGACCAGCTCGCGCGGGAAACTCCCGCGGGAGCGCTGGAAGCGTATCGCGCCTATCTGCTGACGCGCAACGCCTCATATTTGAAGCTGGAAGCGCAGGCGGAATCGGCATTCGCCGCGGCATCGGAAGAGTACGATCCCTTCGAGACCGCCACCGGATACCACCGTATCGCCCTGGACGTGATGACTGCTCTGGCATCGGACAGCGCTCGCGAGGTGGTGCTGAACGTGCCAAACCGCGGAGCGATTGCCGGGTTGCAAGACGATGACGTGGTCGAGGTCCCGTGCGACGTCGATCGCGCCGGCGCGCGTCCCCGGCCCGTCGGCGAACTCCCCGAAGGCGTCCGTGGATTGGTTGAGAGCGTCAAGGAATACGAGCGCGCCCTGATCCGCGCTTCTCTGTCGGGCTCGCTGCAAATGGCCCGCCTGGCCCTGATGGAGTACCCCATCGTCGGCCAGTGGGACATCGCCTCGCGCGTGCTCGACGCGCTCATCACCGCCGACCCGGAGGGTTTGGGGTATCTGCGCTGGTAGCGCGCCTGCGGCGCGGGGCAGGTCGGAAGCCTGCCCAACGGAGCACTCACCGCCCCGGGTTCTTCGGCAGGCTCAGCATATTCGCGAAAATCCGGTACGCACCCGGCACGCCCTCCGGCAGTTCCCGATAGAACGCGTATGCATTATAGATATAGATACCCTTGCCGTACCTGGCGTACAGGAACCCGCCCTTCTGCGGCTCCTGCCCTTCGTCGTGCGTCTCCAGCAGCGCTTCGTATTGCGGATCCCACGTCCGCATCCACTTCGACCCGCGCTCTTCCACCCAGCCCGTGAAATCCTTTTCGGTGATCTTGTTCGGCCAGTTGAACACCGGATGCGACGGGTTCAGGATGTTCACCTTAGATTCCTCGTCCGTGACCTCTTCCGGATTGCGGCCCATCGTGTACGGGTATGGCCCGTAGTTGTGGTCGAATTCCGGCGTGTTGTACTGCACGATGAGTACCCCGCCGTTCTTCACGTATTCCAGAAGCCGATTGTTGGAGGCCCGCAGGTCGTCACGGGCGGCGTACGTCCGCACGCCCAGAACGATCGCGTCGTACTTGCTCAGATCCCCGGCGGTCACATCCGACGGCGCGAGGTTCGTCACGTGAATGCCCAGGTGCTCCAGCGAGGCGGGAACGTCGTCTCCCGTGCCCATGATGTAGCCCACCTTCAGTCCGGCGGCCACCTTCACGTCGACGCCGCTTGTCTTACAGGTCGAGGCGCGATATAGAAAGTAGGGCCGCACCCCCGGGTAGCCGGTAACGTCGTAGCCTTCGCGATACTGGCGGTTGTTGTACCCGGCCACTGCGGTGATCTGGTATGCGCGCTCCGCCAGGCCGGCGGGCGTCACGGCAAAGGTCAGCGACTGATCCTGCCCGTCGGCGGCCGTGGTGAATTCGGCCGATGCCGGCTCGGCCTTCCAGCCTTGTGGAATCTCCAGCCGCAACGCGCCCTTCGCAGGACCCTTCACGTTGCTGTGAACCACCACCGTCACTGGAAACGACTTCGCGTCCAGCGGCACAATTCCCGCGCGCGGTGAGATTGCGACCCCGATCGCCGGTCCCACCACCAGCGGCTCGTACACGCTGCCCAGGCCGGTGACGCGCTTCATCGTCTGCACGTATTGTCCGATGCGGATGGGCACGCCCTGGTAGGTGAAGTCGGCCCAGCCCGCCAGCGGATAGGGCGGCAGCGGATCGTTCAGGAAGCGCTCGTCCTGAATGTCGTAGTAGGACTGCTCGATATCGGGGCGCGAGAAGTACGGCCGCGTGAACGCGGCGTCGTCCGGCACCGTGACGGAAAACCGTGCTTCCACCGGCCGGTTGACTGCCAGATCGCCCGCAGGTGCATTGCCCTGCGGCGCGATGCGCCACGTCTGTTTCTGCCGGTCCGCGGCGACGGTCAGACGCTCCAGCTTCACTCCCGTCCCCTGGCTCACCGCGTGAACCCGCACGCCGAACGTCTGGCCCGGGATCGCGATTCGCATGGTCTCGGGGTCGCCCATCATGAACGCCGCAGCGCGTGCGTCGGGCTCTTCCAGAGGGGCGACCGACGCCGCGACCGAGAGGCCCAGAGCCTCGGCCAGTGCGTCGTTGAACTGCGCCCGTTTGATCTCCAGCTCGTGGCGCACGTCGAATTTGGAATCCGCCGAGAGATTGCTGTTCTCCAAAGCGTCCAGCAACTGAATAGTCGCCTTCAGACCCGCGGCCAGGGGCGGCGCGCACAGCTCGGGATGGACAGCGGAGAATTTGCCGATCGCCTCTTCCACGCGCCCGTTGATGGTTCGCAATCCCTCGCGCAGGAATCCCGCGTCGCCTTCGCGCACCAGGCTCGCGATGCCCGCGAGCGAAATGTCGATGCCGTCGAAGAACGTCTCTTCCTTGCCGGCGGCGGGAATGTTGGAGGCGTAGCGGTGATAGGCGCTGCTCATCTGCCCGGCGCGCGGGATAGCCGGCCCGCCGTTCTGCGTCTTCTGAAAGCCCAGGCCCTCGCGCGAGATCTGCGCGTAGGAGAGCCCCAGCACGGGGTCGTAATCGCCCTGCGGCACCGTCACGTTGACCGCCGAGGCATCCCCGCCGCCGCGCCGCCCGCCGGGTGCGCGTGCGTAGTCCTTCACCGGAGTCCACGGGCGCAGGCCCGCGCGGATCTGTTCGGGGAAGGCATTCGGGTCGCCGGCGGCTTTGAAGGCCTCCTGCGCCATGGCGCCCGCCGTCTGGTGGTTCCCGTGGCCGTCGCTCGGCCCGCCCACGAAGACCGAGGTCACTACCAGCGGCCGCACCATTCGGAACACGCGCACCACGTCGGCCAGCACGCGGTCGTGCGTCCACCGGGAGATCGATTCGGCTTTGGTCTTCGAGAATCCGTAATCCACTACTCGCGTCCAATATTGGTCGACGCCGTAATACCGGCCGGCGCTCAGCAGCTCCATGGTCCGCACCAGCCCCAGGGCATCGAAGTAGTCGGGCGACATCACGTTGGCGCCGCCTTCGCCGCGGTTGAGTGTGAGGAGGGTGGCGCGCGTGCCACGCCCGCGGGATTCGTACGCCAGCATGCCGCCGTCTTCGTCGTCGGGGTGGGCCGTCACCATGATGAGGCTGGCGCGGGTGTGCAGCTTCTTCAGACTCTGCCAGAGGGCGGCCGAGCCTTCATTGACCGGGATTTCCTGGCCGGCCGCCGCGGGCTTTACGGATGTGAAGTAAGGAGGCTGGGCGAGCCCTGCCACAGCGATGAACAGGCATCCCAGCGTGCGGAGAGTCATGATACCGGGAAGATATCGCGTTCCGAAGGGCGATTGCAATCGCGAGGAGGCAGGCGGGTTGCCGCGGCGTGACATTTCGTTGCCTTGAAGACCGCCGCAAATCCAGTCCAAGGTGTGTGATCGTGCATTTTCAGTTGTTACGCACCGCCCGCGGTAACGGCCAACGGATTGCATACGTCCCGTTGTGCAAATGCGATGATCCCGATTCCGCGTGCCACAGACGTTTTCGTGGTCGGCGGCGGCCCGGCCGGACTGGCGGCCGCGATTGCCGCGCGTCGCCGCGGCTTCGATGTGACGCTCGTCGATTGCGGCGTGCCGCCGGTCGACAAGGCCTGCGGCGAAGGAGTGATGCCGGACGGGGTCGCGGCGGCCAAATCGCTGGGTCTCGATCTGGAAAATGCCGGCGGGCATGCCTTCCGCGGCGTCCGCTTCTGCGACGGCGAAACCACGGTAGAGGCGCTGTTTCCGCAGGGCAGCGGGCGCGGCTTGCGGCGCACGCTCCTGCACGCGGCTATGGTGGACCGCGCGGCCCAGTGCGACGTGCGCATGGCGTGGGGCGCGCGGGTGCACGGAATCTCACCCGCGGGAGTGCGGATCGAGGACCGGCTGGTGCGCGCCCGCTGGATCGTGGGAGCCGATGGCGGCCACTCCGCGGTGCGGCGCTGGGCCGGGCTCGACGCCTCCCGCCGCAACACACGCAGGTTCGGCTTCCGCCAGCACTTCCGGATCGCTCCGTGGAGCGAGTTTATGGAGCTTCACTGGGCGGATGGCTGCCAGCTCTACGTCACCCCGGTGAGCGCGGATGAGATCTGCGTGGCGCTGATCTCGCGCGACCCGTGCCTGCGCCTGGAAGACGCACTGCCGCACTTCCCGGCGATGCAGCGCCGGCTGCGCGGCGCGGCGGCCGTCACTCCGGAGCGCGGCGGCGTTACGGCATCGCGCAAACTCAATCGTGTCTGGGCCGGCAACGTGGCGCTGGTGGGCGATGCCTCCGGCAGCGTCGACGCCATCACCGGCGATGGATTGTGCCTGCTCTTCCAGCATGCGGAAGCGCTCGCCGCCGCGATCGAAGCCGGCAGCCTGGCGCTGTACCAGTACCAACACCGGCGCATCGGCTGGCGGCCCGCGCTCATGGCCGGCCTGATGCTTTTCCTGGACCAGCGGCGCCGGCTGCGGCGCCGCACCATCCGCGCCATGGCGGAGCGGCCGCGCATCTTCGCGCGTATGCTGGCGGCGCATACGGGTGCGCTCAATCTCGGAGAACTGGCGAGCAACGGACTGGCCCTGGGCTGGCGGATGCTGACTCTATGACATGACCTGTGGAACAGACTTCAGCCTGTCATCGCGCCGCAGGCGCGCAGCACCCGCTCCCGTGTCATCGGCAGTTGCAGCAGCCGCGCTCCCGTGGCATCGAAGATCGCATTCGCAATCACCGGCGCGATGGTCACGATCGGAGGCTCTCCCAGCCCCAGAGCCGGCATCTCGCGATTGTCGATCAGCGTCACTTCGATC
>DATJYW010000448.1:0-5143 GCA_035499435.1 Candidatus Acidiferrales bacterium | reverse complement strand
CACGGCCCGAAGGTGACGGATCCCGGGTATCTTCGGCATGCGCTACGCCGGGGCTTCTACTTCCCTCAAATTCTGCTGACCGGCCAGTTGTTTGGCGACTTCGAGGTATTCGCGAATCGCGTCCTGAATGTTCGTGAGATTTCGGCAAGGGTGCGTTATGGAAACGGGGTAGCCCTATTTCTCGGAGGAATATACCCCCGCTTCACTTCTTGCCGGCGGCTTTGGCTCGACGCCGCTGCAGTGGCCCTAACCGTCGGTTGACCTCGTCGGCCGAGAAAGCCTCCGGGTCGAAGCCGTCGCCTAGCCAGTCCAGAAGTTCTTCGTGTTCCTCATGCTCCGGGTCGCTGATCGCTTCCAGTAGGTTGTAAAACCCGGGTATACCACCACAGTCCTCAGGCGGTCCGTGTCGTTCACCCGCCAGGCACGCGGGGTAAGCGCGCCCTGGTTCAGGCGCCAAGCACTTCTCCACCACAATTTGGTGCTCCCAGCTGTCGCCGAAGTCATAGGTGTACACAGCTTTGGCTCTCGCTCTACCCAGCACGCTGAACAACCGGGCGGTTCGTTCGCTGGCGGTGCGCGGTCCACCAAAGGCCTGCTCCATCGGATCGGGTTTTCCGAACCTCTGCTGCCCGATACGGAACTCATGCATATGGCAGTCTTCCCACCCCATGGCCAGTTGCAGGACGTCATGCAACTGCTCCAGCGTCAGGTCTGCGGGAACCAGCAGTCGCCGCCAGATCGGCGGATCTGTGCCGAGCAGAGTGACCTTAATCTGATAAATCTCCCGTGGTTTCTCGAGGGTATGGGTGGTTGGCATGGTTACTTCCTCTTCGATGTTAAGATGCGGCGCACTGAGGTGCGGCCCACCCGTAGGCGGCGGGCGATTTCGGATTTGCTAACCCCGGCGCGATGCAGTTTCCGGATTTCCGCAGCATGGATGGCCGCGGTTGGCGGTCGGCCCAGCCGCTTCCCGTTCTGCCGCGCATGAGCCAGGCCCGCCTTGGTTCGTTCCCGCAGAATCTCTCTTTCGAACTCCGCAAAGATGGCCAGCAGGCCGGCCATAGCACGACCGGCTGGGGTGCTCAGATCCAGGGCTTCGGTCAGGGAAACGAAGCCGACGCCCAGATGCTCCAGTTCCTGGAGGGTTGCCAGCAGGTCCGTCACCGACCGGCCCCAACGGTCCAGTCGCCATACCAGCACGATGTCGATCTCCCGGCGCCGGGCGGCGTCCAGTAATTTCTCGCGGGCTTCTCGCTTGGCTGCTCCGGAGTTCACCTCGCGGACCTGCATGACAATCGTCCAGCCGCGCCGGGCGGCATACTCCCGCATCGCCCGATTCTGCATCGCCAGCGTCTGCTGGTCATTCGTCGAGACACGAGCATACAGCCCCGCACGAAACATTTTCGCCGGCTTTCGTGCCTGGCCAAAAACGTCACCCGATTTTGCCTTTGGAGAAGCCCGGTTTACAGGCATTTCAGGATGTCACCCACCCATGGCCGCAGACGATTCTTTTCGGCCACGCAGGATTCATAATATTACGCGGCGGCGGGCAGGGCGAGCCGCGCCAGCGTGTCACGGTAGTTCCAGGGCATCCATTCCGCGGGCTGGCGTTTCAGCTCCGCGGCGTGTCGCTGCAGTTGGGTGAGATAGTCGAAGGGATTGGCGCCGTTGAGCTCGCAGGTGTGGATCAGGCTCATGAACAGATCACCGACCCCGGCGCCGTTCAGCGTCCTATAAAAGAGTGCGTTCTTGCGGTTCAGGATGGCTTTCTTCAAGGCGCGCTCGACGATGTTGTTGTCGATGGGTGCGCCCGGTTGCCGCAGGAAAAGCGTCAGCTTCGTCCAGTGGTTCAGTAGATAGGAGATCGCTTTGCCCAGTCCGGAGTTCGGTTCTGTCTTGTGCTCCGCCAACTGCGCCTCTATCCACTCATGCAGCCCTTTCATCAACGGCTCGCTGTGCTCCTGATGGAAGCGTAGACGTTGTTCCGGCGACATGGCCTGTTCTCGCGCCTGCGCGTCGTGATGATAAACGTCGCGCAGCGTCTCCAACACAGAACGGCACTCTTCAGGGAAGTTATCCGCCACCTCTACAACCTGCCGCCTTCCGTGCGCGAGACAGTTCGCCTGCAGGGGTTCGACGCCCTCCACCTTCGGCGAATTGCGGGATAAGGCGTCGCTCATCTGGATCGGCGGCGGCAGTTCGCGTGCGCGCTGTTTCAACACCTCGGCGAGATTCTCGCCTGCATGCTTCCATCCGGTGAAGAACAGCGCGATGGTCCAGGCGCCCACCATCGATACGATGCCGCTGGTGAAGGTCCCTGTCCGCTTGTCGCCCGGTTCGCGCGCCAGGCGCAGAATCCGTATGCCCGTATCGTCGTTGTGCATCACACTGCCCTGCGCCGCCTGTCGGATCAGTTCCTCCAGCGCCGACCAAAGCAGTTTCGCGGCCGCAGCCATCAGATCCCACTGCGTCGTCGTCGGCAGCGGCATGCCCAAATGTTCCTGCAGCCTTTCCAACCGCTTGAATGGCACTCCGGTTCCGTACTTTAACAGCGCGATCATCGCTACGGCCGTCTCATCGTACTTGTCGGCGCCCGCGGTTTCCGGCTCCTCAGCGGTGAAGACCTCCCCGCACGCGTTGCAGCGTAGTCGCTCCATCTCGAACACGGTGGCCTCCAGCGGTGCGTGGCCCACGAATCGTACCAGCGTTGCCGGCTCTTTCTGGCGGTAGACTTTTCCCTGGTGACACTCCGGGCACTGGTCGCCGGAATGGAGCTTGGCGTGTGCGACGGCAACCCGATTGGCGCCGGTAAACGCCGCGGCGCCATTGCGCCCATGCCCAACCGGAGCCGATGCGCCGGCCTCCGGCTTGCCTGCCGGCGCTCCATCCGGCGGCAGAACGGCACAGGTTTTCTCCGTGCTCCGTTTCCGCACCAGTCTCTCTGCCATGGCATGCAGCGCGGTTTTGAGCTTCCGGCCTTCCGATTCGCTCAGCGGCGCACGCGTGCTGCGATCGATGATCTGATCCAGTTCCTCCAGGTTCACCTCGATCCGCTGTCTCATGGTTGGCTGAGGTACTCGCGGAAACGCCGCGTCAAGGGCAAGCCGAGGACTTCTTTGATCGGGCGGTTCGGCCTGTTCGCCTGGTCGTTCTTGCCGCGCCCGGTAGTCAACCCGAGGAGTTGCCAGTTTGCCGCGCGGTAACAGGCGCCGCGAAAACGTCCGGGATCGATGAAGGTTTCCGCGAAGTAAACCGGATGGCCGTACATCCGTTCCCAGTCGTCGGACAGAGCGCGGGTCACCTTCCCCAGAATGTGCGACGCCAGATGCGGCACGCGAATCCAGGGCAGGATCAGAAAGCGCGTGTTATAGGCGATGAAACGGATGTTGCGCCGCCGCGCTTCCGCGCTCCAGCCGATGTAGCGGTCGCGGCTGCCCAGATGACGCGGCGCTGAACTCCATGCCAGACAGGCGATGGGACGGCCTTGAGCCCAAGCCAGATACTTCAGATGCTCGCCGACGGGCTGTTCGTAGGCCAGATAATGATAGTGCTCCATCAGGCTGTTGAACAGCGGCTCATCGGCCGTGCGCCGTACGGGGTGGATGTCAACCGGGCCGAGCGCCTTCAGAGGCATTATCAACGGGGCGTTGTCTATCAACACCGCTTCCGGCCGCGGGCGCCCGGTCCGGCATTGACCTCGGATGTGGCGTCGCACCGGTGGCAACTCGATCTGGCCGGCCCGCTCCAACATGAGCAGTAGACCGCGGCACACCATGTCGCGCAGGGCGCCGTTGGCCTGCTTCCATCCCATCACTTCGCATAGCTGCCGGGACAGCTTCCAGCGGCTGCTGGTGGCATGCGTGCAAATGAACTCCCGAAGGAACGCGATCTGCTCACTACCGATCTCCTGGCCACGGTAGCGCCATGTTTCCCCCATAACCGTAGCATGCCAGAGAAGAAATCAGAACGCAAGTGTTTGGTTGCGGAAGTTTTCAGCTCACTTTGCGCCACACCGGGGCGGCCGCGGTTTCCGGGTTGCCGGCCGCCAACAGCAGTTGTGCCTGGTGTGCCTGTAGTCGCCGGGCCGGCTCCTGGCCTGCAGGCCACCAGGTAAATCGTCCTTTCGATAGGCGCTTCTGCGCCAGCCAGAATCCTTGACCGTCATAAACCAGGATGCGGATCGAGGTCCCACGCCGGCTGCGGAACACAAACAGGCAGCCGGAGAAGGGATCGGCCTGAAGTTTTTCCTGACACAGGCGAGCCAGCGAGTCGATGCCCTTCCTGCCATCCACCGACTCGATCGCTACCAGAATGCGCATCTGCGGCGTGATCTGAATCACGCCGATTCCCACAACACTCGACTGAGTCCAGCCAGGTCCGGCGCGGTGGCCCCTTTCCACTGGATGCGCATCTTGCCGTGTGGCCCTTCCAACTCGATCAGGCACTCGGCGAGACCACCGGCCTGAGGCGGCGCCAGTTCCCAAAACGTCTCAGGCGCCATCGTCGGCCGCGCCGGCGCGGGGCCGGCTTCCACCATTCGCTTGAGCTTGCCGTACTCCAGGTGCAGGGCCTTGGCAGCGCGGAAAACCCCGTGCTCCCGAGCCGCTTTTGCCGCTGCCTCCCACAACGCTTCTGGGATCGGCAAGCGGGCCTTATGCCCTTTTCGCCAACGCTCGAAACGCCGACAGACCCTGCGCATGCCGACTGGAATCTCAACCGCATCTTTGGCAGCCATCGCCGATCCTCCTCGCCCCTGCCGGGCGCAAGACCGACGTTACCAATTACGGGCGGGCAGAGTCATGCAGCCTTGCCGGAACCTCACAATGCAACCACTGCATGCCGCGGGACCACCAGACGAGTCTCGAATGGCCACACTCGCGAGACCGTCGCCAGCGCGGGATGATTCCGTAGCGGCAGCGACATGCGGAATACCGACGAGCGCCTGGCTCCCGACTGAACCATTCCCGTAGAGCTTCCAGATCGGTTGCATGTTGCCCACGTCCGTAAGGCGTCTTTCTGCAAGGTGTCCTCCGGGTCCTTTGCCGCTGCGGGTCATCAAGCAGTACCAGATGCTATCGGCTCCGGTGGCGGGACGACTGCTGGCGCTCCAATCAACCACCAGGTACGCATCGAACTCAGGCAT
>DATJYW010000447.1:0-31049 GCA_035499435.1 Candidatus Acidiferrales bacterium | reverse complement strand
GCTCGCCATGCCGGCGTCGATCCTCCTGGCGGCAGCGCTTTTGGCCTCCGTCCCGGCGATCGTTCGCGCCGTGCGCATCGATCCGTCCGCCATACTCCGGTCCGAATAAGGAGAACCGCCATGTCCCTCTGGTCGCGTATTGCCAACGTATTTCGAAGCGAGCACTTGGGCCGCGAAATCGAAGAGGAGATCCAGTCTCACATCGAGGAAGCGATCCGGCAGGGCCGCGATCCCCTCGAAGCCCGCCGCGCGCTCGGGTCTTCGCTGCGTTTCCACGAACAAAGCCGCGAGCTTCGCCTAATCCCCTGGCTCGATTCCCTCCGCGCCGATGCAGTCTTCGGGTGGCGCCAGCTCATGAAGAACATGCTGACCTCCGCCGCGGCGGTTCTCTCCCTCGCCCTGGCAATCGGCGCCTGTACCGCGTCGTTTCGGATCGTCGACGCCCTGCTGCTGCGGCCCCTGCCCGTGGCGAACCCCGAACGGCTCTACTCGGTCGCGTACGAATCTCCCTCGGCCACCGATGGAGCGCTCCTGACGTACGACAGTTGTTCTTATCCGATGTTCCAACGTATGCGGGCCGCCGTGCGCGATCGCGCGGAGCTGATCGCGGTCTCCATGTACAGCGGACCGATCGATCTCACTTATGGGGCCGACTCCGACATGGAGAAGGCCAACCTGCAGTACGTCTCCGGCTGGATGTTCAGCACCTTTGGGCTGCGTCCAGCCCTAGGACGCTTGCTCGGGGAGCCCGACGACCGTGCGCCGGGCGCGAGCCCCTACGCGGTGATCTCCTACGACTATTGGTCCCGCCGTTTCGCGAAGAATCCTTCGATCGTCGGGCGCACCTTCCGCTTCGGCAGCGACCTGTACCAGATCGTGGGCGTCGCGGAAGAGCGGTTCACCGGCACCGAAACCGGCTGGGTGACCGACGTTTTCGTGCCCATGGCGATGAAAAACCCGCGCACACTCGCGAGCCTGAACAATTTCTGGCTCCGCGCACTGGTGCAGCTCAAACCTGGTGTCGCGGTCGAGCCGCTTCGGGACAATTTGCGGGCCGTGTTTCGCGCAATCGAGGAAGAGCGGGTGAAAGGCTTCCCTACGCAGTCGGCTCGCGATCGGGAGCGGATGTTCCAGGAGAGGCTGCTGCTCGAACCGGCCGCGGCAGGCCGCTCGAACCTGCAGCGGGATTACCGCCAGGCGCTCGTCTCGCTGGCGATCCTGGTGGCGCTGGTGCTGCTGATCGCCTGTGCCAACGTGGCAAACCTGATGACCGCCCGCGCAGCCGCCCGGGCCCGCGAAATGGCGCTCCGCGTCTCGATCGGCGCCGGCCGGACGCGGCTGATTCAACTGGTTCTGTGTGAGAGCGCATGGATTGCATTTCTCGCCACCGCCGCCGGGGCGGCATTCGCGTGGTGGGCCGCGCCGTTCATCGTCGGCAGGATCAACTTTGGCGACCACCCGGTTCGGCTGATCCTGCCTGCAGATTGGCGCGTGGCCCGCTTTGGCTTTGCGATGGCCTCGGCCACCACCCTCCTCTTCGGCTTGACGCCGGCCCTGCGTGCGTCTGCGGTCAAGCCCGCCGGGGCTCTCCGCGGCGGCGAAGATCCGCATTTGCGGCGACGCCTCATGCATGCGCTGATCGTCCTTCAGGTGGCTTTCTGCTTCGTGGTGCACTTCGCCGCCTGCCTGTTCACCGGCACCTTCGAGCGCCTCACCAACCAGCCCACCGGCTTCTCCGCCGGACGCGTTCTCAATCTGGAAACCGTCACGTCCAGCCCGCAGGCGCCGGTCTTCTGGGACCAGGTGGCCGAGCATCTGCGGGGTGTACCCGGCGTCGAAAAAGTCGCTCTGATCGGCTGGCCGCTGATGAGCGGCGAGAGCGCGGTGGGCAATATTTCCATCGATGGCGCGTCTCCCGGCGAGGTCTTCTCGGATTTCGTCAGCGTGTCGCCCGGTTGGGCAGATGTCATGAGGATTCCGCTACTCGGCGGCCGCGATTTCCGGCCGGACGACGCCAATCCCAGGGTCGCCATCGTGAACCAGGCCTTCGCCAAACAGTATTTCGATGGACGGAATCCGGTCGGCAAATTCTTCGAGAGAGTGGAGCCCGCAGGCGGTCGCGCTCGATTCGAAATCGTGGGCTTCATCCGCGACGCCCGCTCCAGGGACAGGCTGCGGCTTCCCATCCGGCCGACCGCCTACATTCCGTTTCCGACGGTGGATGCCAACGGCGAGCTGCGGCCTATCGGCCGAGGCACCTTCGTCGTCCGCACGGCCGGCGCCCACCCGCTCGAGCTGGCGCCCGCCCTGCGCATGGAGGTGCCGCGGTCGCGCTCCGGATTTCGCGTGACCAATATCCGCGCGCAGGCCCAGATCAACCAGGCGGCTGCGGTCCGCGAACGCCTGCTGGCCATGCTGGGCCTTTTCTTCGCGTTTGTGGCCCTGGTTCTCGCCGGCATCGGTCTGTACGGCGTGCTCGACTACTCCGTGTTGCAGCGCCGGCGCGAAATCGGCATTCGCATGGCGATCGGGGCGCGCGCCGGCGACATCGTGGTTCGGCTAACCTCCGACGCGCTGAAGATGGTGCTCGCGGGAGCCGCCGCCGGCCTGGTTCTAGGGCTGGCATCGGCGCGATATGTACAAGCACTGCTCTACCAGGTGAGGCCCGGTGATGCCGCCACCATCGCGCTGCCGGCGATCCTGATTGTAGCCGCGTCGCTATTGGCGGCGCTGCCGGCCGTGATCCGGGCCGTCCGCATCGACCCTGCGGCGATGCTCCGGTCAGAGTAGTAGCGCCACCCGCCTGGCTTCCAGCCTGCGATAGACGTCCCCGATAATTCGGTCACATGTATCGCGGACGCGCGCGTCCGCCTCGCGCCGCTTTCGGCCGCTATCGGGCGAGAAGGGTTCGCCCGGCCGCTTGGCATGGCGGATCGAGGCCGACCGCATCGCCGCGACTTCCTCCACGCTCCATGTGCAGCCGACGTGGGCCGACACCGAGCCGAACATCGCACCAGGCAGCTCAGTGTAGTTCACCAGCAGGCCGCCGCCTTGATCCATCGCCGCCAGCGCCGCCTCGCAAATCGCCGCGATCACCCGGGCCGGATAGTCGATGCCGCCGCCGTTTCCGTCCCCAGGCCACGGCATGCCGCGGACCGGCACGATACCGGGCGCGGTCCAGAGCGTGGGCTCATTCAAATGCGAGACCATGACCTCGACGGGATCGCGATAAACGAATATCCATGGCACCTTTGGGAATGCGCTCCGCACCAGCGGCAGATCGAGCGCGTGCCGCGCGTCGAATTTGACAAAGTACCGGCGCTCGCCGCCCGCTCGCGGCTGTCCGAGCGCGCAGACCACCGCCTCCAGCCAGCGACGCCGGTCGGCGGCCGTGACTTCCCGATGCCACGCGTCCGCATGCAGCACCGAATCGAGCGGCCAGCCTTCGGAGACGACGACATTCTCTACGCAGGCCGCCAGCATCTGCGCCATCAGGGTCGAGCCGCACCGCGACATGTGGAAAATGAATCCGGCAGGCGGGATTCCCGGATGCGTAGCCGCGCGCTCCTCCAGAACCGCTACGGCCGTGCGCCGCCGGAACAGCAGGCGGAAAGGATGCCGCATCGCATCCTCGATTTCGAGATCGAGGAATGGAGCCGTGAAGCGAACGCCGGAAAAGCAGCTCCATTCCACAACGGGCCGCCCGCCCTCCCAGAACAAGCCGACTGGAATCCAGCCGTCCAACTCGTCCGGCGTCATAGCACGTGCCTTTCGAGCCAGCTTCTGCGCGCCTGCCGGAGGGCCGCGCGAGTATCCTCAACGGTGGCCGTGATCCCACGTTCGCGCGCGGTCTCCACAACCAATCGCAGGAACGCCTCTGCTTCGCGCTCCCCGAGCAGCCGGCGTTGCAGGTCCCGGTCCTGGAATACCAGCGATCGAAATTGTTCCAGGCCGCTCATCGCGCTGTAACGCTCGCACGGCCTTCGAGCCGCCGGTAGAGATGGCCCAGTTTCCGGCTGCAGATTTCCCGCACGCGTTCGCCGGCCTCGCTCTGCTTGCGATCGCTGTCCGCGGAGAAGACGTGTTCCGGCTGCTTGGCGTCGCGGATTGCCGCCACGTGCATGCGTTGCAGTTCTCCTTCGTACCACGGGCAGCCCCAGTGCGATGCGAGCCTGCCGTACACCGCACCGGGCAATTCGCGGTAGTTCACGAACATGGACCCTCCCTCAGAGCCCGCCTCGAGCGCGGACTCGCAGATCCGCGCCAGCAGATCCGCAACGTACTCCCCGGGCTCGGCGAATGCCGCCGCCGTCAGCCCCACACCGCGGACACGCACGATCCCGGGCATGGTCCACGCAGCTCTGCGCCGCAACTGAGAGACCAGCACCTCCACCGGGTCGCGGTAAAGGAAGATCCACGGCACCTGGGGGAACGCGCGGCGCACCAGCGGCAGATCGATCGTGTGCGTAGCGTCGAACTTCACGAAGTACCGCCGCTCGGTTCCCAGGCGGGGCTGCCCCAGCGCATGGACCACTCCGCGCAGCCATCGCGTGCGCTCCTCAGCCGTGATCTCCGGATGCCGCAGATCGGCGCTGATCGCGGCGTCGATCGGCCACCCCTCGGAGATAACCACATTCTCCTCCGAAGCCGCCAGCATCTGGCTGATCAACGTCGATCCGCATCGCGACATGTGGAAGACGAATCCGGTGGGTGGAATTCCAGGATGATTGCGGGCGCGCTCCTCCAACATGTCGACCGTGGTTTTTTGGCGGAACAGCACACGCGCCGGCTGCTCCATGGCGCGCCTCATGGTGTTCTCGAAGAACGGCTCCGTGAATCGCATTCCGCCCAGATGACACCAGTCGACTTCGGGCGCCGGGCCGTCCCAGTCGAACCCGAGGGGAATCCAGCCGTCGAGCCCGATCACCGGGCCTGCCTCGTGATCCACGACCGGGTCGCAGTCTCCAGCGCGGCGCGCACTTCCTCGGTAGTCACCACCAGGCCACGCTCAGCGGCGGCGCCGGTCACGGCACCGACGAAGCAGTCCTCCTCCGTTTCGGCAAGCAAACGCTCTAGTAGCCATTGGTCCTCCACGGCCATTGCCCGGAAGCGCTCGAAGTCGCTCATGACTCCGCCGGAAAAAAGGAGCGGAGCCAATCGTTGACCTCGCAATCGATCACCAGATGGATACGATCGGTCTGCCCGAGGTTGTCCACGCGGTGAGGAAGGCTGGTGTTTACGTACCAGCACTCGCCCTCCCTCAGGATCACCCGCTCGCCCGCCACGTAGAATTCCACGTTGTCGTTGGTCTGAACCGGCACGTGCAGGCGCAGTTCGCCATCTTCGAAGGCCAGCTTGTAGTCCGTGTGCTCGCGAATCCGGGACCCGGCCTTGAGGCGCAAGAGCCGTGCTGCCAGCAAAGGACACCGAAACGTGTCCAGCACCTCCTGGAAGTAGGGCGAGTGCCGCAGGATCTCCGTCGGCTCAAAATTCCTGGCAGTGGGATCCGGAAAAATCTGGTTCACCTGCCCGCCGATCGATCTGAGCGGCAGGGCGCTCCAATCGCCCTCATAAATCGCCGTGTTGAAATGGCGCACCCAGCCATCCGCCTGGAATCGGGCCAGGTCCGCTCTCAAGCGGCCGGAATCGAACCGGAAGGGAAACTGTAGAGTGGTGGTCATCAATGAGGAGTACTAATCCGTGTAGAAGTCTTACGCATGGTACCAGTTAGGGCGATTTTTCTTTGACCTTGCGCTAATGTGTGCCTTACACTGTAACGGCTAAGGTGAATTCTAGCACCCGCCGAGGGGAATGAAATCATCTGATCGCACTTTAGGGGGTTCAGTCCTTTGGAAAATCACATTCATAGCCGAAGGTCTCTGCTTAGTCTGGGATGGCGATCGCTGGCAGCAGCGAGTCTAGCCGGGAATCTGTCGAGCATTCATGCAGCCGTTGCCAGTGACCGCTTTATAGTGGGTATCTACCTGATTGGCGGAAACGACGGCAGCAACATGATGGTCCCGCTCGACAGCGCGCAATATGCCGCTTACGCGAAACTCCGCGGAAGCCTTGCAGTGCCAGCGGATGAGTTACTTCCCGTACGCGCCGTCAAGAACACTGGCGAATACGGCTTTCATCCGGCTCTCGGGCAGATTCGCGATCTCTATAGCCGCGGCGTCCTGGCAGTGGTTGCAAATGTGGGATCGCCGCGCCCGGGACCGACGGAATCGGGGCACAACTACCAATCGATGGCATTTTTGTCCGGAGGATACCTGACACCGGCATTCGCCGCGGACAAGGCGGGGATCACGGTGTCCGACGCCGGGCGTGCGCTGACCACCGCGCACGGAGCGAGCATGCTGCCGCTCGATGGCAGCCTGGCTGAGCCCGATCGGAAGGAGATGGCCGATACAGCCGCGACGATCCGCTTCCGCACGCAGTTTCCACCTACCAGCCTGGGGCGCGCCCTCAGCGAAGCCGCAGCGCTGATCCAAAGCGCGCGATCGCGCGGAGTTCGCCGTGCCATCTTGACGGTCGGCATGGGCGGCTTCGATACGCATCGCTCGCAAGGAGAACTCCAGCCGGCGCTCTTCCGCGAGTTAAGCTCGGCCATGGCTGCCCTCTTCGCCGCCAATGAGGAATCGGGCATTACGAAGGACGTCACGGTATACACCGACTCCGAATTCGGCCGGACGCTCTCACCGAATGGCATGGGCGGCACAGGCCACGGATGGGGTAATCACCAAATCGTCATGGGAGGCGCGGTTCTCGGCGGCGATATCTACGGGATTTTTCCGGACATGACCACAGCGGCACGGGATGCCGAAGGCGGATGGGTCCCGACTACCTCGCGGGATCGTTACCTGGCCACGGTTGCCGGCTGGGCCGGGTTAGGCGATCATGAGCTGCGCCGGAGTTTTCCTGGAATAAATAGTGACGCAAATCTGGGATTCCTGGCTTAAAAGGCATATGATATAGAGACTGTGCCCGAGGGGAAAAAAACAGGACTGGCGGATTTAACGGCGGAACTATTCGAGCCGTTCATCGGCCAGGCCATCACTTTCGAGCGGCCCGCGGCCAACGGCGAAGCACCGCTCGAACCCGCCCGCATGCAATTACTCGAGGTGAAGCGGGGTCATAATTCGCCCGCGCTTCGCCGGGAGCCGTTTTCGCTTTTCCTCGTGATGAAGGATCAGCCCCCGCTGGGACCCGGCCTGCACCGGCTCGCGCACTCAACGTGCGAATCGGCCGACTTGCTGGTGACTCGCGTAACTGCTCCGAAGTACGAGGCGGCCGACCCTACGGGAATGTTCTACGAAGTAATCTTCGGCTAGGTTGAAAGGAGAGACTGAGAACCGATGGCATCTCAAGCGTATATCGGTGAAATCAAGATGTTCGCCGGAAACTTCGCGCCCGCCAACTGGGCCTTTTGCGATGGCCGGCTGATTCCTATTTCGCAGAACACCGCGTTGTTCTCGCTGTTGGGTACGACTTACGGCGGCGACGGCCAAAGCACCTTCGCACTCCCCGATCTGCGCGGGCGGGTGCCGATGCATCAGGGCACCGGATTCGTGATCGGCCAGATCTCCGGGTCCGAGACCGTCACTCTGGTGACCACTCAACTGCCCGCTCACAACCACGCCGCCGTGGCCAGCCTGGCTGGGACCGTCGATACCCCTGTGAATGGTTTTCCCGCGACCGATCCCGGCGGAAACGTGGCTCAGTTTACCAATGCGGCGGCAGACGCGAACATGAACGCGGCGGCGGTCTCAACCGTGGGTAACAGCCAGCCGCATGCGAATATGCAGCCCTTCCTGGCTATCAGCTACATCATTTGTTTGTTTGGTATCTTCCCGGCGCGAAACTAGACCAGTTGAGCGCCAGCATGAGAACTGAAATCACTGCAAGGAGAGATTAATCTATGGCTAGCCCATTCCTGGGAGAGATTCGTGTATTCCCGTATAACTTCGCGCCGCGCGGCTGGGCCTTCTGCAACGGACAGATCCTGCCGATCAGCCAGAACACCGCTTTATTCTCCATCCTGGGGACACAATATGGAGGCAATGGAACTTCGAATTTTGCCTTGCCCAACCTCCAGGGGAACGTGGCCATCGGCCAGGGGAACGGCCCGGGTTTGACTCCCCGCACAGTTGGAGAGGTGGGCGGAACCCAGACCGTGACCCTTTCTACGACCCAGATGCCCGCCCACAACCACCTCTTTGCCTGCAACTCCAAGAACGGCAATTCTTACAGCCCGGCTGGCAACATTCCTGCCGTGGATGCCGGAGGGAACAACCTCTATTCTCCCGGCCCGCCGGATTCACATATGAACGCCGGACATCTCCCGGTCCAGGGCAGCGGTCTGCCCCACAACAACATACAGCCTTACTTGACCATGAGTTACTGCATTGCCATGCAGGGAATATTCCCCGCCAGGAACTAACGGAGGAACGGATCGATGGCTGAGCCTTTTATCGGTGAAATTAGACTGTTTGGTTTCAACTTCCCGCCGCGCAATTACGCGTTCTGCAACGGCCAGACACTGTCCATTCAGCAGAACACCGCGCTGTTTTCGCTGCTTGGCACGACGTATGGCGGAAATGGGGTCACCACCTTTCAGTTGCCCAATCTCCAGGGACGCGTGGCGATTTCGCAGGCGAGCGGGTTCGCCCTCGGCCAGGTTGGCGGGGAGCAGGCCCATACCCTGATCATGGGTGAGATGCCCGCCCATACACACACGGTCTCTTGTTTGGGCACGATGGCTGGCGGGGTCTCTACTCCAGTGAACAATTACTGGTGTCGCGAGAACAACGGCGACGCGCCCTACGCCCCTACCGCGGCCTCGCCAGCGACGATGAACGACCCTTCGATGGTCGGCGGCCAGCCGCACTCCAACCTGCAACCATATCTGGTGGTCAGCTTCTGCATCGCGCTAAACGGAGTATACCCGTCGCGGAATTGAAGCACATTCGGTTTCGCGAGGAGCTTCCACAAGACCAGGAGTTTCTCTACCGGCTTTATGCGAGTACCCGTATGGAGGAGATGCGAATGGTCTCGTGGAACGCCGCGGAAATCGAGTCCTTTCTGCGTTCGCAGTTTGAGTTGCAGACGGCGCATTACCGCAAGCACTACCCAGGTGCATTCTATCTCCTGATCTGCGACGGCGAAGAGCCGATCGGCAGGTTTTACGTGGATCGCGCGCTCGAGGATATCCACGTCCTGGACATCACGCTGGTTCCAGAGCGCCGCGGCCAGGGGATCGGCGCCAGCATCCTCGGCGATCTATTGACCGAAGCCGCGGCGTCGGGGAAGAAGGTCAGCTTATATGTGGAGAAGTTCAACCCGGCGCAGCACCTGTATGCACGCCTCGGATTCCGGCCGGTGAAGGACGAAGGGGTCTATTGGTTACTGGAGTCGGGAGGCGCCGATTCAGGCGCGGCGCAGCCACCGACGCCCGGCTAGAGCCGCGGCTCCACCCGCCAGCAGCATCCAAGTTGCCGGCTCCGGAGTGGTGCCCGCTGCCTGGGTTGTGATCGTGATGGTGGAGAAGTCGATCCCGCCGCCATTGAAGCTGGTCTCGCCCAGAACACCCAGACCCGGTGCGGCAAAGGCCAGCGAGATCGTCGGATTCCCAAGGGCTAGACTCGTGAACGTCGAGGCCGGCAAAGTGATGCTGAGGATGTCGTATTCGCTGCCCGCCGCACCGGTACCGCCGTGCAATGCCTCCGATACCGCGTTCAGCAGACTGGTCAAATCGTTGGCACCTTCTGCGTAGGAAGCAACCTGGTTACCCGTCCCGGCAGAGTCGAGGTCGTACACGCCGACGTCCAGAGTGGCGCTGACGATGGTTTCCGCGATGGCGCCGTAGTTAAACGTCCAGGAGGCGGAAAAGTTAGGCCCGTTGACGTCCGAGCCAATGAACCCGTTGAAGGGTGCCGCATGGCCAGACACGGCAGTGTTCCACGTGCCCGTGCCCACGGTTGCGCCATTGGCTATGCCGGCACTGGCGCCCAGCGTCTGAGTGATCACGCCGGCTTGTAGCATTCCGGTCGAGCACAAGGCCAGACCCAACCATGGCAGTAACCTGATATTAGACTTCACAAGTCCCCCCGAAAAAGTTCATCACGAACAACTCCTATCGATGTTACCACCAAATTCATGAGGTTTGGAGTTCCTCTAGTACTACTGGGCATCCGTTGGATATCAGGTCGGTACCTTGCCGCCAACTCGTCGGGTTCACCTCTGGCGGCAGGCAGAACGGCTACCGAAGGCTTATTGTCAAGCGCTGGTGCTATCCTGCTGGTGTCGGTATGCGGTTTTCCCGGCGTCAGGTCCTGGCATCCCTGCTCGGCATCCGATTCCTCCGAGCCCAGCAGGAGATTCCCACCTTCTCCACCGACGTCAAGGTGGTCAATGTCCTCGCCACCGTTACCGACAGGAGCGGGAAGATCATCCGCGACCTCACCAAGGACGATTTCCTCCTCTACGAAGACAAGCGCCCGCAGACGGTTCAGTATTTCGCGCGGGAGAGTGGCCTTCCCCTCACCCTCGGCCTGATGGTGGACACCAGCATGAGCCAGCGCCGCGTGCTGGATGCGGAGCGCGGCGCGAGCTTCCGGTTCCTGGAGGTCGTGCTGCGCCCCCAAGACCAGGTTTTCCTGTTGCAGTTCGATTTCCGGATCTTTCTCCGCCTGCCGCTAACCTCGTCGCTCCGCCAGCTTGACGACGCGCTGGCCTATGTGGACACGCCGACGCGGACCCAGTTACAGGCTCAAACAGGCGGCGGCACCCTACTGTACGACGCCGTGGTCACGGCCTCGCAGGACGTCATGTCCAAACAGCAGGGACGCAAGGCGCTGATCCTGTTGACCGACGGCGTCGATACCGGCAGCGAGTCGACGGTCGCGGAAGCTATCGATGCTGCCCAGCGCGTCGATACGCTGATCTACTCGATTTTGTTCTCCGATTCGGGAGCATATGGCTTCCTCGGCAGCCCCGACGGACGGCGTCCGCTGACCCGCATGGCCCAGGAGACTGGAGGCGGCTTCTTCGAAGTCTCCAAAAGACAGAGCATCGACCAGATTTTCGACGTGATTCAGGAGGAACTGCGCAGCCAGTACAGCATCGGCTACGTCTCGGACCAGCCGGTGAGCATTCCGGGCTTCCGCCACATCCAGCTCAGCACCAAAAGAAAAGGCCTGGTAGTGCAGGCCCGGGACCGCTATTGGGCCCGCCGCTGATTCCTTGTAGAACCGACTTCGGCAGTCTTTACAGAGCCGTTTCGAAGAGCTTCAGGATCCGCTTGTATTCGTCGGCCCAACTGCTGGGCTGAACAAATCCGTGGTCCTCCACCGGGTAGGGCGCCACAGACCAGTTCTCCTTTCGCAGCTCGATCAGGCGCTGCACGAGACGGACGGTGTCCTGGAACTCCACGTTGGTATCCACCATGCCGTGACAGATCAGCAGCGCGCCTTTTAGACCATCAGCGAAGAAGATCGGGCTGCTCTTGCGGTACGCTTCGGCGTCGCCTTGAGGGGTGTTCAGAATGTTCGACGTGTAGCCGTGATTGTAAGTGGCCCAATCGGTCACCGGACGCAGAGCGGCGCCGGCAGCGAAGGTGTCGGACGCGGTAAACATCGCCATCAGGGTAATAAATCCGCCGTAACTGCCACCGTACAGTCCGATGCGCTTTGGACTGGCGCCATGCGCCGAGACGGCGTATTTGGCAGCGTCGACGATGTCGTCGAGATCCTTGCCGCCCATGTGCTCATAGATTGCCGTCCGCCAGTCGCGGCCATAGCCGGCGCTGCCGCGGTAATCGACGTCCAACACGAGGAATCCACGCTCCTCCAGGATGTGATGGAACATATATTCGCGGTAGTAAGTGGACCATTTGTGATCGACATTCTGCAGGTAACCGGCACCATGCACGAAGATCACTGCCGGGCCGCCCTTCTTGTAGTTCGCCGGTTTGAACATGCGCGCCGGAACCCGCACGCCGTCGCGCGCCGGCACCATCACTATCGGCACATCCTGCCAGGCGTACTGCGAGAACTCGGGCGAAGGCGAAGTGGTCAGGCGCTTCAAATCCTCTCCCGGGTGGCATTCCTGCACGTAAAGATCGGGCGGCCGGTTGGTGTGGCTGTAAATATCCGCGACCCAGCGTTCGTCTGGAGAAACGACGGGGATGTGTTTGCCGGGCTGCCTGGAGACGCGGGCTAGTTCGCCTCCATCGGCCGCGAGCTCGTAGAGGAACTGATCAGCGGGGCCGTCGGCGTTGGCCACCAGGTAGAACTTCGACTTGTCGCGCGACTGCTGCACGTTGAGAACTTCCCACTTGCCATGGGTCAACGGGCGCGGCGCACTCCCGTCGAACGGAACTGCGTAGAGCTGCGCAAACCCGGTTTGTTCGCCGACGAAGAACACCTCGCGATCGTTCTTCATCCAGCCGAGGACGTTGGCACCCTGCGAAACCCATGCATCGTCGTGCAGGTTGACCAGCACCCGCATCTTGACGGTCGCGGGATCGAGCGCGAAGATCCAGCGGTCCTTGTTATCTGCGGCGCGCCCAGGCACTACGGCCTTGGTGCCGTCTTCGCTCCATACCGGCATGCCGAGCTGGATCTCCTTCTTCTGCCCGTGATCCACCCATTTCACCTCGCCCGTCTCCGCGTTGATCACGGCCAGCTTCGATATGCCCTGGCTGTCGCCCACGTTGGTGCGGCCCTGGATGTCTTCGGTGTAGGCGCTGTCGCTGACGTAGTTGGGAACAATCGTGTTCTTGGCAGGCGCTGCCGGGGTCTCGAAAATGTCCGCGATCACGTACTTCTCGTCGGGAGTGAGCTGAAGGTTCCTGGCGCTTTGGCGCGCCTGCAGCGTGAAGGGCTTGCGCGGGTTCTTCTTCTGGTTCTTCTTCTGCTGCTCCTCGCGCAGCGCGACGCGATCGCGAACCACCTCGATCAGCTCGCGCTGCTCCTTCTTCAGGTACTCCTGGCTCTCGGTGCCCTTCTGCTCGACGGCGGTTTCCTGCGCCGCGCCGCCGCGTCCGCCGCCTCGTCCACCACGTCCGCCAGCCGGTGCGGCGGTAGGAGTGGCAGGTGGAGTTGCACTCCGGATATCCGTAAGCTGCACCAGCGATCCCCCATCCAGCGACATTAGGTAGAGGTTGCCGCCGCGCGTGAACGCGATCCGCTTTCCGTCCTGAGTGAAACGCGGGTTCAGCTCGGGATCGGTGGTCCTGGTGATCTGCTGCGTCTTGCCGGTGGTGTTGTCGTGGACAAACAGGTCACCATCGCTGGAGTAGACGGTCAAGCGATGATCTCGGCTGGTGTCGCCACCGAGGGGAGGGACGAGCTTGATCTCGTCATCAGTGAGCTTGCGCAGGCCCCCGCCGTCCCGATTGACGACGTAGGTATCCATGGGAGCGATGATTTTGTCCGCGTGCTGCTTCCATTGGAAATAGAGAGTGGCAGAGTCGTAGGACCAGCGGACTGCCGATGGTTCGTAGCCGACCAGGTTGGGGCCGCGCATGATGTTGTCGATGGTGAGGGCGAAGTTGTTCGCGGGGCGGATTTGGCACACGAACAGAAAAGCCAGATACGGGAGTTTACGCATGCAAGGGTATGATATCGCGTCGGGGCAGATCGGGAACCTTGCCCCACGAGGCTACTTCACCTGCTTGAGCACTTCCTCGATGGCGGCGATGTTCTTGCGCGCGTATTTGGCCTCGTTCACGTCCGGGGCCAGGGCGATCATGGTCTGGAAGTGGCGCAGCGCGGGATCGAGCTCGGCGATGCTCTGCGTCTTGTTCGCCTTGGTCATGAACGCGAGTCCGAGCGTGTAGTGAGAGAAGAAGTCCTTGGGGTCGAAGGTGAGCGCGCGCTGGCAGTCGCGGATGGCTTCGTCGAGCTTGCCGGTGCGGCGCTCGCACTCGCACTGCCCGTAGTAGGCCATGTTGTGATAGTCGTTCCAGATGTCGCGCTCGGCCACGCGCTTCTTGCGGCCCATGGCAAACAGCGAACCGAGCACGTAGTAGTTGAGCTTGCCGCCCAGCTTGCTGTCGAAATCGCTCAGCTTGAGATACTGCTGGTATTCGGCGGGCGCCTCGTCCACTTTGCCGCTCAGGCGCAAGCTGTCAGCCAGCCACAGGTGCGGCTCCGCGGTCTTCGGATTCACTGCGATCGACCGCCGGGCCGCCGCGATCGATTCGGGATAGAGATCCTTGAAACGGTACGCCTGCGCCACGAGCGTCAGTGCGACCGCGTGGTCCGGCTGCCGCTGCAGCACCAGGTTCAGATGGCGGATGGAGCTGTCCACGTCGCCCGTGTCCAACAGCATGCCGGCCAGGTTCGCATGCGCCTCCAGGTAGCCTGGGTCGATCGCGATGGCTTTTTCGTACGCCGCCTTCGCCTTGTCGTAGTCGAACAGGGCGCTGTAGGCGAGACCCTGGTAGAATGCCGCCTGGCTATAGTTCGAATCGACCTGCAGCGCGCGGTCCAGCACCTCGGCGGCTTTGCGGTAGCCCTGCTCGTTGCCTTTGTGATACTCTTTGATCCCCTCGTCCAGCAAGTCGGCCGCAGCCTTGTTGCGGCGCCGCGGGATCAGGATTTTTATGCTGACGGTGTCCTCGCGCCCCGGATACACCAGTTGCTGGCGGGGTCCATCGGGCTCATAGCCGCTGTGTACCGCCTTGATGGTGTGCTCGCCCGCCGCCAGGCCGGGAACGGCAAAGCTTTTGCCTTTCTGCAGCACGCCCCGGGACTGGCCGTCGATGAACAGCTCCACGTCGTCCATGTTCGATTCGAAGATCAGCGTGCCAAACTTCTGCGCCGGCGCGGCGGCGGGCTTGGCGTGCGATGGAATGTAGGCCAGCGGCATCTCCGGATCGTAGTTGGATTTGTCGGAGGTCGGGTTCTGTTTTCCACTGGTGTAATCGCGCACCTGCGTGTGGACGTACTCGGCCAGCTCATCGGCCGAGACCACGCCATCGCCGCTGGTATCGGCCTCACCCTCCATGCCGGTGACCACGTAATACGTGAACACGCCGTGGCCGCCGCGCAGATCGGGACTTTCGAAGGATTGCTCGCGCGCGCGGCTGGCGGTGAGCGAAAACAGGCTCTTATTCAGGTTGGTGAGGCGCTGGTTCAGGTTCTCCGTATCTTCCGGCGAGATTGCCCCGGAATGGCACGCGTCGGTGAGCAGGACTTTCGATTTCGCCTGAATCTTCCCGCCCATGACAGAGCCAAGCTCGTCCATCGGAAAGCCTGTTTCGGCAACCCGGCTCGAGTCAAAATCATAGGGCGCCAGATAGCCCTTGCCGCCGAACAGAAATCCGTGGCCCGCGAAGTAAATCAGCACGCGATCGTCGCTTTTGGCGATTCCCGGAAGCCAGTTGTCGATCTGCGCGCGGAGCCCGGCCAGCGTGGCTTTTTCGCCGGTCAGAAGCCGCACGTTCTCGGCTTTGAAATTGCCGCCCTCGGCGCTGATCAGGATGGTGTAAATCGCCTGCGCGTCGCGTTCGGCATACTGCAACTGCATGTTCGCTGGCAGGTTCTTGTAGTGGCTGATGCCGACGATCACTGCGTAGCTTCGCGGGATGGAGAAGCCGGTGGTCGAAGGCGCCGTCTCATCGACCTTCTCGATCTTCAGGTCGCGCTGCTGTTGCTTGGGCTGCTGCGCGAAAGCGAGCGAGCCGGAAAGGATCAAAAGTGCCAGCCGCATAGTCCTCACTTGTGAGCCAGTCGGAACTCGTAGATCACCGGCCCTGTGAGCGGCGCCGGAGACGAAATGACCGCCGCCTTTCCTTCCTGCATGAACACCAGGTCGCGTGCGCCGCGGCCGGCCGCGTCGGCCAGATTCTCCGGAATCTGCGCGTCGCGCGGAATCAGCTTCGGGCCGGCCGAAGGGTCCACACAATCTCCACGCGCCCGGAGGATGGAATCGTCGCAGCGCGGAATGAGCGTCTTGGGAGCGGCCGGCGCGGGCTGCGGCGCCTTAGGCCGCAGCGGCGCTCCCTCGTTCAGCGGCGCCGGGCTCACCATCCAGTACACGATATCGTGGCCTGCCGGACCCGCAATCCGGAAAGCCGTGTTGGTGGCCGGCACCTGATATTCCGTCGATGCCGCGACCCGATTGTCCTGCCCGGTCTCTTCGCGGGGGAAAAGCTGTTCGTACCTGCCGCTGGTGCCCATATTGGTCACGTAGAGGTAGCCGTCGAAGTTGGTGTGGTAACGGAAGCGCACACGGTCGCCTTGTGCCAGCACCAGCCCCGGGTCGATCGCGCGCCAGGAATCGCTTTCCAGCCGCTCCAGGGTGATCTCCATGCGGTGCGGGCCCTGTTTCATGGTGCGGCTTTGCCCGAAGCAAAGCAACGCCAGCGCCAGCGCAGCCGCCGTTCGGATCATTGGTGCACCAGTCTGATATCGGCCACCACGCGCGAATCCTCGCTGCCGGTCGGGTTGACCACGTACACGGCGGCCTCCTGGGTCGTGCCCGGTGTCGACGGACTTACGGCTTCGATAATCAGGTCGCGGGAATAGGCGTTGCGCAGGCGGTCAATCGTCGGGTCGCCGATATTGGCGGCCATGATGAGGGTGCGGTCCGACCGGGCTGTTTCCGGCTCCGACGTCTTCTTCCCGCTCTTGAGCGAGTAGATCAGGTCCTCGAGATCAGCCACACGCTGGCGGGAAAACACCACGAAGAGGATCTCTTTGCCCGGGGTGGCGTCGAAGGTAAAGACGTGCTTGCCGGGCGGGATCACGCAGGGGCGCATCGCCTCGACGCGATTGTCCCCGCCTTCGATCTCGGTCGAGGGAAACATCGTCCTCCATGTGCCGCTGGTGCCCTGGTTGACGACGTAGAGGAAGCCCTGGGCGTTGGGTTCCACGCTCAGCCGGATGCGGTCGCCGCTGTGAAAGGTCGTATCCGCGGGCACGTCGACGGTCGAGCCATTGTCGTTGTACCGCATGACATTGATGCGCAGACCGAGCGGCGGCTGGCCATTGGCAGGCATGGGGGCGGTTTGTGCGGCGGTCGGTATGATCCGGACTCCTGCGTCCTGGGTGTTTGTCCTGGCGATCTCGACCGGTTTCGGCTGAGTCCTGACGGGCCGGACCATGTCTTTGGGCTGGGTTTTCGGCGGGGTTTTCGACGTGTCGGTCTTGATTGGAGCCGCCGCCGGTTGTGCCGGTTTGGTAGTCTTTTGCGTGGCCGCGTAGAACAACTCGCGCGCGGTCAATTCGCGTTTTGACGTCTCCTGCGCACAGATCAGTGCCGCGGCGCACGTAAACGTCACGAGTCCCCGAGTGAGCAGCATGTCGAGAGCTGACCTCCTCTACCTTGTTTAAGATATCACCGGAGGGGGCAGGGCAGGCCAGAACCTACCCACGCTAGTACCCTAACTCCTTCTTGACCAGGTTTTCGAGCGGCATGCCCTTATCAAACCGCTCGAATTGCGCCAGGAAGAACCGCATGCCCCGCGCGGTCCAATCCGGCGTGTGGTCGGCGCAGTGCGGCGAGAGCAGGACGTTGTCGAGTTTGTAAAACGGGTGCCCATCGGGCAGCGGCTCCTGGTCGAACACGTCGAGCGCGGCGCCCCGAATGCGCCTTTCTGTGAGCGCCCGCACCATCGCGGCTTCGTCGATCACCGGTCCCCGGCCAATGTTGATCACCACCGCCTCCGGCCGCATGGCGGCGAACTCGGCCCCGCCGATCATGCCGCGAGTCTCGCCGGTCAGCGGCGCCGACGCGACGATATAGTGTGCGCGGCGGACCATCTCCAGCCGTTGGCCGGGCCTGTAGAAGTGGTCTACCAGGGGGTCAACGTTGTACAATGGCGGCCCGTGGCGCCTTATCGCCAAAATGCGCATTCCCATGGCGCGGGCGCGGGTGGCCACCGCGCGGCCGATATCGCCATATCCTACAATCCCCACCGTCTGGCCCGAGATTTCGGTGATATCGAACTGTTCCCACCGGCCGGCTTCCTGATTGCGCACCATGCGCCGCAGATCCTTGGCAAAGAAGAGAATTGCCGCCAGCGCAAACTCGCCCAGCGACTGGCTGAAGACACCGCGCCCGTTGGTGAACGGCACCGGGCTTTGCGCCAGCTCCGTGAACAACTGGCCGTCCAGGCCGGCGGAGCGCGAATGCACCCAGCGCACCCGCGGGCTCATCAGGAAGACTTCGCGGAAGAGCGCACCGCTTCCCGACCAGTTGAAAATGACGTCGGCGTCGCCCGCCAGGTGTTCGAAGGCTTCGGCGGACGTGCCCACCGCCAGGTCCGTTCCCGGCGGAAGCTGGCCGAGCAGCGCCAGATCCTTGTCGGCCAGGTTTGCCGTCAGCACCAGAACCGTATGAGTTGCCATCAGGAGAAAAGCTAACACATGTTCGACCTGTCACTGGAAATGTTGCGCGTTGTAGAGGACGCTGCCATCGCGTCCGCCCGCACCATGGGCATGGGGGACGGCAAGGCCTCCGACCAGGCCGCCGTAGAGGCCATGCGCCGCTGCATGGACACGCTGCCCATACAGGGCACGATCGTCATCGGCGAAGGCGAGCGCGACGAGGCACCGATGCTGTTCATCGGGGAGAAGGTCGGCGTACCGAAGAACGGCGCCCGCCTGGAAGTGGATATCGCCGTGGACCCCCTGGAAGGCACCAACCTCTGTTCCAGCGGGGGCGCGGGAGCCATCACCGTGCTTGCCGCAAGCGAGCACGGCGGCCTGCTGCACGCGCCGGATTGCTACATGGAGAAGATCGTGGTGGGGCCGGCAGCCAAGGGCGCGGTGGATCTCGACGCGCCGGTGAAACAGAACCTGAAAGCCATCGCACGGCGATTACAGCGCGGCGTGGACGACCTGGTGGTGGTGGTGCTCGACCGGCCGCGCCACGAAAGGCTGATCGCCGACATTCGCGAGGCGGGCGCGCGCATCCGGCTGATCTCCGACGGCGACCTTTCCGCGGGCATCGCCGCCAGCGTCGCAGGCACCGGCGTGCACGCGGTGATGGGCTCCGGCGGCGCCCCCGAAGGCGTGCTCACCGCTGCCGCCCTGCGCTGCCTCAACGGCGAGATCCTGGGCCGCCTCGTGGTGAAGGACGATGCCCAGAGGGAGCGGATGCAGTCGATGGGCATCCACGACGTGGACCACGTGTACGCCACGCCCGAGCTGGCCCCGGGCAAGCATATTGTGTTCGCCGCCTGCGGCGTCACCGACGGCAATCTGCTGCAGGGCGTGCGGTTCACGGGAGACGGTGTGCACACGCAGTCGGTGGTGATGAACTCCAACCCGGCGCGGGTGCGATTCGTCGATACCACGCACCTGGAAAACAAGCCGGACGTGAAGGTGCGATTCCGGTAGCGCGCTATTGGAAGTAGCGGACTACTACCGGTCCCAGCAGTCCCGACGGCATGAGCGGTGACTGCGCCGTGAACTTCGTAATGTTGGTCTTGGTCAGCCGCTTTTCCGGAGGCAGGTGCTAATCGCCGATCAGCCGGTTCGGCCAGAGATTGACCACTTCGATCTCCAACTCGTTTTCGCCCGCATGCGCGGCCGCGCCCAGAGCCACGGCGAACGGCTTCTTCCACAACACGCCGACGGTTTTCCGTTGAGCCACACCTCGGCGATCTCGCGCACCTCGCCCAGGTCCAGCGTCCACTCGCGCCCGGGCGGCAGATTCACCTTCGCCGCGTACCGCGCCGTGCCCGAGAAGTAGCGAATCCCCGCGTCGGCGTGTTCGCTCCACGAAATCAACTTGTCGAAAGTCGCCTGCGCGGGGGCGCCCCATCCTGGCGTGAAACGGACCGTCCATGGCCCGTTTACCGGCGCCGTCAGAGGCGTTCGTGGAACAGGTTTCCGCCCCGCCGCGCCCAACCGCCGGAACACTATGAACACGCTGCCGTACGGTTCAAGCGACAGCCAGAGCCGCGTCCGCCCGTCCGCCGTCGCCTCCCATGCCGGCGCGTCCTCGATCCGCCCCGTGTCGGCCTGCCAGAGTTCCGGCGTCCTGCCCTTCACGCGCAGCGTGATCTCCGCATCCAGGGACTCTTCGCGCCCGCTGCGCACGAAGTAGATATCAGTCGTCCCGGCGCGCCGGTGCACGTAGTCCATCTCCGCCGGACCTTCGAAATCCGGCGGCACTCCGCCGCCAACACGCCCTGCTGCAACAGGACCTGGCTGCGGTTGATGTAGCTCAGAAATCCGCCCGCTTTGTTCCACCACGTCACGTTCGGATTGAGGTGCGTGCCCGCGAAATACTCCTGCCCGGGCAGCCCTGCCTCCTTCGGCGACGATGTGAACGTGTGCCAGACCAGGCGGTTCAACCCTTCGCATACCGCCTGGTCGAAGATCGGCTTCAGGTTGTTCCAGATCGCCTCTTCCCACTGCGGCCCGATCGAGGTCATGCCTTCCGCCGCGACCAGGGTTATGCCATAGGTATGCGGCTCGCTCGATCCCTGCTTGACGAAGAAGCGTTCCTCGTCCTTCACCCGATGGGTCGCCGACCGCGCCCAGAACTCCATCTGCGGAAACGTGCTCACGCCCAGGGTCTCCAGCGCGTCCAGCGGGGTCCCGTGCGGCCCGCCCGATTCCGGATGAATCCCCAGGCCGTAGCGCGCGGCCATCTCGGCGAACGGCCGGTAGTGCCTGTCGATCACCAGGTCCGCGACGGTGCGGCGCAGATCGTTCAGGAAGCGATTGCTCGTCTGGCGGCTGTCGAGAATTCGTCCGGCCGCGATCGGCAGATACGCAAGCGGATCATAGCCGCGGCGCGCGAAACTCCTGGCGGAATTTCGGAGTCCAGTTGACACCGCCCAGCTCCCAACTGTCCGTGACCAGGTAGAGCAGCGCCTTTCCCAGGTACGGCTTCGCGTCCGCCATCAGCGGGTCGAGGCTCTCGCGCCGTTGGCCGTATATCCCACGCGCAGGATCTCCCACTCGCCCGCCGGCGCCTGCCACGTGAACGTGCCGTCCGCGGCCAGACCGGCCGTGACGTCGCGAACCTCGCTCACGCGCGCGTCCTCTTCGCCCGGTTCGGCTGCGATATCCTCCAGGAGCGGCGTGGTCTTCGGCGCCGACATGCCCATTTCCCGCGACGCGGTCTTCAGCGCCAGTAGCGAGACCGGCCGCGCGGGCATTGCCTCGCCGTGGCGCAGGGAGTACGCCAGCACCGCGATGTCGCGATAAGAAGCCGTCCCTGGCCGGCGGCTGATCCAAAGCGCGCCGTACCTCGCCCGGACCCCGGACCACCGCGCGCGAGAACGTCAGCAGCTTCGCCGCGTGCTCCGGCTTCACATTCGGCCCGCCGAGATTCCATCCGCTCTCGATGTTGAGGCTGATTTCGATGCCGAGCCGCCGGCCTCTTTCAGCGCGTGCCGGTACAGCTCCCGCCAC
Organism: Candidatus Acidiferrales bacterium; assembly: GCA_035499435.1. Taxonomy (GTDB): domain Bacteria; phylum Acidobacteriota; class Terriglobia; order Bryobacterales; family Bryobacteraceae; genus Solibacter. Next base: position 9,663 of record DATJYW010000447.1, on the reverse strand, counting down.
CGCGCCGTGCCGAACATTGGCCCGGCCGGCACCATGCGGTTGCGCTGCTGCTCGCTTCCGTTGGCATCCACCAGCAGCGCGCCGTCGTACCCTTTGGCGCGCATCTGTTCCAGGTCGCGCGTGATGGCGGCTTCATCGGTGTTACCGTTCAGCCACCACCAGTAGCAACGCAGCCGCGCTTCCGGCGGAGGATCGGCGAACCCGGCCTCGAGCGGGTCGCGGGGCGGCGCGCACAGAACGGGCAGCGCTACGGCCGCCGCGAGAAGGACCTGTCGACAGCGCACGGCCGTATCAGAAGTTCAACTTCAGCGCCAGCTCCACGATGCGCGGATCGTTCACCTGCCCGATGCCGATCACGCCGCTCGTGGTGTTGGGCCCGCCGAAGACCGGGGTGTTCGCCAGGTTATAGGCATTGGCGCGGAACTGCAGCTTGAACTTCTCGTGGATCTGGAAGTTCTTGAAGAGCGAGAAGTCCACCGTGGTGGGCACCTCGGTGCGCACGGTGCCGGCGGAAACCATGCATAACCGGCCGTTGTAATCGATGTGGCGGGTCCCCAGCGCCACGCGGGCGAATTTGGCCAGCAGATACGATTTCTCGGTAGTCAGCGACGCGCCGCCATATACCGCGACGGCATCGCGTCCGTAGCGTTCTTGCAGCTCGCGCAGGCGCCGCGCGGTAAATGCAAGCGCCTCGTCCCATCCGGCCGGCTGAAACCCGCTTGCCGTGCGCATCAGGGGGTCCAGCAGACGGTCCGGGTGGTTGCCCTGCAGGTACCTCTTGACGCCCTTCGGGCACAGCATGCCGCGGTTGTACGGGAAGTCTTCCCAGGGCTCGAACCCGATGACCCGATTGTCGCGGACCTTCAGTTGAATCCTGCACTGCTGGCCGCAGAAACAGCAGTGTGTCTTGACCAGACGCTCGGCTGGATTCCGCGACTCATCCTGCCATCCTCCGTGCGGAACTTAGTTCACATGAGGGCCGAAGCGGAGATTCAGGTCGTCCAACGAAACCGGCGGCTTAGCCGCGAGCGTCCTCCTTCAAGCGCAATTGTGCGACCGACAGTGTCTTGCGTTTGCCGGCCGGGCAGAGTTCCTGCCAATACCCGGCGGGTCCGGGGACACGGTAGTCGAAACCGAGCCGCGGCAGGACCGCCCGCCGCACCGCGCACAGGCGGCGCTCTCGTCCCGCTGGCCCGCCTCCTGGTATAGCTTGACGCCAAGCTGCGCCGGCCGCTGAAAAATATGAAAGAACTTGCCGAACGGCAAATAGAGCAGTGCGCCAATCACGGTGATGGCGTGCAGAATAGCCAGAAAGCTGTAGCCGGCGCCGCGCAGCCACTCTTCGGAAACGGTGAGAGCAAGGCCGGTCACCGAGATCGCGAATAACAGGATCAGCGGCAGGAAATCCATTCCGACGTGCTGGACGGTGCGAGCGCCCTCTTCCGTCATGCGCCGCCAAAGAGAAAGCGCGATGCCTGCCAACACGAGGACCGCGGAAACATCCAGGCCATGAAACAAGAGCCGCGCACCGACGGTTTTCAGGTGGAAGGCGCCAGCCGGAAATCCGAACCGGTAGATGACATACGTGAACTGGTCGATGGGCGCGCTGCGAAAGTGAATCCACCCGAAGACCAGTGGAAACGTGATCGCCACCCCCGTCAGGCAGCCCCAGAGCAGACACTGGTGCATCCACCACCGGAGTCTGGAGCGGCGAGCGATGAACCGTTGTGCCGCCAGGTGCGTCAGCTCGAGCGCTCCCACGCGGACGAGGCTACGCAGGACTCCCCGGCTCCGGAAAAGCTCCCAGCCTCGATCCCAGTAAACCCCGCGTGGGCGGCTTTTCCAGCCAAACGTTGTAGTGGTACACCACGGCCCACGTAGCGAAGACGACCGCAAAGGTGTAGATGACCAGGGCCGGCTCCAAGTACGCCAGGTTACGGGATCCCACCACGATGGCGGCAAACAGGAGGCCCGTCCACAGCGTGGCCCAGGCCCCGGCCCGGAGGCGATCGGCGGTTCGCCGGAAGTCCGGCGGCAGCGCCAATTCCATATTCTGCTGGCGGGGCACAAAGACGCGATGATTGGCCCACCACAAAACCAGCGAGCAAAAGGCAAGCAAAAGGAACCCGGGCCAGAGAGCACCCAGCCGATCGCGGAAGAACGCGAGCAGCAGGGGAGGGAAGAACCCGCCGAGCCCGCCCATCGCTCCCACCAATCCGGTAACCGTCGCGGTCTGGCCCGGGAAGTACTGCGGCACGAGCTTGAATACCGCGCCATTCCCCAGACCGAGCAATGCCGCACAGCCGAGCGCTCCCACGCTAAACGGGAGGATTGCCGGCCAGGCTAACAGCATCGCAAACGGCGCCATGGCGGCCGGCATTTCCCAAGCCGTAGATGCCCAGGGCGGCGCCCTGCCGTTCGGGAGCGCTCCAACGCGAGACATATCCAACCCCGATGGCGAACGAAGAACCGGCTAGGCCGAGCATGAATGCAATTGCCACCAGGCCGGAATAGGTAGCCTGCGACGGCGTGAGCACACCGGCACCGCGACGGCGATCATCAGGGCTGTGAATACGGTGCGCCCGCCAAAACGGTCGGTCAGCATGCCCATCGGGATTCGGGCCAGCGCGCCGAGCAGCACTGGCACGGCAACCAGAAACGCCGTTTCTGACTGGCTCAAGCGATATAGTTCTCGGAAACGCGTGGCAAAGGCGCTGATCAGGCCCCATGCGGCGAAGCAGACCGTGAAAGAGAATGGTGGCAAGCGCTATATGGCGCCGATTCTCTATACCCCTCCTCATTCCAATCTAAACCCAGGGAGGTCAATGTCCGGGCTACGCGCGAAGATTCCGTGTCTTTGCCGACGTATAATCGTCCTTACCATGCGCGGACTCTTCCTTATCTGCCTCGCGGCGGCCTCCGCTTTCGGCCAGGGAGCCCTCGGCGCCTTCACCAACTCCGGCGATGTCGGGGATCCCGCAATCAAGGGCGCGGCCGTATTCGATGCCGCCAAGGCTCAATACCGGATCACCGGCGCCGGCGCCAACATCTGGGCCAAGGAGGATCAGTTCCAGTACATCTGGCGCGAAATGTCCGGAAATTTCGTTATCACGGCCACCATGCAATTTCTCGGCGAAGGCGTCGAGCACCGCAAGGCCGGCATCATGCTGCGCAAGACCCTCGATACGGACTCGCCGTATGTCGATATCGTCATCCACGGAAACGGCATGCCGGGCATTCAGTGGCGCAACACCAAGGGCGATATCACCAATGCCGTGGACTTCCCCTTCGACGGCCCGGCGAAATTCAAGTTGAAGCTGGTAAAGCAGGGCAGCTCGGTCACCGTCTCCTTCGCCAAGGACGGTGCGGAGCTGAAAGAGCTGGGACACACCCAGGTCCCGTTGGGCAACCCGGTGCTCGCCGGACTGGCCGTCTGCTCGCACAAGGCCGATGCGTCCGACACCGTGATCTTTTCGGATGTGTCCGTGGAGCAACTGCCGCAGCCGGCATCGAAAAAACAGTAGTCCGCGGACCTCTCTAGTTCCCGATCCCCTGGACCCTCCCGATCCACAGTGTATTGGGCTGTCGTCCGCCCTCGGCTGCGGTGACATCGGTTATCGCCATGGATTTCAACAGGGACGGATCGAGTTTCCCGTCGCCGGAAAAATCGCTGAATTTCAAGCTCACGTGGAACACCTCGCTATTGGGCGGCGGGTAGATGGTCTGATTGAAGCGGCGCCCGTTCTTGAGCTCGAGCGAGACGATCACCGTACCGTCAACCTTGCTGGCGATATCGAACGCCACGCCGGTGGCCCTCGATAAATCAAGCTGGGCCAGCCTGCGCAGCAGCACGCCATATCGGCCCTGGGTCTGCTCGTAGGCGGCTTCCAGCGCGCCCTCTTTGAGCGGATTTCCCGCGGGCGCCAGCCGGAGTTTGACCGCCCCCAGCGTCACCCACTCCAGGTATCCGCGATCGAACCGATCGATCGCCAGCGGCGGGCGAGCGGCCGGGGGAGCTCCGCCCAGCATCTCGAAATCCGCGATTTGCAGCGTGTGCGCGCCGCTCGCATGGTCGATGGCGATCGGCGTCTCGGGATTCTCCGGCTGCGAAACGAAGAACTGCGCCACGTCGGTGATCCCGATTCCCTCCACCTGGTCGAGGTCCAGCCTGCCGTCAGCGTCCACCGGATCGTTCGCGCCATCCGACATCGAAAAATCGGCTGTCGCCAGCTCGATGGTCTGCCATGTCCCGGCGGGCGACCAGAACATCGCGACGTAGTTTCCGCCGCCGGGTTTCCGTTCGCTGAGCAGCACCGCCAGCGCGGTGTCGTGATCGGTCTTAGCTCGAAATCGCAGCCGCTTGAGCCGCACCGTATCCGGGGGAGCCGGCAGCACGGCCAGCGCGAACCGCTTCGGCTTGACCTCGTAAGTGAATTCGAGCGCTCCCCCCGTGGCGCGCACGGTGCCGCCCTGTCCCAGCACAGTCCAGCCCGAGGTGTCGCCGGTGAAAGTGTGGTGCACAAGGATCTGCGGATCGGGTTGAGCCAGCAGACCCTGAACCGCAAAGAGCAATACGGAAGTGAGACGCATCGGACCCCCTGCCTGAATCATACGCGACGGCCGGGCGGGGAGTTCCGCTATTCGCCGGCGCCGCGGGTCCTGCCGTTGCTGCCTTCCAGGACTTCGCGCACCTTTTCGGCAAGCGCCGTGGGCGTAAATGGCTTTTGCAGGAAAGCCACTTCCTTGCGCAGGATGCCGTTGTTGACCACCGCGCCGTCGGTATAGCCGGACATGAAGAGCACTTTGAGCTGCGGACGCCCCTTCATGAGCCGAGCGGCGAGATCGCGGCCGTTGATTTTGGGCATCACCACGTCCGTGATCAGCAGGTGAATATCGCCGTGATAGACATCGGAGATCTTCTGCGCGTCCATCGCGCCCGATGCATCCAACACGTTGTATCCGTGGCGCACCAGCGTTTCCTTCACAAGGCTGCGCACCATCTCATCGTCTTCGGCGACCAGAATCGTCTCGTCGCCTTTGAGCGCCCGGGCACGACGCCGTTCGGCAGGCGCCAGTGCCGCCTGGTCCACACGGGGCAGGTATACCTTAGCCGATGTGCCCTTGCCGGGAGAGCTGTAGATATCCACCGACCCGCCGCTCTGACGCACGATTCCGAAAACCGTCGACAATCCCAGGCCCGTGCCGCGGCCCGGCGCCTTGGTGGTGAAGAACGGTTCAAAGGCGTGGGCCCTGGTGCTTTCGTCCATCCCCGTTCCGGTGTCACTCACCGCGATGAGAACGTAACGCCCGGCCTTCACGCCTACGTGTGCGCCGGCATAATTGTCGTCCAGGTCGATATTGCTGGTCTCGATGGTCAGTGTGCCGCCACCCGGCATGGCGTCGCGGGCGTTGACTACCAGGTTCATGAGTACCTGTTCGAGCTGGTTGGGGTCCGCATTCACCTGTCCCAGGTTTTCACGGAGCACAAGCTGCAAATCGATGTCCTCACCGATCAGGCGCCGCAACATGGTGGTGAGCGTGCCGATCAGCCGGTTGACTTCCAAGACCCTCGGCTGCAATACCTGCCGCCTGGAAAACGCGAGCAATTGGCCCGTCAGGGTCGCGGCACGTTCGCCCGCTTTCATGATCTGCTCGGCCGACTGCCGGTTCGGATCGTTGCCCGGCAGATTGTTGACGATCAGTTGGCTGTAGCCGTTGATGATGGTGAGCAGGTTATTGAAATCGTGCGCCACCCCGCCGGCCAACATACCGACGGCTTCCATCTTCTGCGCCTGCCGCAACTGCTCCTCCAGCTTGTGATGCTCGGTCACGTCCATCAGCACCACCAGCTCCGCTGCCCGGTGCCCGTAGTCGATGGCGTGCGCGTCGGTATCGACGTGAATCACCCGCCCGGAACCCGCGCGGTAGCTCTGGGGCCCGGTTCGGATGACCTGGATCGGCATGCCACGGAATTCCTCCCGCGTATAGCCGAACAGCGTGCATGCCGACGCATTGGCTTCGAGGACCTTTTGTTCTGCCGGGTCGAACACCCACATCGGCTGGGGATGTTCCTCAAACAGGAGCTGGAACTTCCGATCTTTGTCTTTCAGCAACTGCTTTACCGGCATTTACGCCTCACACGACAGCATACTCACTTAAGGGACGCGCACTCAATGATTTCGGGTACCATACCTGTTCTAAAGGGCACATGTAATGGGTACCTATGGTCCGTAGAACGGCAGTCCTGGGTAATAGTCCCAGTTGGATGTATCATAGGCCCCTGGCTAAAGATAGCGCTCCGTACAAAACGCTGTCGTCGGCAAGTTGCGCCGGCACACAGTCGATTCGGGCCGCCGACCAACTTGTGACCTGCCGTCGGAGCTCCCGGCGAAGCGGAGCGAACAGCCGGTCGCCAGCCTTGGCAATGCCGCCGCCGATCACGATTCGCTGCGGGTTGAGTAACATAATCGCCGCCTTCAAACCGAGCGTAAGATCAATCACGTATCTATCTACAAAATCGGCATTTTGCATCAATTCTTTAGCCGGCCGCCCGTAATCCCGTTGCAGCCACAATCCGCAGCACAGCCGCTCGAAGCATCCACGCGCACCGCACAGGCACTCGGGACCATCGGGCCTGATTGTGAGATGGCCGATTTCGCCCCCGTAGGAATCGGCGCCTCGCCACACCCGGCCCGTGTCATAAATGCCGCCGCCGATCCCCGTGGAAAGCGTCATATAGAAAAGCGGGGAGCAGCCCCGGCCGGCGCCGAATTCGGCTTCCCCGACCGCGCCGGCGTTGGCGTCGTTGTCCATCACCGCGGGAGCCCCCGCGAGCTCGCTGATGAAACCGCAAAGATCGAAGCCGCTCCAGCCGGAGACGTGTGTGGACAGGACCACGCGCTGCGCCGCGAAATCGACTGGCCCCCCGAACCCGATGCCGCAGCGCTCGAATTGGAGTTCCTTCCGCCAGCGCCCGACGATCTCCGCGATCTGCTCGAGCATCCAGGGGCGCCCGCCCGCGGCATCGGTCGCGCGGGATTCACGGCACAACATGCGATCGCCGTCGAATGCCGCCAGCGTGAACTTAGTGCCGCCTATGTCGATTGCCAGGATCATGCCGGCAGCCTAACAGGGTATCAGACCGCTTCGGCGTTGCCGAGCCGCATCCTGTTACTCTGGTTACAGTTCTATGCCATGGCTCTCAGGGGCACTGCGGAGGCCGCACATCGCCGGCCCCGTCGTTGCAATTGTCATTGTCTTGGCGATTGGCGTATATACCTACTCGGAGGGTGAGGCCGACAAGTCGGAGGCCGCTCGCGCGGCCCAGACGCGCGTGGTAGTCGAGTGGGCGGAAGATCTTCTCTCGCTCTTGAAGGACGCCGAGAGCGGCCAGCGGGGCTACCTGCTGACCGGTGACGCGGGGTATCTGGAGCCCTATACCGCTTCCCTTCCCCTGGTCGCGGCTGAGCGCGCGAAACTGAAATCGCTGGCGCCCCAGAATCCCGAAGCGGCTCGGGAATTGGATGCCCTTGTCGGGACCAGATTAAGCCAACTCCAGGAAACCCTACGCCTCCGTCAATCCGGCGACCAGAGCGGGGCGATAGCCAGGGTGTACTCCGGCCGCGGGCAGCGGACTATGGACCAGATACGAACCCTGACCGCTCGTCTGGTGGATGACGAAAACGCCCAACTGGCGCGCCGCGAAGCGCAAGTAGAGCGGCACGGCTACGAGGCCCGAATCGTAGTCATCGGCGGCGCAGTCGTGCTCGCACTGTTGCTCTGCGGAACCAGCGTCCGTGCCGACCGCCTGGTGCGCTCCCAGGAACGCCTGATTGGCGATCTAGCGGCCGCCCGCGAGCAGGAAGCGCACGGACGCGCCGCGCTGGCCACTACCCTGAGCAGCATCGGCGATGCCGTGATCACTACCGATACATCCAGCCGCGTCCAGTTCATGAATCCCGTAGCCGAGGCCCTCACAGGCTGGAGTAACACCGCTGCCGCCGGACGTCCGCTTTCCGAAGTCTTCCGCATCGTCAACGAAAACACCCGCCAGCCGGTTGAAGATCCGGCCATGGCGGTACTGCGCCAGGGCACCATCGTCGGCTTGGCCAACCACACCATCCTCCTGGCCCGCGACGGGCGCGAGGTGCCTATCGACGACAGCGGAGCACCCATCGCCGGCGAGACGGGCATCGCCGGTGTGGTGCTGGTCTTTCGCGACGTCACCCAGCGAAGACAGGCGCGGCGCAGCCTGGAGGAGAGCGAGCGCCGCTACCGGCTCCTGTTCGAGGCCAATCCGTTCCCGATGTGGGTCTTCGATCAGGTGGAACTTTCGTTCCTTGCGGTAAACGACGCGGCGGTCCGGCACTACGGCTATTCGCGCGAAGAGTTCCTCTCCATGACGCTGCGCGATATTCGTCCTCCCGAAGACATCCCCGCTCTTCTGGCCGACACCGCCACGCCGGCCACCGCTCCGCACACCGACGGTCCCTGGCGCCATCGAAAGAAGGACGGCTCCGTCATTTTCGTCGAGATTACGGCGCACCCGATCAAGTTCGCCGGCAAACGGGCATGCCTGGTCCTGTCGAACGACATTACGGAGCGGCGGCGGCTCGAAGACGAACTCCGCCAATCGCAGAAGCTGGAAGCCGTCGGGCAGCTTGCCGGCGGCATCGCGCACGACTTCAACAACCTGCTGACCGTGGTCGAGGGCTACGCCGAGCTGGTGCATGGCGAATTGCCCCAGGACGACCCCAATCGCGCGTCGGTGGAGGAGATCCTGGTGGCCGCGCAGCGCGCGGCCTCGCTCACCCGCCAGCTCCTGGCCTTCAGCCGGCGGCAGATGCTCCAGCCCATCCGCCTCAATCTCAATCAGAACCTTACCAGCACGCACCGGATGCTCAGCCGTCTCCTGGGCGAAAACATCGCCATCACCACCAATCTGGCCGGCGATCTTTGGGACGTTTCCGCCGATCCCGGGCAGATCGACCAGATCATCCTGAACCTCTCGGTCAACGCCCGCGACGCCATGGAGCGCGGCGGCAAGCTCACGCTCGCCACCGCCAATGTCGATCTCTCGGAAAGCGAAGCCTCGGCCATGGGGGCGCAGCCGGGAAAGTACGCGCGCATCTCCATCGGCGACACCGGTCACGGAATGGATGCCGAGACCCGGCGTCATATCTTCGAACCTTTCTTCACCACCAAGGAGATCGGCCGCGGCACCGGACTGGGTCTCTCCACGGTCTATGGCATCGTCAAGCAGAGCGGCGGCTACATCTTTGTGGACAGCGAGCCCGGCGCGGGTACCACGTTCTCCATCTTGCTGCCCGCCGTGCGCGAGGCCACACGCACTCCAGAGGAGGGCAGCCGGACTGGCGGCACGGCAGAGGCCGCGGAAGCCCGCGTCCTGGTAGTCGAGGACGACGACGTAGTCCGTAACCTGGTGGCGGCAATGCTGCGCTCCGGCGGCTACGCTGTAATTTGCCCGGCGACGCCGGAAAAGGCCTTGGCCATCTGTGCCGACCCGCAGGCGCCAATCGACCTGCTGATCACCGACATGGTCCTGCCGGAGACGGATGGAGGCGTCATCGCGGAAACCGCCCAGCGCCTGCGGCCGGGATTGAAAGTGCTGTTCATGTCGGGGTACACCGAGCACCCCGTCCT
>DATJYW010000446.1:0-35267 GCA_035499435.1 Candidatus Acidiferrales bacterium | reverse complement strand
GACGGTGAGGTTGTAGCGGTTCGCGCTGCTGTCGGTCGCGGTGGCGGTAACGGTCTTGGCGTTGCGGATTCCCGTGCCATACACGGCCAGCCGGGTGCGCGGGTCGGCGCCGTTCTGGGGAGTGACGGTCAGAAACGGCGGCCCGGCGAAGGTCACCGCGTTCAGGATCGCGCCCGGCCCCGAGCCCGATGCATCGGAGCTGAAGATCGCGGGCGCGCTGGCAGCCATGAGCGCGGTGCCGTTCCGGCTGGTGCCGAGATCCGTCCTGCTGATCACAACCGTGGCCGTACCGGCCGCAATTCCGGAGGGCACGACGAAGTTGATCTGGCCGGGCGACGCGAAAATCAGGGACACCACCTGGCCATTCACCTGGACGCGCGCATTTGCCAGCTCGGTGGGCAACTGCCCATTGGCGTCGAGTGTTGCCGAGGCCGTGATGCGCGCCAGGTTCGATCCGAAAATGGCGGCGATGGAATCAGACGCGATCGTACCCTGGTAGCTGGCGGCGGAAACCACCGAGAACCCGGTAGTCTGCGCGGCGAGGGTTGGCGCGCAACAGAAGGCGGCAAGAGCCCGGAGCAGCATACTAATATGACGCACGGCAGGGTGGCGCGGACGATCGCTTGTTATCGTCCGCGGCACGCCTCTCGGTACAATCTTATAGAGGAAACGCCTTGGAGAATCGGGAAATTGCGCGCCTGCTCTGGGAAACGGCCGATCTGATGGAGATCGCCGCGGAAGACGGCTTCCGCATCCGCAGCTACCGCAACGCCGCTACCGCCATCGACGGTTATCCCGAGCGCATCGCCGATATCCTCAAGAACCCGGAGCGCAAAGTCACCGAGATTCCCGGCATCGGCAAGAGCCTGGCGCATGTGCTGGCAGAGATCGTCGAGCGCGGCTCCTGCGAGCGCCGCGACGTGCTGCTCGAAAAATTCCCGCCCACGGCGTTGGAATTCCTCAAAATCCAGGGTCTTGGCCCGAAGGGCATCGCGCTCATCTTCGAGCACTACCGCGCCAGCACCATCGACGAATTGGAGCGCCTGGCGCTGGAGCAGAAGCTGCGCGTCCTGCCGCGCATGGGCGCCAAGCTGGAAGAAAAGGTGCTACGCTCGATCTCGCAGTACCGCCAGCGCACCGGCCGCTACCTTCTGAGCTACGCGGAGAACATGGCGGAGGAGCTGATCGCCGAACTGAGCAAGGTAGAGGGCGTGGAGTCGGTCACACCCGCCGGCAGCCTGCGGCGCGGGCGCGAGACGGTCGGCGACCTCGACCTGCTGGTGACCGGCCCCGCGCCCACCAACGCGCTCCAGCCGTTCGTCAAATATGCGCGCGTGGAAGAAGTGCTGGGCCGCGGCGAAAATAAGGCCAGCGCGCGTGTGGGCCGCGAAGGCTTGCAGGTGGACGTACGCACGCTGCCGCCGGAAAGTTTCGGCGCGGCCATGCAGTACTTCACCGGCAGCAAGGACCACAACGTGGCGATCCGCACACGAGCCGTACGGATGGGTCTCAAGCTCAGCGAGTACGGGCTGTTCCGAGTCGAGGACGAGTCGAAAGTTGCGGGGGAGACGGAAGAAGGAATCTACCAGGCGATCGGTCTGCCGTGGATACCGCCCGAGCTGCGCGAAAACACCGGCGAAATCGAAGCGGCCGAGCAGGGCCACATGCCCGAGCTGGTCGAGCTCAGCCAGATCCGCGGCGACATCCACATGCACACGACCGAAACCGACGGGCGTGCGAGCCTGGAAGAGATGGCTGCCGCGGCGCGTGTGCGCGGCTACGAGTATGTCGCCATTACCGACCACTCCAAGGCGCTGGCCATGGCCAACGGCCTCGACGAGAAGCGCGTGGTCGAGTTCGCGCGGCACGTGCGCGAGATCAATCGCAATGGCCTCGGCATCCGGGTGTTCAGCGGCATCGAGTGCGACATCCTCAAAGACGGTGCCATGGACCTGGCCAATGACGCACTCGCCGAGTTGGATCTTGTCATCGGCAGCGTACACAGCCACATGAACCTGGACGCGGCGGAGATGACGGACCGCCTGCTGCGCGCGCTGGAGTGCCCGTCGCTGCGCGTGCTCGGCCATCCCACCGGGCGCCTGCTCCTGCAGCGCGATCCGTTCCAGTTCGATTTCGAGCGCATCGTGAACGAGGCCGTACGCCGCGGTGTGTGGCTGGAAATCAATGCCAGCCCCGAGCGGCTCGACCTGCACGGCGCGCTGATCCGCACCGCGAAGAGCAAGGGTGCGCGGTTCACCATCGCGACCGATGCGCACCATCCGAAGCATCTCGCCAGCATGAGATACGGCGTATTGACCGCGCGCCGCGGGTGGCTCGGCCCGGCGGATATCATGAATACGCGCGGTGCGGCGGATTTCGCCAAGGCGCTCAAGACCAGACCATGAAGATCACTTCTTCGAAGCAGGCATACAGTTGCAGTTTGTTCCGCGTGACGGAGGACCGCGCGGTCGATCCGAAAACCGGATGGAAGATCCAACGCAGCGTGGTGCGCCACGTGGGCAGCGCGGTCATGATGGCCGTGGACGATCGGAAGCGCATCCTGCTGGTGCGCCAATATCGGCTGCCCGCCGACCGGTATCTCTGGGAACTGCCCGCCGGGCGTCTGGATCCCGGCGAGACGCCCCTTCAGGCGGCAAAGCGCGAGCTGATCGAAGAGACCGGCTGCCGGGCAAAGAAATGGACGAGGCTGGCCAGTTTTTTCGTCAGCCCGGGTTATGTGCAGGAGCGCATGACCATCTACCTGGCGCAGGACCTGACGCAGGGCGAAGCGGCTCCGATGGACGACGAGCGCATCGAGACGCGCTGGTTTACGGCGAAGCAGGTCTCCGATATGATCCGGAGCGGTAAGATCCAGGACGCGAAGACCATGGTCGGGTTCCTGCTTTGGAATCGTCGGTGACGCGCAGACCTGGAGGTCTACGTTACTTTTTGCCCGGTAGCCCCGCGGGGTTTTCGTGAGTCCGCTCGCGGAAGTTGCCGCGCATGCCCGCCGCCAGACCGACCGCCTTCTCGCCGAACTTGTCGCGCAACCGGTCCGCGGCGGCCATGGCGCCTTTCCATTTCTCGTGACGCTCTCCGCCGAGCAGGTCCATCTGCTCGCCCCCTTCGGCCCAGCCTGAAGCGTGGACTCCAAGCAGGCGCACCTTGGCGCCCTGTTTCCAGTTCCGCCGGAACAGTTCGCGGATCTCTTCGAAGATCTCGGTATCGAGCTGCGTGGCGCGAGGAGGCGTGTGAGCGCGGGTGAAGGTCGAGAAATCCGAATAGCGCAGTTTGAGCTGAAGGGTGCGCGCCTCCAGGCCGTGCTCGCGCAGCCGGCGTCCCACCATTTCGCTCAGGCGCGCGAGCGTGGATTCGATGTGTTCCAGGTCGGCGGTGTCCTCGTTGAAGGTATGCTCGTGGCTGATCGACTTCGGTCCTTCCTCCTCGCCGATTTCGGTGTCGTACCAGCCGCCGGCATCCAGGCCATGCGATTTTCCGGCCAGGGCCAGTCCCCATTTGCCGAAGCGCTCTTCCAGGAAGCCCTCATCCAGCGTGGCGAGGTCGCCGACTTTGCGGATGCCGAGATCGTGCAGGTTCTTCTCCGTGACTCTGCCCACGCCCGGCACCTTGCGCACATCGAGCGGAGCCAGGAATGGCGCCTCCTGCCCAGGGACCACCCACAGGATACCGTTCGGCTTGGCCTGGTCCGAGCAGATTTTCGCCACCATGCGCGCTGCCGCGATGCCGATCGAGCAGTTCAGGCTGGTCGCCTGTTTCATGCGCTCGTGAAGGATGTGAGCCGCGCGGAGCGGCGGGCCGTAGAGCCGCTCGGTGCCGGTGATATCGAGATAGGCCTCGTCGATCGAGGCCATCTCGACCAGCGGCGAAAAGGCGGCCAGCACGTCGTAGACTTTGTGTGAGTAGTCGCGGTAGCGGTCCGGATGGCCATCGACGAAGATCGCCTGCGGGCAGAGCTTGTAGGCGGTGCGTAGCGGCATGGCGGAATGCACGCCGAATTTGCGGGCAGCATATGACGCGGCCGAGACCACACCGCGCTCGTTGGGACGGCCGCCGACCACGACCGGCTTGCCTTTCAGCGACGGGTCGTAGAGCTCTTCCACCGACACGAAGAAGGCGTCCATGTCGACATGGAAGTAGGTGCGCATTACGGCCTCAGAATCACCTTCATCAACCCAGCCTCGTGGCGGTAGAGCCGGTCGAACCATGCCGGACCGTCTGTAAGCGGTGCGATCGCGCTGATCAGCGGGTCCACCCGGATCGCCCCGCGCGCCATCAGCTCGATACAGGCCGGGTACTCGCCGTTCGACGCACACGAGCCCTGCAATCGAATCTGCCGCGTCACCACCGACTGCAGCGGCAGGTCGATGTCGGGGGTGACGTTGCCCACCAGGGTCACGGCGCCGCCTTTGTGCACAGCCGCGATCGCCGTCCGAACCGGTTCGGTTGCGCCGACGCACTCGATGGCCACATCGGCCATCGCCTCGGGCAGCGGCGCATTCTTCGGATTGATGGTCTCGCTCGCGCCCACCTCGCGCGCCAGCTTCAACCGCGAATCGTCGGGATCGATCGCGATCACGCGCGCGCAACCGGCCAGGCGCGCGGCCTGAATGGCGAGCAGGCCGATCATGCCCGTGCCTACCACCACTGCCGTATCGCCGAGCCGGATGGGCGTCAGGTTCAGCGCGTGCACCGCAACACTGACGGCCTCGATCATCGCTGCCTGTTCGTAGCTGAGCTCATCCGGCAGGCGGTACATGATGCGCCGGGGCACGGCCACATACTCGGCGAAGGCGCCGTGCCGCCGGTACGGCCCCGGAGATACGCCGAGCACCTCGCGCCGGTCGCACAGGTTGACCTCGCCGCGCGTGCAGTAGAAGCAGCGGCCGCAGTAGACCGTGGAATCGAATGTGACACGGTCGCCGGGGGTGAGATCGGCGACGGCGGCTCCCGTGGCCACCACTTCGCCCGCGGCCTCGTGGCCCATCACCAGCGGCGGAATACGGCGGCCAGTCTTGCCGTCGAGCCCGTGAACATCACTGCCGCAGATCCCGCAGGCGCGGACCCGCACCAGCACCTCTTCGGGACCGATCTCCGGCACCGGCATCTGGACCATCTCAAGCTGCATGTACTCTTTCAAGAGAAGGGCGTTCATGATTCGCTAGGACTCCCGATGCTCGCCAAAAACGCGGCGCAGTCTATCCGAAATTTCGCCGACGGTCGTGTAAGCGGCCGACGCGGACAGAATGTGCGGCATCAGGTTGTCCGTGCCGCGCGCCGCCTGTTCGAGCGCGGCCAGGCCCTCTGCCACCGCGCTCGCGCTCCGGCCGGCGCGAACTTCGCGCAGCCGTTCGACCTGCGCCCGCTCCAACGTAGGATCCAGACGGAATGTTGCCGCCGGGCGTTCGTCTTCCTGCCGGAACCGGTTGACACCGACCACGGTGCGCTCGCCGGTCTCCACGGCGCGCTGGAACTGGTAGGCCGAGTTCTGTATCTCGTTCTGGATGTAGCCGGACTCTATGGCTCGCAGCGTGCCGCCCATCGACTGAATCTCCGCCAGGTAGCGGGATACGCCGCGCTCCATCTCGTCGGTGAGCGATTCGATGTATTCGCTGCCGCCCACAGGATCCGCCGTATTGGTCACGCCGGTTTCGTAGGCGATGATCTGCTGGGTACGCAGCGCGATGCGCGCGCTCTCCTCGGTGGGCAACGCGAGCGCTTCGTCGCGCGAGTTGGTGTGCAGGCTCTGCGCGCCGCCCAGCACGGCCGCCATGGCCTCGATTGCAGTGCGCACGACGTTGACGTCCGCCTGCTGCGCGGTCAGGGTCGAGCCTGCGGTCTGCACGTGGAAACGCAGCATCATGGAGCGCGGGTCTTTCGCGCCGAAGCGGTCGCGCATCAGCTTCGCGTAGATGCGGCGGGCCGCTCGGAACTTGGCGATCTCCTCCAGGAAGTCGCTGTGTGCGTTGAAGAAGAACGAAAGCCGGGGTGCGAAGGAATCGACCGCCAGTCCGGCTCCCGTCGCCGCTTCTACATAAGCCACCGCATTGGCGAACGTGAACGCCAGTTCCTGCACCGCGGTCGAGCCGGCTTCGCGGATGTGATAGCCGCTGATCGAAATGGTGTTCCACTCGGGCATCTCCGCACCCGCCCAGGCGAATATGTCGGTAATAATACGCATGGCGGCGCGCGGCGGATAAATGTAGGTGCCGCGCGCGATGTACTCCTTGAGGATGTCGTTCTGGACGGTGCCGGAGAGTTTCCGGCGGTCGGCGCCCTGCTTCTCGGCCACCAGCGCGTACAGGGCTAGCAGGATCGCGGCCGTCGAGTTGATCGTCATCGAAGTCGAGACGTTCTCGAGCGGAATGTCCTGGAAGAGGCGCTCCATGTCGGCGAGAGAGGAGATCGCGACACCCACACGGCCCACCTCGCCCACGGCCATCGGATGATCGCTGTCGTAGCCCATCTGGGTGGGAAGATCGAACGCGACGGAAAGACCGGTCGTGCCTTGGGAGAGCAGGTAGCGATAGCGGCGGTTGCTCTCTTCCGCGGTGCCGAATCCGGCGTACTGGCGCATGGTCCAGAGCCTGCCTCGGTACATTTCGCGGTAGATTCCGCGCGTGTACGGAAACTCGCCGGGCAGCGGGAGCGGTTCGCTCATGATCGTGAGATCTTGCGCGCGCGGCGGAAGCTGGAGATGCCGAAATAAAGCATCAGTAGGGTGCAGAATCCCGACATGACGATGCGCAGGAGGTCGCCGGTCGCCTGGTCCGCAGCGGCTTTACTGAATGAGTTGTAGGCGCGCACCACGCCCGATCCGAACAGGACCGCCAGGCATAAGAAAAAGAACCCGATCACTTCATTCCAGAGGGTCCTGGCCGGCTTCAGTACCGCAGGTACCACGTGTTTGGTAAACTCGGATACCCCACGGGTGCTCAGGAGCTTCCACACGCATCCATGGTATCAGAGCGGGCCGGGGCAGGTCCGCAGAGGGCGTGCCGCAGGGCGCTAACATTTGGCCCGAAAACTGCCGATAGTTATGTGCGGGCCGCTTGTGAAGGGCGCGGAGGTCCACTACAATCGGAACGGGTGGATGCGGGCCCATCGGTGGAACGCCGGTTGCTTCCGGCGCATCTGCCATAAAAGGGGAACTGTGTGGAAGAGCCATTGAAGCATCTCATGCAGGAATTGGGAAACGCGATAAACGATTCCCTTTCCGAGTCGGACCGGATCGCGGAGGCTATCGGAGAGATCAAAAGAGCCGGTTACGATGTTTTCCTAGTTCTCGAAGCGACGATTGGGTTCAATCGGCGGGACGAGAACAGTGAGGAGGAAGAAAGCGAAGAGACCGAAGTGAGCGAGGAGCCCAAACGCAGCTTCGAGGCTACCGGCAAGATCAAGTTTACATCGCAGGACCATCGCTTCCTGCGTGCGCTGAAGATCGCTGTAGACGAGGAGAACCGCTAGGTCAAGGCCTACGCCAGCAATTGGCGATAGACCTCCCAGGTTTCACGGACAGCCTTCCCCCACGTAAACACCTGTGCCCGCGCCGCGCCGCGCCGGGCTAACTCCCGACCCAGTTCGTTGTTGGAATGTACTGCGAGCAGCGCCTCCGCGAGTGCATCGGTGTCCTCCGGATCCACAGCCAGGGCGGCATCACCCGCCACCTCCGGCAAGGCTGACCGGTTCGATATCACTACCGGTATGCCCGCGGCCATCGCCTCCAGCACCGGCATTCCAAAGCCCTCATCTAGCGAAGGGAAGGCAAAGATACGGGCCCGGGCGTACCATCCGGCCAGTTCTTGCTGCGGGATGTAGCCGGTCACCCAAATGCGCTCCCGTGCCGGACTGTGGGCGATGCGATCGAGGATCTCCTCCGCGCCGTACCCGTTCGACCCGGCGAGCACCAGCCGCCAAGCATCGGGCAGCCGCTCGAACGCCGCCACCAGGCGCGCGATATTTTTGCGTTTTTGGATCGCGCCGACGTTCAGCACCACCTTCTCCCGTTCCGCCGCGGGCAGCCGCAGCGTACGAATCCCGTGCTGCACGACGTGTACGCGAGCCGGTTCCACACCGAGCAGGTCGACCACCTGCCTTTTTGTAAACTCTGAAACCGCAATGATCGCATCTGCCCGCGCGGCGGCGTCGCGCGCCTGCGCCGCGAACCGGGTGCGGAACTCGGGGGTTGAGTAGTCGCCGGTGAGGACGAACAGGTCGTGGAAGGTCGCCACGGCGCGGCGCATCGGAATCCGCGGCAGACGCTGGTTCAAGCCATGGAACAAGTCCGTCCAGCGAGGCCAAATGGGATCCAGCAGCAGCCGGCGGCGAACGTTGCGGCCCAGTGATTCGCGCCGCGACTCCGCGAACCGGTGCGGCCGGTAGCAGAAGTCGAACCGGGTTTCCGGCTGTGCATCCGCCAGACCGAACAGGATTTCGCGGGAATACACTCCGACTCCCGAGAGCGCGTTTCCGAGGCTGTACGTGGCGTCGAGAGCGATTCTCACCCGATACCGTATTGTTTCATCTTGCGATAAAGAGTGGTGCGGCCGATTCCTAGAATTTGGGCGGCCCTGGCGCGCTCGCCTCCGGTCGCGACCAGAGCCTTCTCGATGGTCAGGCGCTCGCTCTCGGGAATCGAGATGACCGGCGAGATGGGAGCCAGCGCGACATCCGGCAGATCCTGGCCGTGCTCGTCGCTTAGCACCGCAGAGAGCCGGTCCAGCCCGGCCGCAGAGTGCGCGTACTGCAGCGGCGAAGGTAGGTCCGCCATCTGCAGCACCCCTTCCGAATGAAGCGCGCTCATCCGGTCGATGCAGTGCTTGAGTTCACGAATGTTGCCTGGCCAGTTGTAGGCAAGCAGGGTCTCGATGAGTTCCGGTCCCGGATGGAAATCCGGCAAACCGGCGGCTTGGCCTGCTTTGATGAAGTGCTCGACCAGCATCGGGATATCCTGCTTGCGGTTGCGCAGAGGCGGGAGGTGAATCGCGAAGACGTTCAGGCGGAAGTACAGGTCCTGGCGGAATCGTCCTGCAGCTACCTCGGCTTTCAGATTCCGATGAGTGGCGGCGATGATGCGGAGGTCCACCTTGCGCCATTGCAGGGCCCCGACCGCACGGAACTCCCTCTCCTGGATTAGCCGCAGCAGCTTGACCTGCATCTCGAGCGGCAGGTCGCCAATTTCGTCGAAGAAGGCCGTGCCGCCGTCTGCCAGCTCGACCAGCCCCTTCTTGTTTTCGGCCGCGCCGCTGAAAGAGCCCTTGGTGTGGCCGAACAGCTCGCTTTCCATCAGGGTACCGACCAGCGACCCGCAGTCGATGGGTACGAACTGGCCGCGCGGGTTGGCGGCATGGATGGCGCGGGCGACCACCTCCTTGCCCGTGCCGCTCTCCCCCAGCAGCAACACCGGCAAGCGGTTACGCGAGGCCTTTTCGATCAGCCGGTGAATTGAGGCGATCTCCGGCGACTGGCCCACCAGCCCGTGGACGCAGCCCTGCGTAGGCGCTCCCATTCTCAGTTCGAATCAATACGTACGACGAAGGCCGCTCTTTTCTCAGCAGAATTCTGGCGAATTCGTTGGGCCAGGGCGGTCGCGGCATCCTCGGTCGGCTCGGCGCCGACCAGGACGTGCCACAGTCCCGGCTCCTGGGGACGTTCCACCAGGCGAGCGGCGCCGTATGCCGTCTCCATCCGGCTGCGCATGTTTTCGGCATTGGCGCGGACCCGGAACGCGCCTACCTGAACCCCGAACAGGGCCGGCGCGGCGTTCGGAGGGGTCCGGATGACCTCGATCCGCACCCGCGCCACCCCCGGGCCGATCATGTCGATGTCCCTGGCGGCAGCATGGGACAGGTCGATGATGCGTCCGTCGACGAACGGCCCGCGGTCGATGATGCGGACCTCGGTGGTCTTACTGGTGTCGAGATCGTAAACCCGGACCCAAGTGTTGAACGGCAGAGTGCGATGGGCGGCGGTCATCTTCTCCATGTCGTAGATTTCGCCGTTCGCGGCAGCCCGGCCGTGATAGGGATGACCGTACCAGCTCGCAATTCCGGTCTCGGTGTGTCCAATCGGGACTGGTATTCCTGCTTTCGGCACGGGGGCCGGTGCCGGCGGGACCTTGGCGGATCTCTTGTGCCGGCATCCGGTGGCAATCACCAACGTGAGCAGGCAGGCGGCCGCGATTCTCATCGGGACTATTCCGATTATGTCATGCGGGCTTGTAAAGTTTCGGTCCTTCCGGCCGATATGGGAAGTATGACTAACCGGCGCTCAGAACTGCGCATGATGTGTGCGGACATGGTGGAGGTGCGGTGGGTTGAACGCTCCGGCATGGCGCGGGATGCCACTGCTCTGCTGGAGGACATCTCCTCCTCGGGCGCGTGCCTGCAACTGGAGGCTCCCATCCCGCTCGGTGTCGAGGTGCGTTGGGCGGTACCCCGGCAGGAGTTCAAAGGGCGCGTCAGGTATTGTATGTACCGCGAGATCGGCTACTTCGTCGGAGTGGAGTTCGATCCGGCTTCGCGATGGTCGGAAAAGAAATTCACCCCACAGCACTTGCTGGATCCGCAGACGCTGGTGGGAAAGTAGGCGAAAGGAATCAGATCTCGAAGACGATCTTGAGCACTTCGGTCACTCTCTTCATCGTTGTTGGGGTTACCTGGCCGTAGATTCTGCCGCAACGCGACTCGTCGACTGTTCGAAGTTGGTTGTGACCTGGGAGTATTTGTTCAACAGGTCGCTTTGAACGACAAGACAGGGCCGGGTTTTTATATATATTCCCGGCCCACGCTGGGATCCAAGTCGATCTCCAGAACGGTGCCGCGGTTACATTTGATGGGCATCAGACAGTGAGCGCTTCGTCGGAATCCGGGTATTCGAACTCATCCACGAGTTGACGATCGAGTTCGGCATTCGCGAGAAAACTCTCGGCGATGTCCCTCTCCAGCTTTTCCTTCTCACGGTCTTGCAGAAACGCCTCAACGGCGAACCGAATCAAACGACTTCATTTCATCGACCACTCGCGGGCAGCACGCTGAGTCTCCTCGTACAGCGGCAAAGGAAAATCCGCGACCACTTTCTTCACGCTCCGAGAGTTGGTTGGTCGTCCGGCCATGGCGGCCACGCCTCGTCTCCTTCGCTTCATACCATTCAAATTACACTCTCTGACACTAGCTAATACATCACTTGAGAATCGTTGTTCTATGCACATTGGCTATATGCGGAATCCACCGAAGAAGACGCGAGCACATCCTCCCCTGTCTATGCCGGCGAATACCCTTCCAGGAGCCCGATGCCGCGATTTACAATGGAGGTGTCAGGTGCAGTGCCAATGACGGAACCGGATAAAGAAAGAGTAGAAACCGCGGCGGTGACGGGCGTCGGCGCGGGTGTCGGGGGCGCCGGAGGCGCTACCGTGGGTGTGCTCGAACTTGCGGCCACTCAGGGGACGGTGACCGGACTGAGCGCGGGATTTGCCATCGGGTTGGGCGCCGTGGCTGGAGGCGTCGCCTTCTTCCTGGGATACAAGGCGTATCGTCGTCTCACAAAACCAAAGGACTGAGCCGCTCGGGCCGTCCTTTTCGTCTGTGTTACTCTGAAATTTCCACGTGTGCCAGCGCGTGTCAGTGAAGCTCTCGTTCTGCGTACCTACCCGCTGAAAGAAGCAGACCTTGTAGTCAGCTTTCTCACCAGGGAGCAGGGCAAATTGCGGGGTGTGGCCAAGCGGGCGCGGCGTCCGAAAAGTGCCTTCGGCAGCGGGCTGGAGCGGCTGTCGCATGTGCACATGGCGTATTTCCAGCGCGAAAATCGCGAGCTGGTCAATCTCGATTCCTGCGAGCTGATCCAGTCGCAGTTTGGCCTGGTAGCCGACTATTCGGCGAGCGTCGCGCTGGATTATCTCGCGGAAGTGAGCGAGCAGTTGCTGCCCTCCGCGGAGCCGAGCGAGAAGTTTTTTCGCCTCCTCCTGGCAGTCCTGGATTCGCTCCGGGCGCCGGGAGGGGTGTGGCGCGGAGTGACGTATTTTTCGCTGTGGGCGGTGCGGCTCTCGGGCTGGCTGCCGGAGTTGCACGTTTGTCTGAGTTGCGGCAGCGTGCTGGACGATCCGGAGTACCAGGAGCGCGCCTTCTTCAGCCGCGGACAGACCGGGCTGATTTGCAACCCGTGCCGCCGCGCGTTAAGTGTTGGGAATAGCTGGGAATTGAGCCGGGAATCCAGGGACATCGCAGCGGAGATGCTGCGGCAACCGGTAGCCAGTCTCTCGACAACGAACTGGTCGCAGGCGACGGCTGCGGACCTGCGGCGGTTCCTGGTTCAGCAGATCGAGGTGCACGCGGAGCGGCGGCTGGTGACGGTTCCGATGCTGGAAGGATTGGAAGACAGGAAGTCAGAAGTCAGAATTCAGAAGTCAGAATGAGAGGCCGATGCAGTCGTTTCAGGAAATTATCCTCAAGCTGAAGCAATATTGGGCGGAACGGGGATGCGTCATCCAGGAGCCCTACGATACCGAGGTCGGGGCCGGCACCATGTGTCCGGAGACGTTCTTGCGCGTACTCGGGCCGGAGCCGTATCGCGTGGCTTATGTGCAGCCCAGCCGGCGGCCGGCCGACGGCCGCTATGGAGACAATCCCAACCGCCTCTACAAGCACCAGCAATTGCAGGTGATCTTGAAACCGGCGCCGGTGGACGTGATCGAACAGTACCTGGGAAGCCTGGAGGCCATCGGGATCGATCTGAAGCAACACGATCTCAAGCTCGAAGAAGACAACTGGGAGGCGCCGACACTGGGCGCCTGGGGGATCGGCTGGCAGGTGATGCTCGACGGGTTGGAGATTTCGCAGTTCACTTATTTTCAGCAGTGCGGCGGCATCGATCTCGACCTGGTGCCGGCGGAGCTGACCTACGGGCTGGAGCGGCTTACGGCATTTCTCCAGGTGAAGGACAGCGTCTACGACATCGAGTGGGCGCCGGGATTCAGCTACGGATTTGTGCGGCATGCCGACGAACTCCAATACTCGGTCTACAACTTCGAGATGGCGGACATCGAGATGCTGTGGAAGCTCTTCGATCTGTACGAAGGCGAAGCCGCGAGGCTGCTCAAGCTGTACAATCCCAAGGCCCCGGACAAGAAACGCTTTCCACTGCTGCCCGCGTACGACCAGGTGCTGAAGTGCTCCAACCTGTTCAACACCCTGGACGCGCGAGGTGCGATCAGCGTGACGGAGCGCGTTGGTGTGATCCAGCGGGTGCGCAGGATGGCGGTGGGCGTCGCGAAGGCTTGGGCCGATCAACAGAGCGCCGCAACGGCGGCGGAGGCGGCGCAATGAAGTCCCCGATGGTTGACGACGCCGCCGGGACGGCCGCGGCGGATCCGGTTACGTCCACACAGCAGCGGCGATCGGACGTGGAGACGGCGGCGGAAGCCAGCGGCCTGGCGCAGCGCTTCCTGCTGGAGATCGGCACCGAGGAAATTCCGGATTGGATGATCCCGGCGGCACTCGAAAACCTCCGGCTACTGTTTGAGAAGCTCGACTTGCCCCACGACTCGCTCCGCCTGGACGCCACGCCCCGCCGCCTGGTGCTCCGTGCGTACGGTCTCCCGCTGCGGCTGAGGGATCGCGAAGAGCGCGTGCAGGGTCCGGCGAAGTCCGCGCCGGCGCAGGCGGTCGCGGGTTTTGCGCGCAAACAGGGCGTGCTGCCCGAGGATCTCGTCCTGGAAGTCACCGCCAAAGGCGAGTATTACAGCTTCAGGAAGAAGGTGCCGGGACTGGCCGTGAAGGAGATCCTGGCCGAGGCGCTGCCCAGCGTAATTCTGGGTATTTACTTCCCCAAGACCATGTACTGGACCGGCAAGGGCGGCGCGCGATTCATCCGGCCCATTCGCTGGATCGTGGCGCTGCTCGGGGAAGATATCGTCCCATTCGAAGTGGCCGGAGTGCGCAGTGGAGCGTTAACCGCAGGACACCGGAGGCTCGGCGCGCCGGAGATCGCCGTGACGGTAGGAGACTACGAGGAGCGGCTGCGCAATCACTACGTGATCCTCTCGGCCGAAGAACGCCGCGAAAAGATTGTGGGCGAGATGGCCGGCATCCGTGTGAAGCGCGATCCCGCGCTGCTGGAGACGTTGGTTTACCTTACCGAATGGCCCAAGCCGATCAAGGGCAGTTTCGATCCGCAGTTTCTACAGTTACCCGAGGAAGTGCTGGTCACCGTGATGCGCCACCACCAGAAATATTTTTCGGTGGAGGACGCCTCGGGGAAGCTGGCGCCGCAATTCGTCGCGATTATGAACACGGATAGCGATCCGGAGGGCTTCATCCGGCGCGGAAACGAGCGTGTACTGCAGGCGCGGTTCAACGACGCCCGCTTCTTCTGGGATTCGGACCAGAAGAAGAAGCTGGCCGACCGCAAGCCGGACCTTGCTCATGTGACTTTCCAGGCCGAGTTGGGCAGCTACCTGGAAAAGACGGATCGCATGATCAAGCTGGCCGCGGAATTGGGCGGCGACGCCCACGCGGTGCGCGCGGCGGCGCTTTCCAAATGCGATCTCACCACCGAACTGGTCAAGGAATTTACGGAGTTGCAGGGCGTAGTCGGCGGGCTGTATGCTCGCGCGCAGGGCGAGCCGGAGCCGGTCTGGCAGTCAGTTTACGATCACTACAAGCCGGAGAGCATGGACGACGCGCTGCCGCGGCACCGGACGGCGCGGATCGTTGCCCTGGCCGATAAGCTGGACACCCTGCGCGGCAGTTTCGCCGTTGGTCTGATTCCCACAGGCTCCAAGGATCCCTTCGCGCTGCGCCGCGCCGCGCAGGGGGTGGTGCGCATCTGGGCCGAAGGCAAATTCGACCTCGCGCTGCTGGACCTGGTCGGCGCGGACACGAATCTGAGGGCCTTCTTCGAAGAGCGGGTACGGTACTACTTCAAGGACATTCGAGGCTTCAAGTACGACGAAATCAATGCCTGCATGGCTGCGGGTTGGAGCAACCTGGTGGACCTGGAAGCCCGCCTGGAGCGTGTGCAGGCGTTGCGCCCAACGCCGGATTTCGAGCCGCTTGCGGCCAGCTTCAAGCGCATCCGCAACATTCTGGAGCAGGCGAAATTCACGGGCGGAGCGACGCTCGATCCCACCCTGCTCGAGTCGGGACCCGAGGCGCAGCTCCACGACGAATATCTGCGCATCGCCGGCCAGCCGATCGAAGGCACGATCGCCAGGCTGCGGCCCAAGATCGATTTGTTTTTCGACAAGGTTCTGGTGAATGCGCCGGACGAGCGCATTCGCCGGAATCGTTTGATGCTGCTGCACACGCTACGCGAGGAGTTTTCCAAGGTAGCCGACTTTTCAGAAATAGTCACTAATTCATAGGAGCTAACTCAGCATGACGAAGTATGTCTACTTGTTCGGCAACGGAACCGCCGACGGTGATGGAAAGATGAAGGATGTGCTCGGCGGCAAAGGCGCCGGGCTGGCCGAGATGTCCCGGGCCAAACTGCCGGTGCCGCCCGGCTTCACGATCTCGACGCAGGTCTGCAATATCTATTTCCAGAACGGGAATTCCGTGCCGGATAACATCAACGGGGAGATGCTGGAGGCCCTGAAGACGCTGGAAGAGCGCATGGGACAGAAGCTCGGCGACGCACAGAATCCCCTGCTAGTCAGCGTGCGCTCGGGCGCGAAGTTCTCCATGCCCGGCATGATGGACACGATCCTGAATCTGGGTCTGAACGACGAGACCGTGAAGGCGCTGGAAGCCAAGAGCAACAATCCGCGCTTCGCCTACGATTGCTATCGCCGCTTCATCCAGATGTACGGCAACGTGGTGCAGGACATCGAGAAGCATGATTTCGACGCCATCTTCGAGGGCCAGAAGAAGAGGGCTGGGGCGAAGCTGGATACCGACCTTACCGCCGCCGATCTGCAGGAAGTGATCAAAGGCTACAAGGCCCTGGTGCAGAAGAAGACCGGCAAACCGTTCCCGCAGGAGGCCATGGCCCAGCTCGATGGCGCGCGCGATGCCGTGTTCCGGTCCTGGTTCAACGATCGCGCCAACCACTACCGCAAGATGAACGGCATCCCGGACGACCTGGGTACCGCGGTCAACGTGCAAGCGATGGTCTTCGGCAATCTGGGCGAGACCTCGGCGACGGGCGTGGGCTTCACCCGCAATCCGGCCACGGGCGAGAAGGTGTTCTACGGCGAGTTCCTGGAGAACGCGCAGGGCGAAGACGTGGTGGCCGGCATCCGCACTCCGCACCCCATCAGCGAGCTTGAAAAGTGGAATCCCGAGGTTTACAAACAGCTCCACGAGATCACCACCATGCTCGAGAAGCACTATCGCGACGTGCAGGATTTCGAGTACACCATTCAGGACGGCAAGCTCTACATGCTGCAGACCCGCAACGGCAAGCGCACGGGGCCGGCGGCCGTGCGGATCGCGGTCGAGATGGTGGAAGAGGGCCTCATTTCCAAGGAAGAGGCGGTACTGCGCGTGGATCCGCAGCAGCTCGATCAGCTTCTGCACCCGGTGCTCGATCCCAAGCAGATCAAGACGCTCACGAAGCTGGCCAAGGGTCTGCCGGCATCGCCGGGCGCCGCGGTGGGGACCATCGTGTTCACGGCGGATGAGGCGGTGGAAGCCTCCAGGAAGGCTCCGGTCATCCTGGTGCGCAAGGAGACGGTGCCGGACGACATTCACGGCATGGAAGTCGCCAAGGGCATTCTGACTTCGCGTGGAGGTATGACCAGCCACGCGGCCGTGGTCTGCCGCGGCATGGGCACTCCGTGCGTGGCGGGCGCGGAAGCCGTCGACGTGAACGAACACAAGAAGGAAGTCACTGTCACGGTAGACGGCAAGGTGGTGACACTTAAGGAAGGCGACTGGCTGTCGCTCGACGGCTCGACCGGCGACGTCTACCAGGGCAAGGCCAACACCATCGAAGCCGACCCGACCTCCGGCATCCTGGCCAGCTTCATGGGCTGGGCCGACCAGTTCCGTGGCGACTTTGGCGTGCGCGCCAATGCCGACATTCCGCGCGACGCGAAGGTGGCCCGCAAGTTCGGCGCCCAGGGCATCGGGTTGTGCCGTACCGAGCACATGTTCTTCGCCGAAGACCGCATCGAGTACATGCAGGCCATGATCCTGGCACGCGACGAGAAGAGCCGCCGCAAGGCGCTCGCCAAGCTGCTGCCATTCCAGAGGAAGGACTTCGCCGGCCTGTTCGAAGCCATGAACGGCTTCCCGGTGGTGATCCGCACGCTCGATCCGCCGCTGCACGAGTTCCTGCCGAAACGCGAGGACCTGATGGTGGACATCGCGCTGCTGCCCTACGCCGACATCAAAAAGAAGAAGGAGCTCGTGGCCAAGTACGTCCGCTTCGGGGTCGAGGTGAAGAACCTGAAGACTGTGCTGCCCGAGCTGCTGCACCGGGTGGAAGAGCTGCACGAGTTCAACCCGATGCTCGGCCATCGCGGCTGCCGCCTGGGGATCACGTATCCCGAGATTACCGAGATGCAGGCACGGGCCATCTTCGAAGCCGCCGTCCAGGTAGCCAAGAAGGGTGTGAAGGTGATCCCGGAAGTCATGATTCCCCTGATCGGCGGCGTCAAGGAGCTGGAGAACCAGAAGAAGATCGTGGTCAAGGTGGCCGAAGAAGTTCTGGCCAAGGCGGGCATGAAGGACCTGAAGTACATGGTCGGGACCATGATCGAGATTCCGCGCGCCGCCCTCACCGCGGACGGCGTGGCCAAGGAAGCGGAATTCTTCAGCTTCGGAACCAACGACCTGACCCAGACCACGATGGGTCTCTCACGCGACGACTACACGAAGTTCCAGAAGGACTACCAGGATCGCAAGATCTTCGCCAACGACCCGTTCGCCGTTCTCGACCAGGAGGGTGTGGGCCAGTTGGTGAAGATTGCGGTCGACAACGGGCGCAAGACCCGGTCCGATCTGGAAGTCGGAATCTGCGGCGAGCACGGCGGCGAGCCGAACTCGGTGCAGTTCTGCTACCGCGTCGGCATGGATTACGTGTCGTGCTCCCCGTACCGTGTGCCGATCGCCCGTCTGGCTGCCGCGCAGGCGGCCATCAGCGGGGACAAGGCTGAGACGATGCGGACAGCGTAGTTTTGGAGTGGGGCGGACTCGCATGCGAGGGTCCGCCCCACACTTTATTTGCGGCGGCGCAGCAATCCGAGAGCAACCAGGCCGGAACCGAGAAGGGCCATGGTCACGGGTTCGGGAGTACTTTCGGAAAAGCCTTCGCGGAAGCTGGTGATGGTCGCCGTGCCGCTAAATGTTCCGCTGCTCGGCGCCGGAATAATCACAATCAGGTCTTTGTTGACTTTGAGTCCCGAGACGTTCGGCAAGCTACCAACTGAAGTAAAGGGGCCCAAGTTGGAGTCGACTTCGAGGGCCAATGAACCGCCGGTATAGGTGATGGTTTCGCCAATATCCGCAACGGCCTGCCCGACGATGTTGAAACTGCCGGCGATGTTCAGGCTGGCATCGGTGATCAACGGAAGGTTGCCGATCACCGCGACATTGAAGCTGATATTGGAGTCGATGTAAATCGGACTTCCAGGGGTAGCCGTACCGGTCACCGTCCATCCGCCGGTGGACGGGCTGGTAAAGATCAGGCCGGGCTCGTTAGGATCGCTGCCGTCGCCATTGACCATGACCTGACTGTTGGTGGGCGCGGTAGCGTGGTTGCCGGTTCCGGAATAGCCGAAGCCGTAGAACAGCTTGTCTCCCACCTGGCAGGCGGTCGCCAGGGTGCCGTAGTTTGCTATGTAGTTGGCAATCGTGTCGTTCAAGCACAGAGGATTGGCCGAACTGATGCCGGCAAGAGCGGTCAGCGTAAGCGAGATGAAAAGAATGCGCCTCATTTGTCTCAATCCTCCGACTCAACCGCGGCGAAACTGTTTCCGGCGCGCCACCCCGAAGAGCAACAGGCCGGACCCGATAAGGACCGTTGACAGCGGCTCCGGAAGAGACACATTCTCGGAGAAGTCATTCTCAACCACCGAGATGTGGGACAGACCGGCGAATCCCGCCCCGCCCACCAAATGGATCTCGTTCACGACTTGCAGGGTGGTAACCGTGCTGGTGCTGAAATCGATGTGATTGGAAGTATTGCCGGGCAAGGTGTCGGTGATCGGGCTTCCGGCGACTGCCGGTGTCAAGGTTTCGATTACGGTACCCGATCCGCCGCTGCCGGTCAAAGTACCCACGATAGTCAGAGTGGCATCTTCGATGAGCGGCTGGCCGGACAAGGTAGTCACCGTATATCCCAGGAAGGCGTCGATGACGTTGCCGGCGACGACCGCCCAACCGCCCGTGTTGAAGCTGATGCCCACCTCGGTGATGCCGTCCAAGCCGGCGGGAGAGTTCACTTGAACGCCGGTTGCGCTGGTACCACCGCCCGGAACGAAACTAAAGCCGTAGAACAATTTGTCACCGATCTGGCAGGCGGTTGCCAGGCTGGTGTAGGTGTCGATGTAGCTCTGCAAAGTGCCGTCCGGCACGCAAACCGGATTCGCCACGGAGACCGAAGACACCGCAATCGCGAGAACCAATATTACAAGCAGTCGTCTCACACCCAGCCTCCGTTCCATTCCGTGGTGTCACCCATAACGATCCTGTGGAGACAGCGTAGGCTACGGGACGCAACTGGACGTGGTTCGTCCGTTAGACTACGTATCAAAGCCAATACTACGTTAGAAAACGGGCCAAACGCAAGTTGAAGCCTCAGCGTTCGATCAACCCGAAGTACTAGAAATACTTTATTACTCGGTGGTAGTAGCCGAGTATTATCAAAGGATTACGGTGGCGCTATCGCACATGTGGCCGGCTCTGATAAAGCTTGGCTGCTCAGAAGTTTACTAGCAGACCAAGTCCTCGCGCGTGATGCGGAAGTCTTCCAGGTTGCCGAGAACGGTCAGGGCGATCTGCCGGGTATCGAAGAATGTGCATGCGATGCGCCGGACATCTTCGTCGGCAACACTCTCGATGCTGGAGACGAGTTCGTCCAGGGTGAAGAAGCGGCCGAAGTACATCTCCTGCCGGGCCAGGTTGGACATACGGCTGGAGGTCGATTCCAGGCTGAGCATCAGCGAGCCCTTGAGGTGATCTTTGGCGCGGCGCAACTCCTCAGCGGGAACCGGCTCCTCCTTGAGCTGCCGGAACTCCTTGGTGATTGAATCGACCACCTTTTTCGCGGATTCCACGCTGGTTCCGGCGTAGATCGAGAGGCAACCGGTATCGCGATAGGGACTGAGCTCGCTGAAGACCGCGTAGGCCAAGCCCTGGCGCTCGCGGATGTTCTGGAACAGGCGCGAGCTCATACCGCCGCCGAGCAGAGTATTGAGCACGTAGCAGGCGAATCGGTCCTGGTGGGGCAGAGGGTAGGACGGCACACCGAGGCAGAGGTGCGCCTGCTCCAGGGACTTCTTATTGCGCAGGGCGATCCGCGCGTGGGTTCCGGGCACACGATCGGACGGCGCGCCTTCCCCCGGCCGCACGCTCTCGAAGTGCTGCGCGACCAGGTCCGCCAGTTGCCGGTGGGTGAGGTTTCCGGCGGCGGTGACCAGGATGTTCGACGGGGCGTACACGGCGCGGTAATAGTCGCGCATCATGGTGCTGTCGAAGCGCCGCACTGTCTGGGGCGTGCCCAGGATGGGCTTGCCCAGGGCGTGGCCCTGCCAGAAATTCGAGGAGAAGATCTCGTGGACCAGGTAGTCGGGCGAGTCCTCTTCCATCTTGATTTCCTCCAGGATGACGCCCTTCTCCTTCTCGATGTCCTCATCGCGGAACAGGGGATGGAGCACCAGATCGGCGAGCACGTCGAAGGCGAGGGGCAGGTGTTCGTCCAGAACCTTGGTGTTGAAGCAGACCAGCTCTTTGGCTGTGAAGGCATCAAGGTTGCCGCCGACGGAGTCCACGCTGCGGGCGATGTCCTCGGCTGAACGGTTGGTCGTGCCTTTGAACAGCATGTGCTCAATAAAATGCGAGATGCCGTTCTGGTCCGTGGTCTCGCGTCGCGAGCCGGAACAGACCCAGACCCCTACGCTGACGCTTCGAACGTGCGGCATCACTTCAGTGATCACGCGGACGCCGTTGGCCAACGTGCTGGTCTCGATATTGCGAAATGGCTGATCTGACGAACTCATGCAAAATAGGGAGGGGATAGGCCTCCTTCCTTTGTAGCACAGGTCCCGGTGGGCCAGATTCAGGGCCGGGTCCAGCTACAATGATCTTGGAATGTCCCAACCCCTGGTAGGCATGGATTTG
Organism: Candidatus Acidiferrales bacterium; assembly: GCA_035499435.1. Classification (GTDB taxonomy): domain Bacteria; phylum Acidobacteriota; class Terriglobia; order Bryobacterales; family Bryobacteraceae; genus Solibacter. Next base: position 13,965 of record DATJYW010000446.1, on the reverse strand, counting down.
GCCGATCTGCGCGAGGCCCTCGGCCCCGGGCAGCCCAGCTACCGGGCGCGCCAGGTCTACGAAGCCATTTATCGTAAACAAGTTACAGAGCTGTTGCAAATTTCAACGCTGCCGGCGCGACTACGGGACGATCTGGCTGAGAGTCACGCCGTCGGCTTGCCCACGGTAGTCCGCCGCTTCGATTCCGTCGACGGGACGCGCCGGTACCTGTTGGGGCTGGAAGACGGCCGGACGGTCGAAACCGTGCTGATGCCGGAGGGCGAGCGCGACACCATCTGCATCTCGACGCAGGTGGGATGCCCGGTCGACTGCAAGTTCTGCATGACGGCGCTGTTGGGGCTGGAGCGCTGCCTGTCGGCGGGGGAAATTGTCGGTCAGGTTCTGCTGGTGGCGCATGAGAACCGGTTGAGGCAGGACGGCGGACGTCTGAACATTGTGATGATGGGTCAGGGCGAGCCCCTGCTCAACCTGCCGAACGTGATCAAGGCGACCCGGATCCTGTTGGATCCGGCCGGGTTCGGCCTGTCGCCACGGCGGATCACGGTTTCGACGGCGGGAATCATCCCCAAAATTGCGGACCTCGGGGCCGAACCGGTTCGGCCCAAGCTAGCGATCTCGCTCAACGCGTCGACCGAGGAGATGCGGCGGGAACTGATGCCGATCACGCGCAAGTATCACCTCAAGGACCTGATGGACGCGTGCAAGGCCTACCCGCTCCGGCCGTGGGAGAAGCTAACGTTCGAGTATGTGCTGCTGAAGGGCGTCAACGACACGGATGCCGACGCACGGCGCGTGGTAAAGCTACTGGCCAACCTGAACGCGAAGGTGAACCTGATCGCGCTCAATCCCGGGCCGGAGATTCCGTTCGAAAGGCCAGAGCCAGTGCGCGTGACGGCATTTCAGGCGATCGTGCGGCGGTCGCTCCCGTGCTTTGTGCGCAAGCCGCGGGGGCTGGATATCTTTGCGGCATGCGGGCAGTTGAAGAGAAGCTCTTAACCGGTCTTACATCTTCTGTACGCGCCGGAGGGTAAACAGCTCCGGCTTCATGTTTTCCTGCTCGAACTTCTTCCAGTCGTCGTTGACGTGAATGAGTTTGCCGCTGATGTGATTGCTGCGCTCGGAGGCCAGAAACAGCGCGAGGGCGATCTGCTTCTCGGCGGACACGCCGCCTGTGACCCGCACCTTTTCCGCGTCGTCGATTTCCTTGCGGCCGGCCCGCTCCTCGCCCGCGCTCAAAATTTCGTCGGTCATGTGCGAATAGGCCGCGCCGGGCGCGATCACGTTGACCTGGACGTTGTGGTCGCGCACCTCTTCCGCCAGGGTTTCCCCCAGGCGCACCACCGCGGTCTTGGCCGCGGAGTACGCGCTGAAATTAGGACGCGCATAGGCACTGCCGCCGCCGGAAATCAGCAGGATCTTGCCGGAGCGTTTGTCGATCATGGCGGGCAGTACGGCCCGGCAGGCATTGGCGGCACCTATCAGGTTAATCTCGATAGTCTCATTCCAAGCTTTGGGTTTGGCACTGACGAACGGGCCGATGGGACCTTGAACGCCCGCCGCGGCGATGAGTACGCTCAATCCGCCGAAGCTTTCGCGCATGCGGTCGACGGCGTGAGCCACAGCGTCAACGTCGCGTACGTCAGCGCGCAGGCGCATGGCGGTGCCGCCTGCCTGTTCGATTTCCAGCTTGGCGAGATCTAGTTCGGCCTGGCTGCGCGCCAGCAGCCCGACCTTGGCGCCCTCCGCCGCAAAACCCAGCGCCAGGCGCTTGCCGATGCCACGGCCCGCCCCGGTGATCAAGACACTCTTCCCTCGGATGCTGTTCAAGGAATCAATTCTCCACGTGTAGGCTGAATGCACCGGTCAATATCTCGCCGGCGCGTTTCATCTGGACGAAGATGCGGTAGGGCCCGGGCTTGGGGAAGCCATATGGAAAGGTAACCTCGGCGGGGATTCCGTCGGAATTCATCATCATTCGATGTGCGGCGTGCGGGTCGGCCGGCTGCGTGAGGCTGAGCGCCGGCATGGGCACGGAGCCGCTGGGATGCACGTGCGCGAAGACGCTGCCGTCGGGCGCCAAAAATGCGGCATGGCCCTGCATTCCCATATAGAGCTCCACCTGCCGGGCCGGCTGCCCGTGGGCGTCCACCAGGCGGAAACGAAACTCATATGGACGGCGTGCGCGTACCGGTGTGCTGGGGCGATCCCAGATCATCTGGTAGCCGCCGGACAACGTGGTCACATTGCGATTGTAGTCCGCTTCGCTGAGCGGCGGGACGATGCCGGCGGCATCGTCGCCGCGCAACGGATCACCGTGGATCTCAGGTAAATCCAGTGTGGCAGTGGCCGTTTCACCGATGCCGTTGGCGTGCACCACGTCAGCATAGAGCGCGTACCGGCCGGCGGGCATGTCGCCGAGCTGTTGCACGAAGCCGTCTCTGGCGGGTTCCGGATGGAGGTGCCAGACGTGCTCCATGGCGGGCACGCGGACGACATAGAGGTGCATCAGGTGGCCATGATCGGGCAGGAGGTCGTCGGTACGGCGATTCAGCCAGCCGGGATCCTGCAGGCTGAGCGCGAGCCGGTTGCCCGCTACCGACGTCTTAAGCTCGAGGGGCTTGTAGACGATGCGTGAGTAGCCTGCCGCTTCCGACCCCCACCATGCGTTAGCGGCCCAGACCACCCCGGCGAGAAGAACAAAGCCGACGACCATCACGATGCGCGAGCGGCTGATGCGCGCGGCATCGGGCATGGCTTCCGGCTCAAGCTGTGCTTCCCGAACGCTGGCTCCGACAATGGCGACCAAGCCGAAGACGAGCAGCAATCCGAGGGGAATCAGTACCGCCGCGATGGTGCTCTGCATCGAGAGCACGCGCGCAGAGAGCGCAGGCACGGGCACGGAAAGCGAAGCGGGCCCTTGCGCGCCCTCCACGTCGACACGCACCTTCCACGATCCGGTGGCCATCAGCCAGAGGGTGCCGGTATAGAACTGCGGATCTTCCCTGGCCGGCCGCGCGAGATCGGGCACCGGGGCGAACTGCTGTTGTGCCACCAGCCGGAGCGGCACGATGTGCACCTGCCGGACATCGGGCGAGAAACTGCGAACCTCGATCTCCGCCACACCGGGAATGACCTGCGGCGGGCGGATGGTGACCAGCAGGCGGTAAGGCCCGGCGGCGCCTTCGAAAAAGACGTCGGGAGACCCGACGTGAGCCGGCAGTGGCGCGGCCAGGGAGACGAAGAGGGCCGCGAGCGCACGCTTCGTCATCGGCGGATGCGCCTCATCCAGGAGCCAGCAGCGAGGCCCAATCGAGTGGTCAGAATCGCGGTGACGAATGCCCACGCGGATTCCCGCCAGAAGTCCGAGCCGGATTCGGTCGGGAAGAAGAGATAGCGCGCGTAGTAGGAAGTCGGCGAGATCGCGTAGTTGAAGTACTTGCTGCCGAACAGCCAGTTGCGCGCGAGGGGCGACATCAGGAAATCCGCGAAAGGCCACTGCACGGCCACGAGCGCAATCACGAAGATCACGCCCGAAACGGCGGCCAGCTTCCATTTGTTCCAGCCGGCGGTTCGCTGCCAGAGCAGGTCGAGCAGGAACGCCGGCACGATCACCAGCAGCGGGAACTCCGGCGGCACGAATTGAGTCACGTGCTGATACACCGGCCCCAGCTTCGGCTCGGCTGGAAACAGCGGAAGGATCCAGCTCATCAGAAGCAGGAATCCACTGTAAACTCCGGCGACGGCGGTGGCTCCCCAGCGCGATCCGCTGCCCAGCGCCGCCGCGGCAAGCACCGGGGGCGTGATCATCGCCACCAGGCGATACAGATGCACCTGGTGCATCGCGCTGCGAAAGACCATCTCCATCTGAAGGATGCTCAGACACACCAGGGTCATCCCGGCGACATAGAGATAGAGGATGCGCAGTCGGTCGCGGGCGGCGCTCTCGGCCCGGTTCATCTGTCCGAGGAGGAGAATGAGCGCGCCCACATGCACACCCAGAATGCCGGCGGCAAGCAGCATGTGCGGCGGGCTGAGAATCTTGACATCGAGGCCGTAGGCGTTGTGCCACCAGTCGTCAAAGGGTGCGGACGTCAGCATGGCCACGCCGCCCCAGGCGGCGATGAATGCGCCGAACGGCCCGCGGAATCCCCAAAGCGTGACACTGGCTTTGCGCAGCGGGGAGTCGCGCCGGAACGTGGTCGCCAGGATCAGGTAGCCACAGGAGATACCGGCCAACACACCGCAGAAGTAGATATCGATGTGAGCCGGAGTCCAGAAGGTGTCGCGGCCGATGGAGCGGTGCCAGGAGATATCCCAGTGCACACCGGTCATGGCGCAGGTGACGGCAGCCACCGCGCACCAGATGTACCAGCGCGGGCGGTCAGAAGACGCGGCGGAAATTTGAGCTGAAGCAGCCACAGCAGAATCCCCTACGCAGATTATAGAATGACGGTGATGTCTATCCGAAGCCAGAGCGAACTGGAAAACCTGCGAGCGATCGGGCGAATCGTGCGGCTGGCGCTGGAGCGCACGCGCGCGGCCGTTCGGCCCGGGGTGACTACGCGCGAACTGGACCGGATTGGCGCGCGGGTGCTCGCCGAGCACGGGGCGGAATCGGCGCCCCCCAAAGTGTACGGCTTTCCGGGCGCGCTGTGCATCAGCGTGAACGACGAGGCGATTCACGGCATCCCGGGCGATCGTGTGGTCCGGGAGGGCGACCTGGTCAAGCTCGACCTGGTAGCGGAGAAGGACGGCTTTTTCGCCGATGCCGCAGTGACCGTGATGGTAGGCGCGGTGAGTGCCGAGGCGGCGGCATTGGCACGCTGCGCGGAGACGGCGTTCCATCGGGCGGCCAGGGCCGCGGTGGCGGGCAATCGGGTGTACGACATCGGGCGCGCGGTGGAGCAGGAGACCCGCCGCTGCGGGTTCGAGGTGATTCGCGACCTGTGCGGGCACGGAGTGGGCCGCGCGATCCACGAAGCGCCCCAGGTGCCGAACTATCACGATCCGCGTCACCGGTCGCGTCTGACCGAGGGCCTGGTAATCACGATCGAGCCGATCATCGCGGCGGGTAGCGGGCGCGGCGAGCTGCAGCCGGACCGGTGGACCATCCGCACGGCGGATGGAAGCCTGGCGGCGCACTACGAGCACACGGTGGTGGTGGCGCGGGGCGAGCCGCTGGTGCTGACGGCCTAGAACACAGGCGCAGATCGACCGGCTGAAGCCGGTCCCACAAAAGTGCCAGGTTGTACAATTCTAAGCGATGGCGAAACTTCTGGTTGTGCTGCCGCTCCTGCTGTTCGCCGCAGGTTGTGGCAAAGATCCTTCCAAGCAGCTTGCCGCACTTTCCGAACAATTTGTGTACGAATCGCTGGCGTTTTCTCCGTCGGCTGCCACTGCCACCGGATTACACGAATATCAGGGTCAAAAACTGGACGAAATGCTGGACGACCTGAGTCCGGCCGCGATGGCGAAACAGCGCCGTTTCTACGAGAAGTTTCAAAGCGACTTGGCCGCCCTCAAAAGCGATCAGCTCGCACCCGAAGAGCGCGCCGACCTGCAGATCATGCAGGACCAGGTGGCGCTGGCCCTGCTCGATCTCAACGAGATCCAGACCGCTCTGCACAGTCCGCAATCCTACGTGGAAACTCTGGGAAATGCGCTCTTCAGCCCTTACGTGCTGGAATACGCGCCCAAGAACGATCGCATCCGGCACCTCATCGAGCGGCTGAAAAAGGTGCCCCTGTTTCTCGATCAGGCGGCCACGAACCTGGTCTCCGCTCCAGATATCTGGACCAAGGTGGCGATCGAGGAGAACGAGGGCAACATCGCGCTGGTCGATAAGGAACTCCGGACATGGGTACCCTCCGATATGAGCAGCGACTATGCCCGCGCGGCCCGGCCGGCGCTGGAGGCAATGAACAAGTTCAAGAGCTATCTGCAAGGGAGCCTGTCGAGCCGTGCCAGTGCGAACTGGCGCCTGGGCGCGAGCATTTACCAGCGCAAGTTCCGCTATGTTCTGGAGAGCGGTGTGGAAGCCGACGACACGCTGCAGCGTGCCGAGCGCGAGCTTCCTGCGGTCCGGGCACGGATGCTGGAACTGGCGCAGCCGTTACATGCCGCGCTCGCACCGGCACACAAGGACCATCCCGAGCTGACCGGCGTCGAGCGGGAAAACGCGATCATCGGCGAGGTGCTGGACCACATCGCACAAAAACACTCGACGCGCGAATCATACATGGACGACGCGCGCAAGGATCTGGAAGAGGCACGAACGTTCGTCCGCGACCGGCACGTGCTCACTTTGCCTCCGCGTGCAAACCTCCAGGTGATTCCCACGCCGGTGTTCCAGCGCGGAATATACGCGGTGGGCGGTTTCAGCCCGGCGCCGGCGCTACAGCCCGAGCTGGGTGCGTTCTACTGGGTCACGCCGATTCCGGAGTCGTGGCCGAAAGATCGCGTCGAATCCAAGCTGCGGGAATACAATTTTTACAAGCTTAAACTGCTTACCATTCACGAGGCCATGCCCGGCCACTACGTCCAGTTCGAGTACGCGAACGACGTTCAACCCAAGACGCGGCGTCTGCTCCGCTCGATCTACGGCAACGGACCATACATCGAAGGCTGGGGCCAGTACGCGACGCAAGTCATGCTGAACGAGGGTTTTCTGGATCATTCGCCTGAACTGGCGTTGACCTTTGCCAAAGAGGAGCTGCGCGTGATCGCCAACGCGGTTCTCGACATCCGGCTGCAGATGCTCAACATGACCGAAGAAGAAGCGATGGACCTGATGCTGAAGCAGACATTTCAGGAACGCGAAGAAGCTACGGCGAAGCTGCAACGGGCCAAACTCTCGTCGGCGCAGTTGCCGACCTACTTTGTGGGTTGGCGCGGATGGCTCAAGGTCCGGGATGAATACCGGCAGTCGAGAGGCTCCTTCAGCCTTCCCGAGTTCAACGACCGGGCTTTGAAAGAGGGCGCCGTGCCCCTGCCGGTCCTGAACACGCTGCTGAAGTAGCAGTGGAACCGGTATCAGCGTGCCCACCGCGCGACCGTTTATAATGCGTAGCAGAGCAGGGATGCAGGAAGAAAACGGCTCTCCGATCATATCGCCGACCGAACTGCCGCCGGCGCACCCCGCCCGGCCGGCGCGGGCCGCCGTCCTGAACGCGCTTTCGTGGCTGCGCGACCTGGCGTTTTCGGTCTTGATCGCCGTCATTCTGATCGTGTTTATTTACCAGCCGGTCAAGGTGGAGGGCACCAGCATGATGCCGGCGCTCACCGATCAGGAGCGGATCTTCATCAACAAGTTCACGTATCACTTCGGGCTGGGCGACATCCAGCGCGGGGATATGGTGGTGTTCTGGTTTCCGCTGGATCAGTCGAAATCTTACATCAAACGAGTGATCGGGATTCCGGGAGACATCGTACGGATCGAGGCCGGCCAGGTTTTCCTGAACAGTCATGCGTTGGAGGAGCCGTACGTGCCGGAGGAATACCGCGATCGTGTCACTTACGAAGAGCACCGCGTGCCGCCGGACCAGTATTTCGTGCTGGGCGACCACCGCAGTTCCTCGAGCGACAGCCGCACCTGGGGGTTCGTACGGCGCGAGGCGATTTACGGAAAAGCGGTGTTTGTCTATTGGCCCCTGAAGAATATGGGCCGCATCCATTGAGAGCCGGCCTATCGGCGCAGGAGCCACATCACCAGCGAGACCACAGCGCTGATCAGTAGACAGGTGGTCAGAGGGAAATAGAAGCTCGAGTTCTTACCCTGAATGTAGATGTCGCCGGGGAGACGGCCCAGACGGATTGGAAGGCGGGCGAGCAGGGTTACGATGACACCGGCGGCGATGAGGACAATTCCCGCTATGATCAGGAGGCGTCCAGCAGGCATACTTTCAGTATGCGCCCGATATTCGCGATTGCCCTGCTCTTGAGCGCTGTGTGCGTCCGCGGCCAGAACGAGCCTCCCGCCGCCTGGAAGAAGCTCGATTTCCTGATTGGTAAGTGGGCCGGCGTGGCCGGCGAAAACGAGACGCCGCTCGGGCCCGGACAGGGAGCGTTCTCATTCGAAGCCGAGTTGAACCGGAAGATCATCATGCGCCGCAACACCGCCGCCTACGATTCCGGCGTGAAGCACGACGACCTGATGGTGATCTACCTGGATGCGCCCAATGACACGCCGCGCGCGATCTACTTCGATACGGAAGGACACGTGATCCGCTACAACCTGACGTTTCCCGCTGCCGGCCGGGTGTTATTCGAATCCGACGGTACGCAGGCGGGTCCCAGTTACCGGCTGACGTATTGGCTGGAGGACGGCATTTTGAAGGGCAGGTTCGAAGTCGGCTCTCCCGGCAGCGAATACAAGACCTACATGAGCTGGAGCTCGAAGCGGCGTTGAGGCGCGCCTTACTTGGGACGCAGGCGTCCTGCGTCCGCGTCCCATCGCCAAAGAACATCGTTGCCGGTAAGGTGCACGCCGCCCAGCCAGCGGTTGATGCCGTTGAGCCTGATGTGGTCGACGCTGCCGGGCAGCGCCTCGCGGCCGAGTCCGGTCACTCGATAGACGCCATTCTCGATGGCGAGAAGCGGATGACGGCACTCCACCAAGCCGTTAACCCAGCGGCGCAGGGTGGAATCTCCCATGAAGATGCGCTCTTCCATGCGCTGCTCGGCGGCGAAGAGTGAGTCGAACGTGTGCTGTCCTTCGGATGCCGCCCGCAGGATCTGCCGCTCCGTACGGGCGAGCCCGCTGCCGACGGCGGGGAACTGTTCGAGGTGACGGCGCAGGGCGCCCGCGAGGAACGGCAGAGCCGAAGTGTCGCGCCCCAGGAGGGCCTCGATGGCCATGGGATCGGGTGCGCGGAACGCGTGCCACGCGGCTACCGCGAGCTCGAATTCAGCGTCCGAGACCGCGTGCCGCGACGGCCAGAGTGCGGCCAACTCCAGGGCGGTCATGGGCCCGAGATACCGGTCGGTGCAGATCAGGCTGACACGGGTGACGCCGCCGTGTATGCGGTCCAGAATCTGGATGAGCTGCAACTGATCGAAGAGGTCGTGCTCGAACCAGAGGGTGATTTCGTCGCAGGATTCCAGCACCGCGTCGCGGCGGGCCAGTTCGAGCTCGGCGGGAGTAGAGCCGGGCAACTCGGCATCGAGGAAAAGGCCGCGGACACGCCGCAGGCCCGCGGTATCCAGGCCGCCGGGGACCGGGCCTTCATGCAGGACGTCGAGCCACGGCAGTACATCACCGGCGATACCGGGAGCGGGCAGCGAGACCGACGTTCCGTTGGTCACGTGGAGCATGACGGCCCTACTCTTATTGAAACACCCAACTACAGAGCGGCAATCTGCTGGCAGATCGGTTTGAGGGCCGGATACATCGCCTGGTAGACGCGGTGCGCCTTTTCGTAGAAGGCCGCCTCACCGGCATCCGGCGAGATCGAATCGGTTTCCCGCACGGCCGCGCGGCAGACTTCGGGCACATTCGAGAACGCGCCCGTGCCCACCAGCGCCAACAATGCAGCGCCATAGGCTGAGCCTTCCTGGGTTTCCAGGGTGACCACGCGCTTGTGCAGAATGCCGGCCAGAAGCCGGCGCCAGAAGGCGCTCTGGGCACCACCGCCGGATGCGCGCACGCTGTTCACCGCGACGCCGAGATCCTCGATGATGTCCAGGCAATCGCGCTGGCTGTAGGAGACGCCCTCGATGACGGCGCGGATCAGGTCGGCGCGTTTGTGCCTGGCGGTGAGACCGATCCAGCCGCCGCGGATCGTGGCATCGAGGTGCGGCGTGCGCTCGCCCATGAGGTATGGCAGCCAGAAGAGTCCCTGAGCGCCGGTGGGCGAGTTCGCGGCCTCTGCGGTGAGCGCCTCGTAGTCAGTGCCGGGTGCAAGCTGATTGCGGAACCATTGGAGGCTGAGTCCGGCTCCCTGGGTTACGCCCATGACGTGCCACTTGTCGCGCACCGCGTGGCAGAACGTGTGGACGCGGCCGGCGGGATCGTAGGCCACCTTTTCCATGTGCGCGAAGACCACGCCGCTGGTGCCGAGGGTACACGAGACGATGCCTTCCTCGACGATGCCATTGCCGACCGCGCTGGAGGCCTGATCTCCGCCGCCGCCCACCACCGGCGTGCCGGTGGCAAGACCGGTGCGCGCCGCAGCCTCGGCGGTGATCATGCCGGTGATCTCGCTGGATTCGTAGCATCGCGGCAGAATCGACCGGTCGAGGCCAAGGGCGTCCATCATCTCGTATGACCAGCGCCGCTTCACCACGTCGAAAACGCTGGTGCCTGAGGCGTCGCTGACCTCGCTGGCGAATTCGCCGGTGAGCCTGAAGCGCACGTAGTCCTTGGGCAGGAGCATCTTCTTCACGCGCGCGAAATTGGCCGGCTCGTTGTCGCGCACCCAGAGCAGCTTGGGGAGCGTGAAACCCGTGAGGACGGGGTTGGCGGTGTATTCGAGCACTTTGTCGCGGCCGACCATGGCATTGACGAAATCCACCTGCGCCTGGCTGCGCTGATCGCACCAGATCAGCGAGGGACGGATCACCTGGTTGTCCGCATCGAGAATCACCAGGCCATGCATCTGGCCGGAGAGTCCAACGCCCTTGATATCGGCGCCGCTCACGCCGGCCTTGGCCAGCACGCCGCGGACCGCATCGGCGACCGCTTCCCACCAGTTCTCGGGCCGCTGCTCGGCCCAGAGCGGGCGCTCCATGTGCATCTCTTCGTGAGGCGACGTATAACCGGCGCGGACCGCGCCGCGTTCGTCCACCAGGAGGGCGCGCGAGCCTCCCGTGCCGACATCGATACCGAGCCACATATGGGTAGATGGTACCAGCGGGCGATGAGAGACGCGCGGCCGGTTGCGTGGACGCCGGGCGCTACAATAATCGTGCGCCGTGCAGCCAAGAATCCTTCGGCGGATAGCGATCGCTGTCATCGCGATTGCCGCCGGCCTGAGCGTTGCCGTTGGTTACTGGCAATGGGCAGGAACTCCTCTATCGCACGTAGACGTTTACGACGGCTTCGAATCGGGCAAGCTGAGCACGATCTGGGCTACCGACCGATTCGAACCGGGCGCCGTGACCATGCAATCGGAGATCGTTCGCGCCGGGCATGGCGCGGCCAAGGTGGTGGTTCATAGCCGTGACATGTTCGAGGGCGGAATCAACGGCAGCCGCGACTCCGAGCGCGCGGAGTTGCGCGAGGCCGACAAGCTGATATCGAGGGAAGACAAGACCTATCAGTTCTCGTTCAGCATGTTCATCCCCGCGGATTTTCCCATCGTGCCCACACGCCTGGTGATTGCACAATGGAAGCAGTACTGTAACGGCCACACTCCGTGCGCCGACGACAGCCCCGTGGTCGCGCTGCGGTACGTCTCGGGCGTGCTGAGAATCACTCACCAGACCGGCAGGCACCAGGTGTCTCTGTTCGAAACTTCCGGCGAGTTGCGGGGCCGTTGGACCGATTTTCGATTTCAGATCCGCTTCACCCCGCACGAAGAGGGGCTCCTCCGAGCGTGGGTGAACGGCCGCCAGGTGGTAGATTACCGCGGCGCAACCGCATACCCGGAAACCGCAGCGACCGGGTACGTCAATCCCAGCCTCTTCTATTTCAAGATGGGCCTCTATCGTGACGTGATGGCCGAGCCCATGACGATCTACATCGACGAGTACAGGAAGACCGAATTGCCGGACGCAAAATAGTCAGACGCCCGGCCGGATGTGCACGGCCTGTCCTCCGCCGGGCGCCATCTTTACGTGGATGCGTCCCGCGCGGTTCACCTTCTGCTGCCCGACTACCGTGTTCATCGGGTGCACATCGGCGTCGGGCGCGTCGGAGTAGATCTCGGCGGTGTAGTCGCCGGTGCCGAGAAACTCGAGCGGCAGGTCCAATTCCACGCCGTTCCTGCCGGCGATGCTGCCGATGAACCATTCGCGGCCCTTGCGGCGCGCGACGGCGATGTACTCGCCGACTCTGCCGGTGATGACGCGTGTCTCATCCCACGTGGCCGGGACGGCGCTGAGGAACTTCAACTCCTTCTGGCCCTGGTAGGCTTCGGGATGGTCGCTGACCATCTCGAACGGGCTGAGGTAGACGACAAACAGCGCAGTCTGATGCGCGCGGGTGCCCATCACCATGGGATGGAGGTTGCGCGGCTGGAACTCCTCGCGAGTCACGTTGAGGAAGCCGCCGGGAGTGTAGTCCATGGGACCGGCAATGAGCCGCGTGAACGCCAACATCACGTTGTGCTCCGGGGTGACGCGTCCGCTCCACTTGTTGTATTCGAGGCCGAGCACACCTTCGCGCGTGAGGACGTTGGGCCAGGTGCGCTCCAGGCCGTCGGGCTTGTAGGCGCCGTGGAAATCCACCATCAGGTGATGCTCGGCGGCGAACTTCGCCGTGCGCCGGTAGAAATCCACCATCTGCTGATCGTCCCGGTCCATGAAGTCGATCTTGACGCCGGCGATGCCCCACTTCTCGTACAGCGGGAAGGCGGCTTCCATCTGGCGGTCAACGTCGGTCCAGTGCGCCCACAGCCAGAGCTTTACGTTCTTCGATCTGGCGTAGTCGAGGACTTCGGGCATGTTGATTTCGGGACGCACCTTGGTCAGATCGACGCCGGAGTCGCTCGGGCCTCCGCGGACCACTACCGCCCAGCCGGCATCCAGCATGAAGTACTCGAATCCGGCCTGGGACGAGAAATCGACGTAGTGCTTGATGGTCTCCGTGTTCTTGCCGGGGCGGAAATTCACGCCCTCGTCGTACGGTCCGGACCACCAGTCCCACGATGCTTTCCCGGGCTTGATCCAGGACGTATCGGCGATGGCCGACGGAGGATTGAGATTCAGCACCATGTTCGATTCGATCAGCCGGCCGGGCTCGCTGCCGATCAGGATGACGCGCCAAGGGGTTGCGAGCGGAGTCTTGCCGGTCACCGACACTGCGGGATCGTCGATGCGCGGGGAGAGGCGGGCATTCAAGGCCAGGGCATTGCGCCCGTCGTGTTGAAGGTACATGCCCGAGTAGTTCTCGATGTTCGCCTCGGCGATGGCGACGTATGCGGTTCCCGGCAGTTCCATCAGCAGCGGCATGGCGATCAGGTACTCGGGATGGAGGCCGCTGATGGGGAGGGTGTGGTAGTTATCCTCCCAGGACGTGCGGTAGTTGCGGAGGATGAGCGGGTACGCGGTGCCTTCCCGGCCCATCAGGAATTGTGTGCGCTCGTTGGTAATCTTGAAGTCTGACAGGCCTTCCTGCTCGGGCAGCAGGTAGCGGAAAGCTACACCTTCGTTATACGCGCGCGCCTCGATGGTGAGACGACGGTTCGGTGTGGCCGTCTCGCGTGCCTCGACTGTCGCGGTGTTGCACTCATTGCGGATCGTGCTGGCTTTTCCCGCGGGCACGAGGTACTGTTCACTGATTTTGCCCGGGCTGCCTGGCGCGATGGTGATGTTCGGCCCGAGCGCCGCCTGGCCCTGGAACTCGAACCCCATCACGGATCGCGCGATTACGGGAACGCCGCGATACGTCACTTCATATGTGAGGTTCGATCCGCCGGAGACCTGCATCACGATCTGGCCATCGGGAGAACGCAATTCCATAACATAAAACAGGCCTGTCCGAGGCCCTGTCGGCTGCGCCGCAGCGATCATGCACAGCGCCGGAATGGTTGCGGCCAACCTGGTTGTCGCCATGTCCGTTTCGCCTTTCCAGCCTCTGTTCTACCACGCGTCGCCTCCAGTCGTTGCACAATCAGATTTATGTCAAGCCAACTGCCCCCTTTCCGTCTCGACAGCCGCAGAGCGCTGGTGACCGGCGGCGCCAGCGGCATCGGCGAAGCGACGTGCCGGGCGCTGACCGCGGCCGGCGCCACCGTGACCATCGTGGACCTCGACCGCGCGCGCGCGGAATCGCTTGCCGCGCAGCTTCCCGGGGCCGCCGCGCTG
>DATJYW010000445.1:0-29375 GCA_035499435.1 Candidatus Acidiferrales bacterium | reverse complement strand
ACCCGGTCGCCGCGCCCTTCGCGGCTGAGCGCGAAGTTCTCGCCGTGGGTCTCGGAGATCACGTGCGCCGGCCACTCCGCTCCCAGCGCAAACTCCAGCATCTCCCGAACCTGGCCGCGGTCGGTGACCGCCTCGGCAGCATCCCGGCTCCGTTGCTTCCACTCGGCAAACACACCCGGAAAATCGAGCGCGTTGGCCGGCAACGTCCGGTTGAAGAGAGCCAGCATGGCCGAAGGCTGCTCCACGCGGATGTTGCGCTCCTTGATCGGACCGCCAAGCTCGAGGACGGTCTTGCCGAAGAAGGTATACACGGCTTCGCGTGCCGCCTGGTTGTAGTTGTGCGGAGCGTCCTGGTAGAACATCTCGACGTTCTCGGGCTTGCCGTAGAGCTGGTAGATCGCCTTGACGGCGGGATATTCCTCCGTGGCCGTGTTCTTGGTCCAGTCGCCTGTAGCACCGACCATGATCATCGGCTTGGGCGCGAACATGCTGGCGAACTCGACGTTGTTGGTGTCGAACCGCAGGCTGGCCGCATTCTCGCAGATGGCGCCGCCCTGCATGATCAGCGAGACCATGTTGACCGGCGCCGCGAACTGGATGCGGTCGTCGACGGCGGCAAGCGAAAACGTCTGTGTGCCCCCGCCGCTGGCGCCCGTCGCTCCGATCTTCTGGCGGTTCACCTCCGGCAGCGATTCGAGAAAATCGACCGCCCGGATCGAGTTCCAAAGTTGCAGCGCGTAAGGGCCGAAGTCCCACAGCAGGTATTCGCGGGTCTGGAACTCGTGCGGCGTCTGGATGGTGTCGTTGTAGCCCACCATGTCGTAGGCGAAGACCACGTAGCCTTGCTGCGCGAGGTTGATGCAGCGCGCCGGGATCGAAGCAAGGTTGGTATTCTCGAGCCGCCCCTGGCTCCAGTGCCCGTGTGGCGAGACGATCGCGGGGAACCCGCCCTCCGGCGCGACCTTCCCGAGCGGCCGATAGAGGTTGCCTCCCAGGTAGTATCCGGGCATGGTCTCGAGCAGCACCTTCTCGATCGTGTAGTTGCGGTTCTCGATGCGCCCGAAGATCTGCGGATTCAAGGGCGTTTTCGGCGGCATCGGCAGCAGACCCGCGGCGGAAAGAATTTGTTTCCGCAGGTACGCGCGCCGCTCCTGCCACTCCGCGAGCGTCTTGTAGCTCCGCGCCGTGAAGTGGGTGTCGGTGTTGGGTGGGTCGGCGGCGTTGCGCGCGTCCTGCGCCGGAATCTGCGCACTCGTGAACCCGGCGCAGAGACACAGAGCCGCCGAGACCACGCAAAGTCTCGTCAGTCTCGTTCTCTCTGCGTTTCCTCTGCGTCTCTGCGTCTCAGCGGTGAGCTTCTCCGAACGGCCAGACACGCTCGACCGTCTTCGAGAGAATCCAGGATTTATCATCGGCATTCAGGAACTCCATTTCGTCGCGGACCACCTTCAACGCCTGGTCATAAGTGGCCTTGGAATTTTCGATGATCGGCCAGTCGGTGGCCCACATCAGCCGCTGCGGGCCAAATGCGTCGTACAGCCGCCGGATTTGAGGATGCACGTCGCGCCAGGGATAGGCCTGCTTCGAAAGCGACCAGGCGTGCGAGATCTTTACGAACACCTTGGGGTAGCGCTTCAGCGCGATCAGCTTTTCCAGCTCCGCCGGCTGATCGATCGGGCAATCCGCCATGTGGTCGATGACGACCGTCAGCTCGGGAAGCTTCTCGAGCAGCAACCCGACCTCGGGCATCCTGGTGATCGGCGCCAGCACCGTCATCGGAACCTTCAGCTCTTGGCAGCGCTTCCAAAGCGGCGGCATGAGCGGCCCGTGGAACCAGTCGCCGGTCGCATTGCCGGCGGGGCTGAGCCGCACTCCGCGAAAGCCCTGCTCGGTGAGCCGCGAGAGATGGTCCGGCGCCGCCGGATCGAGCGGATCGACCCGCGCCACCCCCTGGAATGTCCCGGGATATTTCTTAAGAACACTGGCCAGGTAGCTGTTGTCGTAGCGGTAGTGAATCACCTGGATGATGACGGTCTTCTCCACGCCGTTGGCCTTCATCAGTTCGAGCAGCGTTTCGGGCGCCGCGTCGCGCGCCGGGACATTAGCCCCCTGCGCGAACGGAAACGCGGGGTCGTGCTTCCAGACATGCACATGCGGATCGATGATGCGGTAGTTCGGCGCAGCGAATGCGTTCATAACGGCTCCGGCGAGGAAGGTGCGTCGCGTCGGCTCAGACATAGATGGGCTCCAGCTTGTTGACCACGTATTCTGCACACCGCTCGTAGCTGGTGCGCGGCCCTTTCCGCGCGACGTCGAGGTCGACGCACAGCCATCCCTTGAAGTTGATCGACTTCAGCACGCGATGGCAAGCCGGAAAATCGACCGCGCCGTCGCCGAGATCGAACACATCGT
The DNA here is from genome assembly GCA_035499435.1 of Candidatus Acidiferrales bacterium. Classification (GTDB taxonomy): domain Bacteria; phylum Acidobacteriota; class Terriglobia; order Bryobacterales; family Bryobacteraceae; genus Solibacter. The sequence goes on along the minus strand of DATJYW010000445.1, from coordinate 26,963 downwards.
CTGTGATCTTTCCGGTGACGTGCCGCGCATCCTTGTAGTCGAGCAGCATGAGCCGCGCTTTGTGCTTCTCCAGCGTCTTGGCCACGTCGCAATCGGCGAGGTAGAGGTGCGCGGTATCGGGCGAGAAGTGGAACAGCTTCGGGTCGGTCGTGGCCATGCACCGGTCGATCTCTTCGGCGGTCTGCACCATCTCGTTCATATGATTGTGCAGCCCCGCCTTGAAGCCCATCGAGTTGGCCGTCTCGCCGATCAGGTTGAAGCAGTCGCACATTGCCTTGAAGCCGGCCTCGGTGAGGTTGGTGCGGTTCGGTGGAAAGACCACCAGGTGCTCGGCGCCGAAGTCCTTCAGAAAGGTCATGGCGGTTTTTGCCGACGCGATGACCTCCTTGTGTCGCGCCGGGTCGTAGGTAGGGCCGTTGAACGAAATCGTGATGACGTGGCACCCGCGCTTCTCGCACTCCGCCCGCACCTGCGCCGCGGTGATGTCGTAGGTCTTGAGGATCTGCGGAAACTGCGTGAGCCGGATGCCGATGAACCCGGTGTCGCGCATGATGTCGAGGATGTCTGTGAACGGCACGCGCGGAAACGAGTTCCAGAGGTTGGCGCCGAGCGCCCACTTGAGGTTCTTGTTGGCCGGGATGCGCCCGGCGGCTCGCGCAAGCGAGGCGCCGAGAACGGCGAGAGCGGTGCGGCGGGTCATCCCATCATGATAGTTCTACCCCGCGCTCGACAGGTACACGAACCGTGCTACGAACAGCGCCGTCAACAGGTATACGAACCAGTTCACCTCTCCAAACCGGCCGCGCAGAATCTTGATCATGCTGTACGAGGTGAACCCGAACGCCAGCCCATTCGCAATGCTGAACGACAGCGGAATCGTCACCATCGTCAAAAACGCCGGCACGGCCACCTCCGGATCGTGCCACGCGATCTCGCCCATCACCGACGCCATCATGCTGCCCACCACAATCAGCGCCGGGGCAGTCGCCGCGGCCGGAATCGCGCCCACCACCGGCGCGATGAACAGCGCGATCACGAACAGCGCGCCCGTCACGATCGCCGTCACTCCCGTGCGCCCGCCCGCCGCCACTCCGGCCGCGCTCTCGATGTAACTCACCACCGTCGACGTGCCCGTCAGCGAGCCCACGATGGACGCCGTCGCGTCCGAAAACAGGATGCGATTCAGCCGTGGAATCTGCTGCTTCTCATTGAACAGCCCGGCCTTCTTGCCCACGGCCACCAGCGTGCCGATGTTATCGAAAAGATCGATGAATAGGAAGACAAAGACGATCTCCAGCAGGCCGACTTTCACAGCGCCGGCGACATCGAGTTTGCCCGCGGTCGCGGCCAGGTCCGATAGACCGTAGGTCTGCGGCGTCCATTTCGCGACGCCCGTGAGCAGCCCCACTACACTCGTGGTCAGGATGCCGATCAGCATCGCTGCGCGCACCCGCCACGCCAGCAGCGTCGCGATCAGCAGCAGCCCGAACAGCGCCAGCGCAGTGCTTTTGTCGCCGAGTTTGCCCAGCGTCACCGTGGTTGCCGCGCTGGGGACGATGATCCCCGAGTTGCGGAACCCGATGAGCGCGATGAACAGCCCGACGCCCGCGGCTACCGCCGAGTACAGCTCGAATGGAATGGCGGAGAGAATCAGTTGCCGCACGCCGACCAGCGTGAGCAGCAGGAAAGCGGTGCCGGAGATGAAGACCGCGCCCAGCGCCACCTGCCACGGCACGCCCATTCCTTTCACCACCACATACGTGAAGTAGGCATTAAGTCCCATACCCGGCGCGAGCGCGATCGGGTAGTTCGCCAGTCCGCCCATCAGAAAGCTGCCGGCCGCCGCAGAAATGCACGTGGCAGCGGTCACTGCGGGCAGCGGCATCCCAGTCTCGTGCAGGATGGCCGGGTTCACGAAAATGATGTACGCCATCGTCATGAACGTGGTGAATCCGGCCAGAATCTCGGTCCGCCACCGGGCCCCGAGTGGTTGGAATTGGAAGTGATGCTCCAGGCGGGAGCGCAGGGACATGTGCAATCCTACCGCACTTCGAAGGTCATGTACTGCCACGCAACGCGCGGCGCCACCTCTTTCGCGAGCAGGTCGATGGCTTCCACCTCGATCACATACTCGCCCGGCGACAGGCTGCTGTCGAGCTGCACCTTGCCGTTGACGCTCCGCACATTGCTGGTCGCCGCCGGAAAGTCCAGATCCACGGGCCGTCCATCGTACACCTGCCTGCCCGTGGCATAGATGTTGGTCTTTACGCGCAGGCGCGATTCCTTCGCTGGGCCAAGCGTCGAGTTGAACACACTGTAGGTGAACGCGATGGGCGCCCCGGTCTTGAACTGGCGGACCGCCGCCGTCTCCTGCGCCAGCCGGATGCCCTCCGTGGCGTTCTGCTCCGCCCCCGCATTGAGCACGATTCCGCTGACCGCGAAGGCTCCCTGATTAACCGCGGGAATCTCGATGAACTGCATGGCCGAGCCGCAGCGATCCGAAAGGCCGTCGATCACCGCCGCGCGGACCTGGTAGCCGCCCGCGCTGGGCACGGTCAAGCGGGTGGCGTAGACCAGTCCTTCAGCCTTCGCTCTTTCGTATTGATGGTCGATCAGCATGAGGTCGTAGCCCTGCCCGGGAGGGCCGGCCAATTTTCCGGCATCGTTGTAAACGGCCACGTGGACTTCGACATCGAGCTGGTGAGCGACCTTCAGGCTGCGCATGTCCGAGAGGTTGTTCACGTCGATCTTCACCAGCACCTCGATCGCGGCTCCATTGCGGGTGAAGCCGGCGAACAGGGGCGTGACCCGCACGCGGAGATCGCTGCCCTCCGTTGCGCCTTTCAACGCCCGGTCGATCGCCACACCGCGCCCGGGCGGCACCGGCCCGCGCGGACCGTCCGGCGGACTCAGAAATCCGAAACGCCAGCGCAAACCCAGAATCTTATTTCGGAGTTTGAGCACCACCGGCGTCGACGCCGCGCCTTCACCTCCGGGATGGAACCCGAAAACATAGTAGCCCTGCTGATCGCGCATGACCGCGGCGAGATCGGGCGCGGCCAAACCGCCGGTCTCGCGAACCAGCCATACGAGCGCGGAATCGCGTGGAGGCTCAGCCGGCCCGCGCGGATCCACCGTGTACAGAACGGCCATCCCTGCGTGCGCCGCCGCGCGGATGCCGTTGCGCGCATAGTCCGGGTCGCTGCCGCGAGCCAGGGGAGCGTCCAGATGCTCCGAGATGAGCACCACCGCCTTCCGTCCGGGGACGCTGCGCAGTCCCTCGACGGCCGACCGAATCGATTGCCACAGGGCGCTCGCGGCGGCGGCGCCGCTCAATCCGTGCCCCAGGGGTTGGATGCGGTCGATTTGCTCCATCAACGGGCGCCGGTCGGTAACCAGCGGCTGCTGCCACCCGGCGCCTGAGGAGGTTCGCAGGAGCGCGGCCGCGTCGTCCGGCGCCAGTTGGTCTGCCACAAACCTCTGCAACAGGCTCTGTGTGGCGAGGGCGCGTTCGGGGCTGAGTCCGAGATCGTCCACGATGAGCACAATCTGGCGCGGAGTGCCGCACCATTCCAGGCTGTCGACCCTCCGCGGCGCACCGTCTTGCGTGACTTCGAAATCCTCAGCCGTCAGGCCCGGCACCGGCTTGCCGGCGGCATCGGTCGCTACCGCGTCGAACGTCCGTGCCTCGGGCGCCTGCTTCAGCGCCTGGGCGAAGCCCGCGAGCGCGCACAGCAGAAGAATCGAGAGCCGGCATTTCATCCACCAACAGTGTAGTTGGTTGCGCGCCGGGCCAAGGCTATCTTTCGTCGAGCGCGCGCTACTGCAAATCCAGTGGCCGGATCACTCCGTCCTTCTTGATTCCCAGCCGCACCGGCCGCGGCGGACCGCTGGGCGGCACGGACACTTGGGCCCAGAGTTCCTCGCCTGGCCCGACGCGGCTCGGATCTGCCGCATGCTCCGGAATGAAGTACGCGACCGGCTCGGCAAGTACCCAGACCTGCGGGCTCCGCCGCCAGACCGGCACTCCGCCGGATGCCACCGGATGCGCCGCCAGCCTTCCGTTCTCCGCCGCCAGCCGCGCGGTCAGCCACGAATCGTTGCCCGCTGCGGGCTCGACGCGGAGTTGCAGCACCACGTAACGCCCGCGAATCGGCAGGTTCGGATCCACGGGCGTGGCACTGGCCCACGCCCGCGGCAGGCGGTCGCGATCCCATGCGAACTTGCCCGCCACAGCCAGCACCAGCAGGCATTGGAGCGCCATCAGCGTAGCTCCCCGATACACCGGCTTCATGACGCCTCCGTCCGGATGTGGGCCATCAGGCGCCGCCGCGTCCGTTCCAGCACCCAGCCGCCGCCCAGGAACAGCACCCCCAGTCCCATCAGGCTCTCCGAGCGGCCCATCTTGTCCATCACGCTCGAGAAGTAGAACGCAAACACCGTGCACGCAAATACCGCGATCCCGAGATTGATACGCTCGGGGCGCGAATCGTGGATGCCCCAGATCGACAGCCCCACCGCCCCCACCGCGCACCAGAAGTAGATTCCCAGGTGCTCGGGACTCGATCCCGCCAGTGCCGCCAGCACCAGCGTCCAGAACACCGCGGTCGCGTTCCACACCGCTTCGCGCCCGCGCAGAAGAAAGGCGATCCCGATGGGCAGCACGATCGCGGCGGCCCACGCTGGAGCGTCCGCGGACCGGAAGGGCGTGGTGGTCCACGAATCCGACGCGGTGAGCGCGACCGCGGGCAGCAGCGCGAGGCCGCCGATCCAGCCCAGGGCTTTGCGCAGCGCACCATCGGCGGCGCTGCGGCGCGCGCTCAAATAGGTGGCGCTGAGCGCGCAGATTCCGACGGCCACAGGCAGCGTGCCGAACGAGCCGGTGCGCTGCGTGAGCCATTCGCCGGCCAGCCACCATGGCACCAGAATCGCGGTTAGCGCGGCCTGCGTCCAGTGGCCCAGTAGCAGCCAGCCCAGGGCCGCGCCCACCGCCCATAGCAAGATCGCCGAGGGCCAATGCTCAGAGAGATTAAAGATCTGCCCGGCGAGCGCAATGCCCGCGCCCAGCGCCACCGTGCCCACGGTGTGCATCGCCAGGCTCAGGGCCTCGAAGCGCTCCGCCACCGCGGCGCCCCCGGCATGGAAGCAAGCCACCAGGAGCAGCACCACGGTCATTCGCTGCGCCGGCGAAAGCTGGTCCCAGTGCGCGGAGACGAAGAGCAGCACACCAGACGACACCAGCACCGCGCCGCACACCATCGCCAGCAGAATCGGCCAGCGCAAACCTTGCGACTGCGCCTGCTCGCGCTCCCACGTCCGGATACGCTCCGCCGTCGCGAGGTCGAGCACGCCTTCGGCCAGCCACCGGTCCAGCCGGATTTCCCAATCGGCAGCCACAACTCACATATAGGACATGGCAGTTAGGGCTGACAAGCGCACCAAGGTTAGCCCGCGTTAACCGCCGATATTAGCCGTTCGGCGTGCGCCGCCACCGCCACCAGCGCGTCGTCCCGGCCCCAGGCGCCCGCGATCTGCAATCCGAGCGGAACCGGCGCCGGCAGCGGCACCGAGATCGCGGGCAGTCCCAGCGCCGTCCATGGGGCGTTGTGCGACGGGTCGCCCGTCGAAGCGAGCCCCTCGGGAGCGGGCCCTCCGGCCGCGGCCGAGAGGATCGCCGGATATTCCCAGAACATGGCCGAGATCTCGGTGCGCATCCGCTCCACCATGCCGAGCGCATCTTCATAGGCGGCCTCGGGAAGCGCCAGCCCGTCGCGCACCAGCGCCGACAGCTTCATGCCGATCCGCTCGCCGAATTCCGCGTAGCGCTCGCGATGACTGCGCGCGCCCTCGTACCGGTTGATGAGAAACGCGGCGTCGACCAGGTCCTTCCATCCCGTCGGAGCGTCGACGTCGTCAACCCGGATTCCCTGGGTGCGCAGCCGCGCCGCGGCATCCGTGAGCGCCCGCGCCATCGGTTCCTCGGTGGGTACGCGCATCAGGGCCGCGCGATGCAGCTCGGCATCGAACTCGCCGCCGAATCCGCGCGCCCACAGCCATTTCATATCGGCGGCGGTGGCAGTGAATAACCCGACGGTGTCGAGCGACGGCGCGAAGGGCAGCGCGCCCTCGTAGGCGATCAGCCCGAAGCTGGGCTTGAATCCGCAGATGCCGCAGTACGACGCGGGTCGAAGCACACTTCCCAGCGTCTGCGTGCCGATGGCGAAGGGCACCATGCCTGCCGCGACCGCCGCGGCCGAACCGGACGAACTGCCACCGGGCGTGTGGCCGGGGAATCGCGGATTATTGGTCGGCGCCGGGTCGAACGATGCGAAGGCGGTAGTGCGCGTCTTGCCCAGCAGCACCGCGCCCGCTTCATGCAGGTGCCTGATCAGGTGAGCGTCGCGATCGCCTTTGCGGCCGGCATAGATCGGGGAACCGTATTCGGTGGCGAGGCCGCGTGTCTCGAAAATATCCTTCGCGCCGTAAGGTACGCCGCGCAGAGGGCCATCCATTGCACCTTCGGGATCCGGGAGAACCTCTACCCAGGCTCGGATCTGGGGATCGAGCCCGGCAATGCGGCGCAGGCAGGTGTCCGCGTCAACGCCAGTCTCCATCGGAGAATTATATCTGTAATAAGGCCGGAGTCTGGCCCGTTACTGTTGCCAACTCCTTCAATTCGTGACGTTTTCGGGATTTTCTGGAATAATGGGACTGGCCCTTGGTGGCTAGTGCGGGCCTTTGCCTTCACCCGCAAAGCCTTGTAACCTGTCTACTTGCCGGTACGCCTTACATTTCGGAGCAGATGCGCAGACCGGATGCCGGCACTCCCGATGGTGCGGCATGCTGGTTGATTTCGAGTTGATCAATCGCGCGCAGAAAGGCGACAGCGCGGCGTTCAACGAAATCGTTCTGGCCTACCGGAAACGCATCATGGGGACGATCACCCGTTTGATCGCCCGTCCGGAAGATGTCGAGGATGTCGCACAGGAAGTTTTCCTGCGGCTTTATTTTTCCCTCGATCAATTGCGGACGGCAGAGGTCTTTGAACCGTGGCTGTACCGCTTGACGGTGAACGCGGCGTACGATTACTTACGCAAGCAGCGGCGCCGCCAGGAATTCCGCATGTCTGATCTCAGCGAGCAGCAGGTCATGATGGCCGATGCCATGGCGGGCGGCAAAGCGGAACAGGAAGACCAGCATCAGAAGAAGGTTCGCGAGGCCGTCGATTCGCTCCTCGGCGGCGTCAGCGAAGCCGATCGCATTCTTCTGATGTTGAAAGAGGTAGAGGGCCTTTCGTTGAAAGAGCTTGAAAAGGTGTACAAGGTCAACGAAAATGCTCTTAAGGTCCGATTGTTCAGGGCCCGCCAGCGGGTCCTGAAAGCCTTCGGATCGGCGGAGAAAACGGAGGGAGCCGGCTAATGCCGGTGATGTAGAGGTAAAATGAACCCGATGCGCGGCAGCGACGACGAAAAATTGGATGCGCTGTTCCAGGCCTATCGCGAGGCTTGTGTGGCCCCGGAGACGAGCGCTAACTTTATGCCCAGCCTGTGGGCACGAATTGAATCGCGGCAGCGGTTCACGTTCTCATTCAGCCGTATGGCCAATGCGCTGGCCACGGCCGCGGTTGCGCTGTCCATCGCTCTCGGGGTCTACATGGCCATTCCACGCACCACTCCTGGCCTCGATGCTCAAACCTATGTCGAAGCCTTGGCCGACTACAATAGCGCGGACGCCGTGGACCTGACTAGCCCTGCCGTCTTGGGCCTTGCCGATCACCGCTAAAGAGGCGTCATGCCCAAAACCAGATTCTCCGCCCTCCTCTCCCTGCTCCTCGTGTTCTTCAGCGGGGCGGTTCTCGGCGCGTTCGCCTACCGGTTGTACTCCGTGGGCTCCGTCCAGACTCGGGGAACGAACGCCGCCGGACCGGGACACCGCCCGACCCCGGAGGAATTCCGCCGGAACTATACCGCCAGCCTGACCAAAGCCGCCAAACTCGACGACCAGCAGATCACCGCCCTCAACGGGATTCTCGACCAGACCCGCGACGAAGTCGACAAGCTGAACGAGAAGATCAAGCCGGAGCGCGATGCCCTCAACGAGAAGTGGCGCCCCGAGCGGGAAGCCATTCAGAGCCACCAGGTGGAGCGCATCACCGCCATCTTGCACCCCGACCAGCGTCCGTTATACGAAGCTTGGCGCACCGAGCGCGACCGGCAACACAAACTCCACGAGCAGCAGCGGGATCAGTTCAAGAAGTAGCGTTTTCAGCAGCCGGGCGCGTCAGCAAACGGCTTAGGTGGTCGGCTGCGCTTTCTTGCCGCCGCGCGTGCCCTGATACTTCTTTTCGAAGCGGTCGATGCGCCCGGCGGTGTCCACCAGCTTCTGCCTCCCGGTGAAAAACGGATGGCAAGAGGAACAGATTTCCACGCGGATGTCGCCCTTGTGCGTCGAGCGAGTCTTGAACGTGTGCCCGCAGGCGCAAATGACGTTCACTTCGTTATACGCGGGGTGAATACCAGCCTTCATTTTGTTGCGGAATCCTTTCGATACGGGGAAGTTATAGTATACCAGAAACGCGAACCCCCGTGCGCCCTATGGCGCACGGGGGACGGTTAGCCTTGTAAGAGATACCTGAGGCTTTAGCTGACGCGAAAAGGCAGCCGGTCCACAGGAACTTGATCCCGCCACTGAAGCGGAATCGGCTACATTAGAGGCTCGACTTCAACAGTCGGCCACCTCTCGCGGTCTTTTACTACTACTATCCATGTTTGCTGGACCACCTCCTTCTTCAGTGATAACCGCATATTCTCACGGAGGTCGCGGATTGTCAATATGAGTTTTGGTAGAATCCTCGACCCAGCGCAGCATCCTGTGGCATGATGCCCCTTGACTCCTATATGCAGTGGTATAGTTACAAGGCGCGCGCCGCAAAACGGCACATTGCCAGCCCGTCCATCAGGTTGAAAGGGAACTGGCCCGTGGTGTAGTGCCCGCAGGGTAGGTTGAACACCTCATGCGGCAGCTCCAGTTGGTGGAAGCTCTCAAGCACCTGCTGCGAGTACACCGGCAGAAATGTGGAATCGTGGCTCGCCCACACCAGCAACGACTTCAAATCCCTTCCTTTCATACGCTTCAGGTAGCTCGCCGGCGAGATCACGCTCCAGTAGCGGCGCAGGTCGTCCTGGGTGACGCGGTCGCCAAACCCCTCGCGCACGTTCTGAGTCGAGAGCCCGGTCCATACCACGTCGGAGAAGTACATGGAGACGTGATTGAAAATCCCCATCCGCACGCGGGCATCGTGCGCCGCCGCGATGAACGCCACACACGAACCCAGGCTGGTGCCCAGGATCCCTAGCCGCCCATACCCCTGCTGCGTCAGCCAGTCCAGGCAAGCCCGCACGTCGATCACGCTCTGCCGGGACGCGTGAATGGTCCGGCCGATATTGCTCGAACAGTGAAAATCGGCGCGCTGGGTCTCCGGCGGGCGGCGCTCCGCGTGGTACGCCATGGTCATGCGTAAGGCACTGATCCCGAAGCGGTTGAGCAACTTGGCCAAGCCCACGTGGCCATCCGGCCCGGAGTTCCACTGCGGCAGCACGACCAGTGCCCGGCCACCGTCTTTTTCGGCCGGGAACCAGAGGGCGCGGGCCGTATTGTTCCCTGCGTATGCCGTGTGTACCGGGCTGGTGAACGTCAGTTCGCCGCCCTCGATCCGGTAGTCGCGCACCGGCTCGTAGGCGAAAAACCGGGCGCTATCCGCGAGGGCCGCGGACACAAATCCCTCCACACACTCCGCCGAGTTGCCGTTGACATGCACGGGGAACTCCGGAAATCCAATGCCCGCAAGCCATTCCGTGCCCCACTCGAACGGCAGGACCACCCGGTTTGTGTCACGGGTGGCGAGCTTTCGCTCCCAACGATCCATCCATCGCGCATAAATCCCTGGCATCGGTTGAAAACTCAGTGTAGCAGGCGGGAAGAAGACAGAAAAAAACCCCGCACGCGGGAGATGGTTCCTTCACGCGCGGGGCGGCAAACAGCCTAGACGAGGCAACTCACCAAAAGCGAGGAAAAACCCCTTAGAACCCGCCTTTCCCGTGTGCATTCCACCTGCCAGCCGCAACTCATTGAAAACGTGCCGCCGCCCCCACCAATCTCCAGGATTCGGGATGGGCCCCCTACGATTTCCCGTAGAAAGCTGACGGAAAATACCTCAGAACTTTCAAAAAGACCGACTCGCCGATTCGGTGGTATACTCTTGGCGCGAGATGGACTCGCATGCTGACAGGGTTTTTCGCAGGGAAGAGCCTCATCCGGATTTCATACTCACCTCCAAGGGGGTGCTCGCTTGTTTGACTTGGTTATTGCACGGGTACTCTTTGTCATCGTCCTGACAGCTTCCGCCTGGTTGCTGCATCCTTTCCAACTCAACCCCTGGATCGCCGGATCCTTCGGCTTTATCCTGGGCGCCGCCATCATCTTCTTCGAGATCCGCCTGGAGCAAGTCAGCCTGAAAAGGTTGATCGGCGCCGCCTGCGGATCCGTCATGGGCATCGTGGGGGCCTACGTCTTTTCCCTGATCCTGGCTAAAGCCACACCCGAGCCCTTTCTGCATGTCAGCCTGCTCCTGCTCATGACCTACATCGGTCTGATCGTGGGCGCCAAGAAGGGCGACATGCTCAACCTGGCCGCGCTCGGCGGCATCTTCGGCGGCGAGAAGGCCTCGAAGAAATCCTTCAAAATCCTGGATACCTCGGTTATCATCGACGGCCGCATCGCCGATATCGCGGAAACCGGCTTCCTCGACGGCGTGCTGGTCATCCCCCAATTCGTCCTGCGCGAGCTTCAACTGGTCGCCGATTCGGCCGACTCCATGAAGCGCAACCGCGGCCGCCGCGGCCTCGACATCCTCCAGCGCATCCAGAAAATGGCGCACCTCAACGTGCAGATCGTCGAGGAAGACTTTCCCCAAGTCCGCGAGGTCGACATGAAGCTGATCGAGCTCGCCAAAGTCTACGACTGCAAAGTGGTCACCAACGACTTCAACCTCAACAAAGTCGCCCAGCTTCACGGGGTCGAGGTGCTCAATATCAACGAGCTGGCCAACTCTCTCAAGCCCATCGTGCTGCCCGGCGAGACGATGCGCGTCTTCATCCTCAAGGAAGGCAAGGAATACAACCAGGGCGTGGCCTACCTCGACGACGGCACCATGGTAGTGGTGGACAATGCCAAGAAGATGATCTCCAAGACCATCGACATCTCCGTGACCAGCGTGCTGCAGACCACCGCGGGCAAAATGATCTTCGGCAAGTTCGACGAGCGCCAGCACGCCGCGGCTGCCACCGACCGCCACGAGCGTCCGCCGCGCAAGCCCGAAGCACAGGCCGCCGCCGCGGCTGCCCCGGCAGTCGCGCCCGAAAAAACCACGATAGAATCGTAATCGAATGAAAGTCGCCGTCATCCTGCCCGCCGCGGGCCTCGGTACCCGCATGGGCAAAGGCCCCGCGGAAAAGGCCGGCACCAGCCGAAAACAGTTCATGCTCCTCGACGGCTCGCCCATCCTCATTCACACCGTCCGGAAATTCGCCGCCAATCCGCGCGTCGGCGAGATCCTGGTCGCCGTCCGCCCGGAGGATATCGACTGGGTCCGCGACATGCTCGCCGGCGAATTCGGCTCGCGGGTGCGCGTGGTCGCTGGAGGTAATTCGCGCCAGGAATCGGTGGAAAATGCCCTGCGTACCCTCCGGCCCGATACCGACATCGTCGCCGTGCACGATGCCGTGCGTCCCTTCATCGACCCCGCCACCATCGACCAGGTGCTCGACGAAGCCATCGAGACCGGAGCCGCCATCGTCGGCGTGCCCGCCGTCGATACCGTCAAGCGGGTCACGCGCGGCACCAGCCACGTCAAGATCCGCGAAACTCTGCCGCGCGAAAAACTGGTGATGGCGCAGACTCCGCAGGTGTTCCGCTACGACATTCTGGTGCGTGCGTTTCAATCCGCGCGCCAGGACGGCTTCTCCGCCACCGACGAAGCCAGCATGGTCGAGCGCCTGGATGTGGAAGTCACCGTAGTCCCCGGCAGCGACCGCAACATTAAGATCACCAAACCCACCGACATGGACCTGGCGCACCTCTTCCACTCCGAGGAGCACCGGTAGGCTGCGCCATGCCCGAACTCCGCACCGGCCTCGGCTGGGATGTCCACCGCATCGCCCCCGGCCGCCCGCTGATCCTCGGCGGCGTGACCATCTCTTCCGAATTCGGGCTCGAAGGTCATTCTGACGCCGACGTCCTGGCCCACGCCATTACCGACGCCATTCTCGGTGCCGCCGCGCTGGGTGACATCGGCATGCACTTCCCCGACACCGATCCGCGCTGGAAGGGCTGCGACTCGCTGGTGTTCCTCCGCCACGCCCAGGAACTGGCCGCCGAGCGCGGCTATCACATCGTCAACATCGATTCGACTGTGATCCTCGAGCGCCCGAAACTGAAGGATTACCGCATATCCATCCGCGAGCGCCTTGCCGAAACGCTCGAGCTCGACATCGACCGCGTCAGCGTCAAATTCAAAACCGCCGAAAAAGTCGGCCCCGTTGGCGAAGGCCGTTCCGCCGAAGCGCAAGCCCTCGTCACAGTAACGCGGGCCACCCGGTCCGCACCCGCGGGCAGCGCGCTATAACTTCATTTCCCAACCCTTGCGCGTTGCCGGTCTTACATACTTGTTCGCTTCCGCGTTATTCGTAAACCGCAGCCCCTTGCTGTCCCAATCCAGCTTCCCCGGCACCCGGTAAGCGATCGGGATCAGGCTCAGCCACTCCGCATACGGCGCCGTAATCGCGAAGTCTGCGCATCCGGGGTCGCCGCCTTTGCAGGCCCGCACCCAATCCAGCATGTGTCCCGGCGAGCGCGTCAGTAGCTGTGGAGGCAGCCGGTACTCCGCCCATCGCGCGGCCGGCAGTAGCCACACGCCCTCCCCGCGGCTGGACGTCGCCATAATTCCCTTGGTCCCGACGAACACGCTCCCGTTGCCCGAGAGGATTCCGGTCTGCGCCGCGCCGGGACGTTCGCCGAACACGCGCACGCCCGGACCGCCGGCGCCCTGCCGCGGAGCGTTCGGATCGGGAGTCCCGCGTCCACCCGCCGCCGCGCCTCGTCCCGCGCCTCCACCGCCGCCCGCACCGCGTCCACCGCCCATGGGACGGCCCTTGTCGGTGAGATTGTTGACCGGCGGCAGGATGACCTCGTTCTCCATGCCCGGCACGTGGAAGGTTTCCGGATCGCCGGGTTGGCAGGAATCGTGGAAGAAGACCTTGACTGCGGACATCTCGCCGCGCGCCGGAAAGTCGAGCCGCACCACGCCGCGCACCGGGAACGTGTACTTGCTCGGCGTCACCTGGCTGACGCACTCCACGCCCGTCGGCGCGCCGAGCATCAGCGCCGTGTGCACCGGCCCGGCCGTATGCGTCGCCCAGTTACCCACCTGTCCGGTGCCGAAATCCCAGAAGCCGCGCCAGTTGTAGGGAACGTAATAGCTCGAGAAGGGCCGCATGGCGGCCCCGCCGAGCCAGAGGTCCCAGTTCAACGTGTCGGGGACGCTTTCCTCGGGCGGCAGTTGCTGGAGGCCGGTGGGATGGGTGCCGGGCGTGACCGAGATGTGGGCCTCGGTCACGTCGCCGATGGCGCCGCTCCAGACGATCTCGGCGGCGACGCGGTTGCACTCGTGCGAGAACCCCTGGTTCCCCATCTGTGTGGCTACCTTGTATTTGACGGCGGCGTCGCGCAGAAGCTGTGCTTCCCACGGGGTGCGGGTGAGCGGCTTTTCGACGTAGACGTGCTTGCCGCGCTGCATGCAAGCGAGGGCGACGGTCGCGTGCATGAAATCGGGGATGCCGATGGTGACGGCGTCGATGTTCTTGCCCTCTTTATCGAGCATCACGCGGAAATCTTTATACTTCGGCTGCTTTTCGAAGCGCTTGAAATTGGCCGCGGCGCGCGCGTCATCCACGTCGCAGAGCGCGACGATGTTCTCCGTCTGCGCGGCGGCATTGAGGTCGGCGCCGCCCTGCCCGCCGCATCCGATGGCGGCCACGTTCAGCTTGTCGTAGAAGGGTTTGTATCCGAGCGCCTTGAGCGATTGCACGCTGCCGAATCCGCCTGCGGGCACCGCGCCCGCAAGCAGCGAGCCGAAAAAGAAGTGTCGTCTGGAAACACCGTCGTAGGGCATGACCTAAGTGGTATCGGAGTGCGGGGGCGGGTGTCAAGTGATGCTGCCGCCCTGGAGGAACCGGATTGGGCCACGCGATGCCGGTGTTGCCGCGAAGTTCTGCTTCCAAGCGCTGTAATGGGATAATAGGCTTGTGCTGACATCGTATATCCGGGCCGCCATGCGACAGGCGCGGTACGAAATTGTCGAGGACGATGGTTCGTTCTACGGCGAGATCCCGGTCATTCCCGGCATCTGGGCCAATGCCAAGACCCTCGAAGCTTGCCGTGAAGAATTGGAGAGCGTGCTGGAAGGATGGCTGCTTCTCAGCGTCGCCGATCACTCTCTGATTCCGGAGATTGACGGAAACCGCATCGAAATCCGGGAAGTCGCTTGAGTGCCGGCCATCGGCCCGATCAAACGGAGAGAGTTGATCGCATACCTGCGCGCCCTGGGTTTCGACCCTCCTGTATCCGGCGGCGATCACCAGTACATGCGCGGGCGAGGGCGAAAGCTGCGCATTCCGAATCCTCATGCGGAGGACATCAGCCGGGGCCTACTGGTGCGCATTCTTCATCAGGCTGGAATCGATCGTAACGAATGGGAAAAGCTCTGAAAACCCGTTTCGCGTTTTGCTCGTCACGTTGAATTAGCCAACCAACGCCGGGACTTTAAGCACCGATCCCGTCTCGGCCTGCGCCGGGTGTACACTCAATCAGACAAAGGAGTCTCAAAATGAGATTCGCACTGATCATCGTCTTGGCGGGCCTGGCCTGCGCGCAGGGCGGCCCGGCCGGCCACTGGGAAGGCACACTCCCGGTGAACGGCCGCGAGATCGGACTGACGCTTGACCTGGCTCAAAATGCGAAGTCGGAATGGATCGGCAGCATGGGCGTCGCTTCCGCGAATGCCACCGGGCTGGTGGTGATGGATATCGCGGTGAACGGCGCGTCCGTCAAGTTCATCGCCGTCGAATTGCAGATGGCCCGCTTCGAACTCACTCTCGGCCCGGACGGAATCCTGAAAGGCACGGTGACCAACGCCCAGCGGTCGGCGCCGGTCGAGTTCAAGCGCACCGGCGAGGCGAAAGTCGAGTTGATTCCACCGAGCCCGGCGGTGTCGAAAGAGCTGGAGGGTGATTGGGAAGGCTCACTGACTACGCCGAACCGCGTGTTCCCGCTGGTGGTCCACTTCAGGAATCAGCCGGACAAGACGGTAGCGGCGACCATGGACAGCCCCGACGCCAACGCGATGCACGTGCCGCTCAACGACGTGAAGCAGACGGGGCAGTCGGTGGACTTCGGCATCAAGGTGGCGCATAGCAGCTTTCACGGAACGCTCAACAAGGAAGGCACCGAGATCACGGGAGCCTGGACTCACGAAACCGACAGCATGCCGCTCACGCTGCGGAAGAAATGACTGCGCCGCTTACTGCCAGCTAAGTTTCATTATGAACGTATCGTCGAAGGCGGCTTTGAGAGGCTGCGCGGCGTTCACCACCGGAAAATCGTCCGAGTAAGTCTGTCCTACGATCAAGATCGCGCCTTGCGGCTCGACCGCAACTGCGCGTGCCCCGTCGCTGAAGCCTCCGCCCAGGTATGTCGAGTACAGCAGGCTGCCGCCATCCGGGGAGAACACGGTCACGAAGACGTCCAGGAAATTGCCGGACGCGGATTGCCAGGCGTTGACTGTGGGAAAGTCCTTCGAGCGCGTGGCGCCGGTGACCACCACGTTGCCGGCGGGGTCGAGCGCGATTCCCTGGGCATACGTGGTGCCGCCCGACACATAAAGGTTGTTCTGAATAAATCCGCCTCCGTTACTTTGCACCGGATCGAAGAGCTGATGGCCGCCGAGAAACGTGGAGAACAATAGCGTCCCTCCATCGGCGCTGAGCTCGGCCACGAAAGCCGCGCTGTGCGAGCCCTGCGCCACCGCCCAGAAGATGCCCCGCGCCGCCGCGTCGGTGGCCAGCAGGCCGATCGGCGGCACCGTGCCTTGAGTCCCGGTGAACGGCGTGCCGGGCGCGGGCTGCCAGGTGGCCGCGTGATCGTATGAGACGTAAATCCCCACGCTGGGATACTGCACGGCGGCATAGAGCGCGCCGGTCGAGGGGTCCAGCGTGAGATTGCCGGGGATCGCGACGCCCTGCGGTCCCGCGATCTTCGTCCAGGTCACCCCGCCATCGTCGCTGCGCAGTCCGGGCCCGGCATAGACAATCGACGGCTGCTTACTCGCGTCGATGACAAAGTTGCCGATGCTGTCAAAAATGTTTTGGGCGCCGGTCCACGAGGCCCCGGCGTCGGTCGAGCGGTACAGTGTCGGCTTGCTGGGCGGCGGTGGCGGCGGGCCGAAAAAGCCCGGGAAGAGAATCGGCGGGACTTCGCCTGCGAACACGTTGCCCGTGTTCGGATCCACGGCCAGCGCCCCGGTGCAGTTGCCGCAAGCGTCGGTGAGCGTGGCCATCACACTCCACGAAGCTCCGCCGTCGGCAGTCTTGTAGACCGATCCCGAGGCCGCGGCATAGAGCGTGCCCGGTCGCGTCGGGTCGGCCGCCAGACGCTGCACGGGAGCATTCGCGGGCAGTCCCGCCGAAGCAGCGCTCCACGTCTTCGCGCCGTCGGCCGACTTGTATACACCATTCGCCGTGCCCACGTAGAGCGCTCCGCTCCCGTCGCGCACCAGCGTGGAGATGGCTCCGCCGGTCAGTCCCTGGTTCGCCGCCGTCCACGTGGCGCCGCCGTCCGTAGTGAAGAAAAGGCCCCCGTCGAAGGCGGCGACGTAGAGTGTCCCCGAATCGGCAAACATCGCCGAGATCTGGCCGAAGGGCGCGTTGTCGATCGGGTTCCACGTGGCCGTAGTATCGCTGGACTTCCACAACGAGCGCGCCCCAAACAGATTCTGCGCGGGACGCACCAGCGGGAAGTCGGCGGACCCGGTCATGCCGGTGACCCACGCGCGCGCGGCCGAATCCACCGCGACCGCGGTGCCTATGTCGAACAGCGAGCCGCCGAATGCCGCGCGGTAGACCTCGCGCGATCCATCGGCGCTGAGCTTGGAGACAATCGCGTGCGACGTTTGTGAGATGCTCTGCCCGGCGCCCGTGAGGTAGACGTTGGAATCGTGGTCCACAGCGATTCCGCGGATCGTGAGGCTGCCGAGAAACGACGTGTAGACGATGCTGCCCGCCGGCGATAGCTTCACCACGAAGGTGTTCGAGAAGCCGCCGGGAGGCGCAACCGTGCCGTTCGGCCCCGGGAAGATCGACGATTCTGTGTCGCCGGCGACGTAGGCGTTGCCCGCGGCATCCACCGCCAGGGCCCACCCCAGATCGCTGCCCTCGCCCCCGAGATAGGTCGCGTAGAGCAGGTGCGCGCCATCGGCGCTGAACTTGGCGACAAACGCGTCGCGGTAATACTTGAGCTGGCCGTCGTCGAGCGAGGGCTGGGCGGCATTCACCACCGGGAGATCGGTGGACGATGTCGTTCCCGCGATGATGACGTTGCCGGCAGGGTCCACGCCGATCGCGTTGGCCGTTTCGAAGCTGGATCCGCCATAAAAGGTGCACCAGAGGAGCGCCCCGCCAGGCGAGAATTTCGCGACGAATGCGTCGTTGTCGCCGGAGTGAGTCGTCTGATAGGCCCCGGGCGTGACGGGGAAATCGTGCGAGGCGGTGAGCCCGGCTGCGTACACGTTGCCCGCTGAGTCCGTGGCCACGGCGGTGGCGAACTCGCCCCACATGCCCCCGAGGTAAGTGGAGAATTGGGGACCGGCAGCGCGGGAGAGGGAAGCCGTGAGGAGTAAGATGAACACTGGGGCCCGGAACACAAATTTATTATAAGATCCGATGTTCGCCATTATCGGGCCTCCAGCGTGAGCTGCCTCACCAACGCGGAGGAAAGATGAGAAGCTTTTTCAAGTGTCAACCGGGGCTGCTGCTCATACCGGCTACCCTTGCATTCGCGGCCGATTTTACCCCGCCGCCCACCAAAGCCGAGCCGGTCACCGAAACGCTGCACGGCGTCACCATCACCGACCCCTACCGCTGGCTCGAAGACCAGAACAGCCCGGAAACGCGCGCCTGGCTCGCCGCTCAGGACAAATTCGCGCGGGCGTACCTGGATAACATCCCGGGGCGCGAGCAGCTTCGCAAGAAATTTGAAGCGCTGCTCAAGATCGATTCCGTCGGCTCGCCGGTCGTTCGCAACGGCCGATACATCTTCAGCCGGCGCTTGGCCTCCGAGGATCGCCGGTCCATCTGCGTGCGTCAGGGCTTCACGGGGAAAGACGAAATCCTGGTCGACCCAGCCAAGGTAACCGACGATCCGACATCGTCGGTGCAGATGCTGGGGCTGTCCGAGGACGGAAATCTGCTGATGTACGGCGTCCGCCGCGGCGGAGAAGATGAATCCGATGTCCGCCTGCTCGATGTGAACACGCGCAAGCCGCTCCCCGACCAGCTTCCCCGCGGCCGCTACTTCACGTTCGCGATCAAACCCGACAAGAGCGGTTTTTATTACTCCCGCTTCACGGTGGGACAGGGCACGCGCGTCTTCTACCACGCCATGGGCAGCGATCCCAGGCAGGACAAGCTGATCTTCGGCGAGGGCTACGGTCCGACGCAAGGAATCGGAGTCGAGCTTTCCGCGAATGGGCATTGGATGCTGATCCAGGTCGGCGACGGAGTGCCGACCAGGCGCACCGAGTTGTACTTCCACCGGGTCGGGCAGCCGGGGTCGCTCCAGACGCTGTTGAAAGAGGATGGCGAATTCGATGCCGATTTCGCCGGCGACATGCTGGTGATGAACACCAATTGGAAAGCGCCCAACCGGCGCATCCTGCGCGTCGACCTGAACCATGCCGCTCCGGACCAGTGGAAGCAGATCGTGCCCGAATCCAAGCTGGCCATCGCTCGCACCACCCTGCACGGCGACCGGCTCTTTGTCAGCTACCTCGAGAACGTCACCACGCGCATCCGCCAGTTCGATATCGAT
Source organism: Candidatus Acidiferrales bacterium (assembly GCA_035499435.1). Classification (GTDB taxonomy): domain Bacteria; phylum Acidobacteriota; class Terriglobia; order Bryobacterales; family Bryobacteraceae; genus Solibacter. The sequence goes on along the minus strand of DATJYW010000445.1, from coordinate 7,766 downwards.
GGCAAGCCGCTGGGCGACCTGGCGCTGCCGGGGATCGGCACCGCGGGCCTGTCGGCCGGCCGTTGGGAGGACGACGAGGCGTTCTTCGGGTTCACCTCTTTCGTGGAGCCCGGCGCGACCTACCGGTTCAGTGTATCCACCGGCAAGCGGGATCTCTGGTTTCGTCCGAAAATCCCGGTGGACACCGGCAACATAGAAGCCAAGCAAGTCTGGTATACGTCCAAAGATGGCACCAAGGTGCCGATGTTCGTGGTGCACCGCAGCGATCTTACGCTGGATGGCAACCGTCCGACCTACCTGACCGGCTACGGCGGGTTCAACCTGTCGAGCATGCCGACCTTCAGCTCGGTGGCCGCGTTGTGGGCGGAGGCCGGCGGCGTATACGCGGTCGCGAATATCCGCGGCGGAGGCGAGTTCGGCGAAAGCTGGCACAAGGCCGGCATGTTTGAAAAGAAGCAAAACGTCTTCGACGACTTCATCGCCGCCGCCGAGTGGCTGCAGCAGAACAAGTACACGCAACCCGCGAAGCTGGGCATCGTGGGCGGCTCCAACGGCGGCCTGCTGATGGGCGCCATGATGACCCAGCGTCCCGGCCTGTTCGGCGCGATCATCTGCGGCGCTCCGCTGCTGGACATGCTGCGCTTTCAGAAGATGTCGGTGGGGGCATGGTGGACGGCGGAGTATGGCTCCTCCGACGACCCGAAGCAGTTCGAGTATCTGTACAAGTACTCGCCCTATCACAACGTCAAGAAGGGCACGAAATTCCCCGCGATCCTGTTCGTCAGCGGCGATTTCGATACGCGCGTCGACCCGGCCCATGCGCGCAAAATGACCGCGCTGGTGCAGGCGGCGAATGCTTCGGACAATCCGATCCTGCTGCGCTACGATACCAAGGGCGGCCACAGCGGCATCGCCAACATCAGCAAGACCGTCGAGGAACAGGTGGACCAGGTCGGATTCCTGGCGGCGCGCCTGGGCCTGAAGTTTGAGTAGATTCAGTGGGGCAGGTTCCCGGCCTGCCCCTTTCCGATGGCCGCGTAGTTCCCTTCCGTCGCCCGGATCAAATCGTCCGGCCTAAGCAGCATCTGGCAGCCGCGGATTCCGGCGCTCACGCTGATGGTGTCGAACAGAATCGCGGTCTCGTCCAGGAAGAACGGATACGGCTTCTTCACCCCGATCGGTGAGACGCCTCCGCGAATGTAGCCCGTCAGCCCGAGCACCTCCTTCACGGCGACTAATTCCACCTTCTTATTGCCGCTGGCTGCGGCGATTGCCTTCAGGTCGAGCTCCGTGTTCGCCGGGATACACGCCATAAGCACGCCCGCCCGGTCGCCGCGCGCCACCAGCGTCTTGAAGACCTGCTCGGCCGGCATGCCGATCTTTTCGGCGACGTGCGGCGCGCTCAGGTCGTCCTCGTCCACCTCGTACTCGCGCAGCTCATAGTGGACGCCGGCGGCGTCGAGTATGCGGGCGGCGTTGGTCTTGGCGGCCATGGTCCGATTGCTACTCGAATACGGGCATCCGCGCCAGCTCTTCGGCTGGTATCGGCTCCACCGGCAATCCGGCCCGGCGCCAGGCACTGAGGCCGCCTTTGATCACAGCGGCCGGAATCCCCTTCGCGATCAGTACCGGCGCGACACGCGCGCTGGTGGCGTCGCGCAGTCAAGTGCAGTAGAGATACACCTGCTGCCCGGCGGCAAGGTCTCCGACCGGCATCTCCTCGATGGCGGCGGGGTCGATGCGCCGCGAGCCGCGGATCCGCACCGCGTGGCGGTCGTAGTAGCCGTGGCTGCGGACGTCATAGATCACCGCGGTGCCGCCGGCGAGTGACCGGGCCGCTTCCGCGGGCAGGACAAACGGCACCGCCGGGTCGCCGCGCGACATCCACCATACGCGAACCTTCACCGCGAGATATACGGCGATGGCGATCGGGATCAGCCAGGCAAGGACGTTGCCGGCCGCCTGGTAGCCGTGAAAGAAGGCATTGACCAGGTCGCCGCCGATGTATCCGGCAGCCAGATAGACGCCCGTGTAGAGCGCCGCGCCGCAGAAATCCCAGCGCAGAAACCGGGCGAACCGCATCTGCATGGTGCCCGCCATGGGAGCGGACAGGGCGTTGATCCCCGGAAGAAATTTGGCGATCACCAGCAGCGTGCGGCCGCGGCGTCGGAAGGACTCCGCCGAGCGCAGCACGCACGACTCTGGATTGATCGAGATCCGGCACAGCACGCCGAGCAGCCACCAGCCGGCGTGGCGCCCCATCGCGAACAGCAGGACGTCGGCGGACATCATCGCCGCGATCGCCGCCCCATAGGCCAGCGGAAAGCTCAGCGAACCGCGCGCTCCCGCGGCGCCCACGATCAGCAGAGCCGGCGCCGCTGGAATCGGCAGCCCGATCGCTTCCAGGAACACGACCAGGCAGAGAATCGAATAGCCATGTTGGATGAGGCCGGTGATCCAGGATTCCATCGCGGGCGACAGAACGATGATCGCACACCGATGGCGGCTATCGAAAAGCCGCACTTACGCTCGTCATTATATGAATCGTTGAAATGCCCGTTTTGCTTGACTGCAAACGCCTACATCGTTATACTCCGGACAATCATAAACGCGATGCTCCGTCGCACATCGGAGCATGAACGGGGTCGTTTAACAAGTATTTCGCGCACGCGTACCGGAGGTCCCTGTGAGACACTTGCTCCTCGCGCTGCTTTCCATGGCAGCCCTGCTCCACGCCCAGGAAAACCGCAGTACCATCAGCGGCAGTGTCGCCGACTCAACCGGCGCCCCCATTGCAAAAGCCAAAGTCACCGCCACGGAGACCCGGACCGGCGTGAAGACGTCGGTCATCACCGAGAGTTCCGGCGCGTACACCATCCCCTTCCTGCCCATCGGCGAATATGAGATCTCCGCCGAGGCACCCGGCTTCAAGAAATTCGTGCAGAGCGGCATCACGCTGAGCGCCGGGGCACACCCCGTAATCGATATCCGGCTCGACGTCGGCGCCATCGTGGACACGGTCGAGGTGCATGCCGACGCGCCCATTCTGGAGACCGCCAACCCGACCGTCGGCCAGGTGATCACCAACGAGGAAGTGGAGAGCTTCCCCATCAACGGCCGCACGCCCATGGTGCTGGCCAACCTGGCCATGGGCGTCATCTCGACCTACGAGCCGGGCCCGGTTCGCCCCTTCGATAACGGCGCGCCCAACTCCATCTCGATCGGCGGCGCGCCTTCCAGCCGCAACGAAGTGCTGCTGAACGGCGCGCCCAACGCGGGTTTCAGCAACCAGATGGCCTACAGCCCGCCGCAGGATGCCGTGGTGGAAGTTCGCACCAATACGTTCCAGATGGACGCCTCGTACGGTCATACCATGGGCGGCACGGTCAACCTCGTCACCAAGGGCGGCACCAACGACCTTCACGGCGTGGCCTACATCTTCAACCAGACCTCGGCGGTAGACGCGAACTCGTTCTTCAACAATGCCAGGGCCGTGCCCCGTCCCCCGTATCACCAGAATCAGTATGGTGTGAACGGCGGCGGCCCGCTTTGGGTACCGAAGGTCTATAACGGCAGGAACAAGGTGTTCTGGTACGTCGGCTGGGAAGGCATGCGCGATTCCGACCCCGCCAACTCGCCGCTCGAAACCGGCAACCCGGTGAACTTCACCAGCGTGCCCACTGCGGCCGAGCGCACCGGCGACTTTTCGGCCTTGCTTACCGTCAACCAGATCAACCCGGCCGACAAGAACAACTACACCATCTACGATCCCAACACCGGCGTCATGTCGGGCAACAACGTCGCGCGCTCTCCGTTTCCGGGCAACGTGATTCCCTCCAACCGCATCAACAAAATCGCGCAGAACTACCTGACCTATTTCCCGCTGCCCAACACTCCCGGCCAGGCCAACGGGCTGCAGAACTTCGTCATCAACGCGGTGGACAGCGACGGCTACGACAACGAGCTCGGCCGCATGGACGTCAACCTGAGCGCCACTAACCGGCTGACCTTCGACGCCCACCACAATTACCGGGCGCAGAACAAGAACAACTTCTTCGGCAATGCCGCCACCGGCAACTACCTCTACCGCATCAACCAGGGCGCGGGCCTCGACTACGTCGCCACCATTTCTCCGACCGTGGTGGCCGAGCTTCGCGGCAACTGGACGCGCTACCAGGAGCATCATTTTTCTCCCGCCGACCAGGTGAGCCCGACCGACCTCGGTTTCCCGAGCTACATCGCGGCCAATGCGGGCTTCCTGACCATGCCGTACGTGGTCTTCACCAGCACCAGCGTTGCGGCCGGCGCCCGCTCGGGCTTCGAGCCGCTGGGCTACAACGGCGACGGCACCAACTACTCCGATGTATTCCAGATCTTCGGCAACGTAGTGAAGATCCGCGGCAACCACACCATGAAGGCCGGCACCGACATCCGCGCCTACCGCTACAGCCTCTACACCTTCGGCAATCCCTCCGGCACCTACACCTTCAACGGCAGCTTCACCAACAATCCGGCGGTCAGTAACTCCACGGTCTTCGGCCAGGACATGGCGGCCTTCCTGCTCGGCCTGCCCAGCAGCGGCAGCCTGGACCTCAACGCGCAGAGCACCGTGCAGAACCACTACCTGGCGTTCTTCTTCAACGACGACTGGCGCGCGAAACCCAACCTCACGCTGAGCATGGGCCTGCGCTGGGAGCACGATTTTCCGGAGATCGAGTGGCACAACAAGTCGCTCAGCGGGTTCGATCCCGATGCGGCGAATTCAGCGTCGGGCGCGGCGGCCCTGGCTTATGCCAAAGCTCCCAGCCCCTTGCTGCCGCCCAGCCAGTTCAATGCGCTCGGAGGCCCGTCATTCGTGACCTCGGGCAGCCCGGAGATCTACCACACCGTAAGCAAAATCTTCAGCCCGCGCTTCGGTTTTGCGTGGACGCCGCGCGCACTGGGCAACAAGACCGTCCTGCGCGGTGGCTTTGGCATCCTGGTGGACCCGATCCTATTGCCGGCGCCTAACCAGCCCGGATTCAGCCAGCAGACAGTGTATAACTCGACCAACAACAATTATCTGACGCCCGCCACCACGCTGTCCGATCCGTTCCCTGGCGGCTTCCTCCTGCCTGCCGGCTCCTCCGGCGGCACCAGCACCAACCTCGGACAGAGCATCACGTTTTACAATCCCAATGTCCACAATCCGTACACGGTGCGCTGGCAATTCAGTGTGCAGCGGCAGCTTCCGCTCGACATGGTGCTGGAGGTCGCCTATATCGGCAGCCACGCCGTGCGGCTCATGATCAACACCCAGTTGGATTACATCCCGGCGCAGTATCTCAGCAAGTCACTGGTCCGTGACAACACGGTGATCAACGCCTTGTCCGGCTCGACTTCCAATCCGTTTAAGGGCCTGGTTCCCACGGGCACGCTGGCGACCGCGACAACCGTGGCCACCCAACAGTTGCTGACGCCGTTTCCGCAATACCTGGTGCCCACGCCGCCTTCCAGCACCAGCAACGGCATCGTCATGCAGGGCAACAATGCCGGCTCTTCTTTTTACGAGAGCCTCAATATCCGCCTCCAGAAGCGATTCACCAACGGCCTCACGCTGATGAACAACTTCATCTGGAACAGGCTGACCGACCGGCTGGCGTATCTCAACGACAGCGATCCGGCGCCCGAGAAGCGCGTCTCCAGCGACTCGCGCCCGATTCGCGAAGTGCTGGCCTCCACTTACAACCTGCCCATCGGCCGCGGCTTGAAGGTCAACCTGCAGAACCGCGTGCTCGATTCCTTCGTCGGCGGATGGCAGCTTAGCGGCATTCTCACCCTGCAATCCGGGCCGGTCCTTACATGGGGTAACTATATTTACTTCGGGGGCCCGATCAATCTCAATCCACACCAGCCCAACGGAAACGCCTTCGATACATCGCAGTTCGTCACCGCGTCCGCGCAGCAGCTTGCCGATAACATACGAACCTTCAATAACCAGTTCAATAGTCTGCGCCGCGACATGACCAAGCAGCTGGATCTCACCTTGAGCAAGAGCTTCCGGTTCGCGGAGCGGCGGTACATCCAGTTCCGGCTCGAAGCGTTCAACGCCACCAACCGCGTGACCTTCGGCGGGCCGCAGACCAACCCGACGAACTCGGCATTCGGCACCATCAGCAGCCAGGCCAATACTCCGCGCAGAATTGAATCCGGTTTGCGATTAGTCTGGTAAACTAGAGCGGGGCAGCCCACCCTGCCCCACCAGGCGGGGCGCCCCGCCCCACACCGCCCGGGCGCCCCGCCACTTCCAAACCTGCCCCTTTCAAACCAACGGCACGTGAATCACCGTCAGCAACTCCTCCGCCCGGGTATTCTGCGGCGTATTCAGGTACAGCTCGAAGCACGGCACATCGCGCAGCTCGCGCCCGCTGCCCGGCAGCCACCCGCCGAAAATCAGCCGGTACGTCGCGCTCAGCTTCTCGTACGGCCCCTTGTGCATCAGGGTCGCGTACTCGCCGCCGGCCAATTCCGTAACGCCGAACTCGCCCTCGGGTTGAATCGGCCGCGCCAGCGTGATCGCCGCAGCGTAGCGCAGCTTGTCGGGTGGAGTGATCTCCGGGTCGTCCCAGGAAATCCCCAGGAACCGGCTCGCCGGACCGATCAGCCCGCGCATGCCCGCCCACATAGCCAGCCGCCCCCAGGTCGCGCCCACCTGGTCGTACGGCCCGACGTGCCGCAGGAACACGACGGTCTGCGGCTCCAGCGTCCGGATTTCCACCGGCGCCGGCGCGCCGTAATCCGGCGGGTCATAGCCGCCGGGCTCGCGGAGCTTCTGGCGGCTGTTGCGGAACTCGGAAGGAGACATCCCGAACATGGTGTGAAACGCTCTGGTGAATGCTTCGTGAGTTTCGTAGCCTGCCTCGAATGCAAGGTCCGTGACCGGCTGTTCGTCCAGCTTCAGCCGCTGTGCCGCGCGCTCCAGCCGGAGCCGCCGCACGTACTCGTGGACTCCCTCGCCGGTCAGCGCGCGGAACACGCGGTGAAAATGACATGCCGAGAAGCAGGCGACGCCCGCCAGCTCCTCCAGCGAAAGTGGCTCGTCGAGCCGCTGCTGAATATGCCCCAGCACACGCAGAAGGCGCTCGTGATAGCTGGCCGAAGTGCCGGTCTTCATCGCAGCACCCAGGCCGCACCCCCGAGAAACGCGGGATAGAGCAGGTAGCCCGCGCCGATCTCCGCATAGTAACGGCCGGCGGTCATTTTCATCGGCCCGTATGCGAACATCGGGTAGTCGAGAACGAGGTTCACCGCCAGCCAGACGAAACCGAGCAGCACGGCCTCGCCGATCCGCGGCGCCGCCTCCCCGCGGAAGTATCTGCGCGCGAGGAGCGCGGCCACGATGACCACCGCCAGCGACATGACGGTATCGAAGAGCGCCGGGTTGGCGTGCTTGAGCGGAAACACCGCGAAGGCGAACACGAAAGGCGCCAGCCAGCTCAGAAATCCGAGCGCCAGCGCCCGTTTCCAGTGAGTCAGAAGCATAGGTGATTCGATGGTAGCCGAGAGTAGGGGAGGGCGCTTGACGATTTTTGCGCTTTTTGCCGGCAACCAGCGCTCGCCCGGATGTCAATATCTGATCAAGGTTATTGGGATAACTGCTTGAGCGTGCAGTTTCGTGCGCGCCATTCCGCATAGCAACATCTTCACCCTTCGGGCACGCCCGAACCTCCCCCCATGCTTCAGTTCTCGACCGGCACTTTCTCGGCGTGGTCGATCACCACCAGGTC
>DATJYW010000444.1:0-54373 GCA_035499435.1 Candidatus Acidiferrales bacterium | reverse complement strand
CTTCTGTTCAGCAATTGGTGCAGGGCAAAGGGGACTTCGTCCGGGTGCAAGGCGCACCAGGCGATGATGCGTTCGAGCTTGACCGCATCGTCGGCGATGGCGCTGATTTCCATCAGCTCGGTTTCGATGGTTTCCGGTTCGCGCATGGAAACTCCAGCATGGCATATCGCGCGGCGGTGGTAGTGACATACTAAGATTCAGCCGCCGCATGAAGGCCCTCACCGAACATCCACACTACGAGATCCTGGAGCGATGCGGCCAGGGCGGCATGGGCGTGGTTTACCGCGCGCGCGACCGGCGGCTCAACCGCATCGTGGCACTCAAATTCCTGATCGTGGACGAGCCTCGAGAGGGCGGGACTGGGGGCGTGCAACGCTTTCGCCGCGAGGCGGAGGCGATCGCGGCGCTCAACCATCCCGGGATCGCCACCATCTTCGAGAGCGGGGAATGGGATGGGGCGCCCTTTCTGGCGCTGGAATTCCTCTCCGGCGGAACGCTGCGCGACAAGCTCCGCGGCACCCGTCTCAGCGTGCCCGAGATTGTCGATTACGCTGCGCAATTGGGCTCGGGCCTGGCATTCGCGCACTCCAAGGGGATCCTGCACCGCGATATCAAGCCCAGCAATTGCATGTTCAGCGAGCACGGCGCCCTGAAGTTTGTGGACTTCGGGCTGGCCAAGCCGATCGACAGCGAAGCCATCACGCAGCCGGGCAGCGCGGTCGGCACCATCGCGTACATGGCGCCGGAGCTCCTGCGCGGCGAACCCGCGACCGTGCGGAGCGACCTGTATTCGCTGGGCGCAGTGGTATACGAAATGGCCGCGGGGCGCCCGCTTTACGGCGGCGGCGCGCTGGGAAACGTGGTGCAGCAGGTGCTCAGCGGGTCGGCCACGCCGCTTTCGCAGTGCCGAACTGATCTGCCGGCGGGATTCTCCGCGGCCGTGGACCGGGCCATCGCGCCGCGGGCCGAGGACCGGTTCGAAAGCGTGCAGGCCTTTCTGGATGCCGTCCGCGGCACGGGTTCGCACAAGACGGCGCCGTCGGACTTCACTCCCACCATCACCATCAGCACGCCGAGCACGACCGCGCGAGTGGCGCAACGCCCGTGGTGGCGATACGGGGTGGGCGCCCTGATCCTGTTCGCGGCACTCCTGGCGGCGGTGTACCCCGGCCTGCGCCGCATCACGGGGAGTGCCGTACCCGCGGAGACGCTGGTTGTGCTTCCGTTCGAGAACCTCGGCGGCGACCCGGCCAACCAGGTGTTGTGCGACGGGCTGCAGGAGACGGTGACCAGCGTGCTCTCCAGCGCAGAGGAATTGCGCAAGACGGTGATGATCGTGCCGTCCTCGGAGGTCCGGCGCAGCCAGATCCACACCATCGCGGAGGCCCGCAAGCAATTCAACGCCACGCTGGCGATCACGGGGAGCAGTCATAAGAGCGAAGACGGGCTGGATCTGACGCTGGACCTGACGGACGCGCGAGTTCTGCGGCAGAAGAACTCGCGCATTTTGAAGATACCCGCGGGAGCGGCCGGCGGACTGCAGCGGCAATTGGCGGACAACCTCGGGGCCATGCTGGGCACCGGGCCGCTGCTCAAGGGGCGGCAACCCGGCGAGACGACGGCGAACTCCGCGGCATACGCGCTGTTTCTGGAGGGACGCGGGGCGATGGAAAACCGCAAGTACGATGCCGCCGCGGAGTTCTTCAGGAAAGCGGTGGATGCCGACCCGGATTTCACGCTGGCCCGCGCCAAGCTGGCGGAGGCCTATCTTCGACTGAACCTGAGCACGCGGGACGCGAAATGGCTGGGACTGGCCGACGCCGAGGTGGCCAAAGCGGCGGCCGCGGGGCAGACGCCGGAGGTGCTGATGGCGCAGGCCCTCATCCGCAAGGCAACGGGTAACTGGCAGGAAGCCATCGGTTTCTTCGAACAGGTGCTGAAGGACGATCCCGCAAACGTGGAGGCCTACCGGCTCCTGGCGGACACGTGGGACAGCGCCGGTCACCCGAAAGAGGCCGAGGATACCTATCGCAAAGCCCTGGACCTGAGGCCCGGCTACTGGCCGCTGTACGAGAACCTGGGCGACTTCTATTCCCGCCATCAGCAATACGATCTCGCGGAGAAGGCGCTGACTACCGGAATAGCGCTCAACTCGGAAGCGCCGTCACTCTACTACAACCTGGGCGCCATGTATTTCCGGATGGGGCGATGGGCGGACGCCGGCCGGGCGTTCGAAAAATCGCTGGCCATCAAGCCCACACCCCTGGGATACGCCAACCTGGGCACGGTCCGGTTCTACGAGGGAAACTACGCCGAGGCGGCCAAACAGTGCGAGGCGGCGACGCGGCTGCAACCGGCGAATCCAACCAACTGGGGCAACCTGGGTGATTCTCTGTGGCAGGTTCCGGGCGAGAAGCAGCGCGCGCAGGCGGCGTTTCAGAAGGCGGCAGACCTGGCGAAACAGCAGCTCGCGATCAAGGAAGATAATCCGGCGCTGCGGAAGACTTACGCGCTGTACCTGGCCAAGCTGGGGCAGAAAGACGAGGCGTACGGGGAGGCGCGCCGCTCCATCGAGCAGGCGCCATCGGACGGCAGCGTCCGGTTTTATGCGGCGCGAGTCTATGCGGTCACAGGCGATCGGGACGCGGCCTTCGCGTCCCTCAAGGAGAGCGTTTCGCTCGGATTCAGCGCGCGCGAGATTCAGCAGGAGCCGGATTTCAACGTCCTCAAGAGCGACCCTCGCTACCGTGAGATTGGCGAGGCTCCCAAAAAATAATGAAGCTCAGTGGAATTCTGGAGTAAGCTGGTTTCTCGAAAGGATTACCAGCTCATGCCGCAGCCGCAGACGTTCCTGATTCAAATCGTAGTCACTCTCAACCCGGATGCCCCGCCGACAACCCGAATTCGGTCCTTCTACAATTCGAAAATCAAGGCCGATCCTCTTGCAACCAATGTGGGCGATCACGTTGGGTGGCTGGTCCAGGTGGCGATTGGCCATGAAGCGAAGTTTGTCCCATACACCATCGATTTCTCCAAGAACCCATCCTTTTTTGGCATGTCGTCTCTCAATGTGCCGAACGGCGGCCCGAGTCCGTTTCTCCGCGTGCTGGCTTTGTTGGACCACGTCAAATACAGCGTGAACATACCGGGGCTGGCCACGATCGATCCGGACATTCAATCCGGCGGAGATACGACATTTGGCGGCTTCGACATCACGCACAGTGTCTCGTACGACGTTTACTGGGATACGGCGCATCCAACGAATCCCATGCAATACGCGATAGGCGGCGGGAGCCGGACAGAACTTCCTTTGACCGTCAAAGTCGGGGATCAGATCACGTTCCACGCCTCGGTTGTCGGGAGCCCGGCGATATCGAATTTCGCGGTGGTCTTCAGCCAGAATGGCTGGTTCTCGCCGTTCGATCCCAACCACGGCCGGTTCACGGCAAACGGCGCCGGTACGACGATTGGTCCGAAGCCGGTCAAAGACAGCGACGACCCGGGCCTCAGCTTCGGGCTAACCGCCTCCATCACTCTCAACGGCCAGGACGTCAAGTCGAACAACGCGAACAACGCCATCGTCATGTCGGCGTCGGGGGGGACATAGTTCAGCCCGGGGACGCGGAGGAAACGCGAGCGAAACCTGTTTGAGGTCCTACTGTGAAACGCAACGCCGGTCTGGTCGCAGGGTTGGCGGTGGTTCTGGCTTACTTCGGGATTTCCAATCTGCCGAAGGGCTCCGAAGGCGGCGGGGCCAAAGAGCAGGAGAGGACGAGCTCGGCGCCCGTGGCGGCGCCGAGATCCGCGCATAAGCCGTACGATGCCTGTGACGAGATCGCCCGCAGGCTCCCTCGCTTCCTGACGGAAGCCAGCGGGGCACAGGATGCATACACGCTTCCCGGCTCCTGCTATCCGACCGAAGAACGCCCAAGCAAGATCAATCCACGGCCAGCCTTGCCTCACGTCGGTTTCGCGGTGGCAATCGTACCGAACCCGGTGTCGACGCACTTACAACTCTTCTTCGACCGGATGATCGAGTCGATTCAACAGGCGGCACAGGACGAAAGATACTCCTATGACGATTCGTGGTTTCCCTGGGACACCACGACCAAGGATTACGCCTTACTCGGCGACCAGCAACTGGCGGAGGAGCTGCAGAGGATCCAGCGCACGCAACCCGGCGTAATGGTGTTCCGCAGGGGCGCGGCCAGCGAGGCGGATGGTTCCCCGTACGACAAAGGACTGATCATTTTTGTGGTCGGGGAGAAACCGACAGGAGGCATTGACGACAGCCAGTTCGCACACGCGCTGGAGTGGGTCGAGGGGCTCGGAGGAAATACCGCGGAGCGAGGCCTGCGGATTCTGGGTCCGACATTCTCCGGATCGCTTCCCTCGCTGGCGCGCGCGCTCGATCGGGTGTATGGCAAGAGGTTCAAAGATCAGTTGTATCTTCAGGTGTCGAGCGGTACGGTATCCTCGGGCCAGAGTTACGAATGGTTCGCCAAGTGGATAAAAGACAATTGGAATTGGTCTTATTTCCGGACGGCCACGGAGAATGACGCACGAATCACGGACCGCTTCTGCCAATACCTTAAAGATCAGGAATACGATCCGCGGCGGATTGCGTTTCTTTCCGAAGACGAGACTGCGTTCGGTGAAGCAGGATCTGACGGAGAGGGTGCCTCACCGTGCAGGGATGCGTTGCGGCTGTATTATCCGCGCGATATTGCAACGCTGCGCTCGGCGTACGAGCAGCAATCGATTCTGGGCGGGGCACAGCCGCGGAAGGATGGCAGCGCACCATCCAGGGGCTTGCGGGGCGATCTGAGCGAGCCCTCAAACAGCGACCACGATACGGTGCGCAGCTACAGCGGCCAGCTAACGCCGCTGGCGCAGGAGGCGGTCCTGCTCGACATTTCCAACCGGCTGAGCGACCAGCAGATCCAGTTCGTGGTTTTGCGAAGCACGAGCTCGCTCGACCAGATCTTCCTGAGTAAGTTTCTGCGGCGCTCCTACCCGGAGGCGCGGTTGGTAATCGATGGCGCCGACTTACTCTTCACCCGTGGCATGGAAGGGAGTTTATTGCGCGGCGTGATGTTGCTCTCCACTTATCCGCTGCTCACGCTGGAAGCGGACTGGACGCCGTCGCTATTGGTGCGCCGCAGCAAGAGTTACAGAACGTTCGGAGCCGACAGCTCCGAGGGAGTATACGTCGCCGCCCGCGAGCTGCTTCGAACTCAGTTGGGAGTTCCTCTGCGCAACTACACGGCGCCGGTGTGGGCGAACAGGCCGAACGGAGACCTCGCGGTCCGGAACCGTCCGGCCACATGGCTGAGCGTGATCAGCCACCGTCAATTCTGGCCCCTGGCAGCACTCAATTTGGATACGCTGCCTGCCTTGAAGGGAAAGGGCGCGGCGACGACGATCCTGAGTACGTCGTCGGATCGGGGCGACGGAATTCCGTGGGATGACGTCGAGGGTACGCCCCTGAGACTTCCGACCACGATGTGGCTGTTTACCCTCGCCTGCGCGGGCTGGAGCGCGATTCATTTTTATTTCTGCCGTCATGGCTCCATCAGTGGATGGCCGCGGGCGCGGGCCTATTTTGCAGTCAGGGAATGGCGACAGGCGGCGCTCATCGCGATCGGGAGCGTGCTGCTTGGCATGCTCTCAGTGACGGTGGCGGCTTACTCGGGTCTGTACTCCCTGCTGCGAGGAACGAATCTGTACCCGTGGGACGCCACAATCGGCCTGACGGTGCTGGTTCTGTTGATTCTCGCCCTGTCGATGGCGGGGTGTGCGCCCCGCGGCAGGCAGTCGCGCCATGGCGCCTTCTGGACGGCGGTCTGCTGCGTGGCGGCCTATGCGATGCTGCAACTGGTTCTGGGCTTGAAATTGACGCCGGCAAATTCGGTCCCCGCCTTTTGGCGCGGCATCCATCTATTCAGCGGCGTCTCGCCTTTGCTGCCGCAGTTGCTCTTTCTGGCCGGAGGGTATCTTTGGTTCTGGTGCACCTTGCGCGGGCTGGCCCATCTCGGCGACGACCGGCCCCGGCTGCCCGAGATCACAGACTTGCCCAAATGGCCGAATGGCAAGCCGATGATGCCCATGTACAGCCATCAACCAGCAGGAAAGGCAGTAGAGAACGCTTCGCGGCCATTAATGCCGCGGTATTTGTGGCGGCTGCCTGGAATTTTCCTGATCACCGCGGGCATCTGCTGGCGAGCGTTAGACGGTCCATGGGTGCGGACGCTGGGTGAGCGGGCATTCGGCACCGTGATCTTCGTTTCGGTGACTCTTTGTGTCGCAGTGATCCTTACGGACGGCATCGAAATGTGGGGGGCCTGGTGCGAACTCCGCCAGTTGTTAATCTATCTGGACCGTTTGCCGCTGCGGCGCACGCTGCGCGCCCTGAAGGGACTGGCTTGGGGGTCAATCTGGAAACTGAGCGGCCACGTGCTGGAGGAGCGCTACCGGGTGATCTCCTTTCAGTTCGAGAGTCTCAGACACCTGAGAAACACGCTGCAGGAATGGAAGCCGGATAAGCCGGACGATGCGAACCATCGAGTTGAGGTGCTAAGCCAGGTAATCCATTGCCAGGAGAAGGGCCTCAGTTTTGCCGAGTGGTACACAGGCCTGCCGGCGCATGCAAAGAACCTTACATCTCTGCGCGAGTTTCAGGAAGAACTGGCCGCGACTGCGGGTGCAGTGATGCGATGCGTTCTTCTGCCGGCATGGCATGCGGAAAAGGAGTCACTGATCTTCGACCGATCGAGGAAGGCCGACGAATCCGGAGAGAGCGGAGGCAGCCTTGCCGGCGGGGACCTCGCGCCGCACGTACGGACGGCGGAGGAATTCTTCGTCCTCCCTTACCTGGGATTCATTCAGAACATTCTGGGCCGCCTGCACACGCTTGCCCTCGGGGGACTCTGGCTGTTTCTTGGCGCCACCCTCGCGGTATCGAGCTATCCGTTTGACCCCTTGAACGTGCTGGGCGCCATTTTTCTTGTGGTGTTTCTGATTATCGGTGGAATTACGGTTGTGGCCTATTCTCAGATGTCCCGCGACGCAACGCTGAGTCACATTACGAACACCCGGCCCGGCGAACTGGGCGGCGAGTTCTGGCTGCGTTTGATTGCTTTCGGCATCGGTCCACTGGCAGGACTGCTGACAACTCTATTTCCTTCGATCGCCGATTTCGCATTTTCGTGGCTCCAGCCGAGCGTGCAGGCTCTCAAATAGTCCGGGCCCCGCTGCCCGGGTGGGCGGACGGCCAAAACCGGCCGTCCACCCCACATCGGGATTGACAGGAAGGAGAGATCCTCATATCTTTGATGGGTACTCGTGTGGTCCGCCTCGTTGCGGCCTTCCGTGCTCCCTGCTGTGAGCCTGACCTGACTCAGAGGAGATGCAAGATGGGTTTTTCCAAACAGCAAGTCGAATCCTTAACGGAACGCGGATTTACTCGCCGGCAGATCGGCCGGATGGCGTCGCTGCTCACGGCGGGCGCCGCATTCCCGTTCTACAACGAATTTGCAATGGCGCAGGAGGCCGAGCAGCGGATGCAGCGCGGCATGCGCCGTCCAATCGATCCGGACACGATCCGGATCAGCTCCAACGAAAACCCCATGGGGCCGTGCAAAGAAGGGCTGGAAGCCATCGCCAGGGTCGCGCCGAAGGGGTGGCGATATTCGCCCGGCAACGAGCAGGGGGACTTCACGAAGGCGGTGAGCGAACAGCTCGGCGTGAAGCCGGAATATATCAACGCAACGGCGGGATCGAGCGATCCGCTGCACCGGTCGAGCTGCGCCTTCACGTCACCCACGCGGAGCTGGGTAATGGCCAACCCGGGATACGGCGGCGGAGCCCCGGCATTTGTCGGGTCGAAGGTAGTGCGGGTTCCGCTCAAGGACGATTACTCCCACGATGTGGAAGCGATGATCAAGGCCGATCCGGAGGCCGGCGCCTACTACGTGTGCAACCCGAATAATCCCACGGGCACACTGACCCGGCTGAAGGACGTCGAATATCTGCTGGCGAATAAGAAGAAGGACGCCGTAGTGGTGGTGGATGAGGCCTACATCCACTTTTCCGACGACGCGGAATCGGCGGTGAGCCTGGTCGCCGCGGACAAGGACGTGATCGTGCTGCGCACCTTCTCCAAGATCTACGGCATGGCGGGATTACGCGCCGGCATGGCGATCGCGCGGCCGGACCTGCTGGCTAAAATGCGTCCGTATTCCGCAAGCGGATTTTTGCCGGTCACGGGACTCGCGTGCGCCACGGCGAGCATGCAGGTGAAAAACCTGGTGCAGGAGCGGCGCGTGTTGTGCAAGCAGATTCGCGAAGATACGTTCGCGTTCCTGGAGAAGAAGGGGATTTCGTTCCTGCCGAGCCAGACCAACTTCTTCATGATGGAAGTAAAGCAGCAGGGGTCGGAATTCGCGCAGAAGATGGCGGCGGAGAAGATCATCATCGGGCGCATCTGGCCGGTGTGGCCGACCAAGGTAAGGGTCACGGTGGGCACGGCGGAAGAGATGGCCAGGTTCAATCAGGCTGTGGCGAAGATTATGGGGTAGCATGGGCTCGGCGGACGATTTAAAAAACGATCGTCCGCTCCAGCTCGTGTAATAATTAAGGCTTGCGGGTAGGTTTATTCTATTTGGTCCTGTGTCTTGCGTCGCCGGTTGTAACTTCGGCCGCGGAAGACCCTTTCAATGGCAAGTGGAAGGTGGATGAGAGTCGATCGAAGCTCCCGGCCAACGCGCCGCGCACGCAGGCTCTCCGGCTTGAGGTGGACGAGAAGCAGCTTCAGATCGATTACCAGGGCGTGGACGGGAACGGGCGCCCCGCCGAATGGAAGATTCGCGCGGATTTCGGCGGAAATCTGAGCGGAGTGTTGGGAACGCCCGAGATGGATGCGGTGCGGTGCTGGCGTTCGGACGAGCGCACCATTCTGGTGAAGATGAGCCGCGGGGCGGAAACCATCGGCTGGGAGACGCTGGAAGTCGCCAAGAACGGCAAGACGCTGAAGCTCACGCATGCGGTGACGGACGCGAAGGGGAAAGAAACCAAGTCTGTCAGCACGTTTGAGAAGCAGTAGCACCGGAATTTTAGTATCCTGGGTCAATGCGTTTCCTAGCCACGATACTGCTTGCCGCGGCCACACTCAGCGCCCAGGACGCTCCAAAACAGGGGGGAGGACGAGGCGCACCGCCGCCGCCGAAGAATCTGAAAGTGCTCAAGCCGGAAGACGTGCGGCCGGTGATGTTCGCCATGCGCGGCGCGCTCGGACAACAGTGCAACTTCTGCCATGTGCAGGGTGACTTCGCCAGCGATGAGAATCCGAAGAAAGTCGTCGCACGGCACATGATGGAGATGGTGAACCACATCAACGAAGGGTTTGGGGATGGGAAGGTTCACGTGAGCTGCTACACCTGCCATCGCGGAAAGACGACGCCCGATTTGACGCCGCCGCCGGCTGCGCCGGGACAGTAAGAACCCCGCTGCGCGCGGGGGCGAGCCAGCAGGCCTACCCCACTAACACAACTCCGCGGGGCTGGCCGTGCCGGTGCCCTTTTTCATGACGGTGACCGACGCCACACGATTGCCGAAATCGGCGGATTGAAGAGCGTCGCGGGTTACGCGGAAAGCGAGGGCGCCACCGGCGGAGAAGCTGTCGCCGGCGCCGCAGATGTCCACCGGCTTTTCGATGTGGCGCGATTTGGACCAGCGCTCGCCGGCATCGTCGACCACCAAAGCGCCTTCGGCGCCATGCGTGACGATCAGTGCGCGCAGGTCCGCGGCGCGGCGCCAACCGGAGTAATCGATTCGCCCGAGCAGGCGCCGGCATGCGGCTTCGGCTTCCTGCTGGTTGGGCTTCAAAACCACATTGCGGAACAGCTCCGCACGCAGGCGGGAGTCTACCCAAACCACGGTCTCGCGCTGCGCGGCTGCGATGCGCTCGACGGCGTCCCGGACCGCATTGGTGACCACGCCGCCCTGCGCGGTCTCGGCCTGATCGGAGACCAGGATCACATCGTAGCGTGCGTCGTCAAGACGCGACACGATTTCGCGCTCGACAGCTTCGGGGAGCGGCCGGGTATACACGAAATCGACCCGGGGAAGGTCCTCTTCGCCGGTAGCGGCGTTCAGCAGCTTGGTATAGGTGAAGGTCGGGATGCCGGGCGCATTCACCAGCAGATCGGGCGAGATGCCGCGCGCGGCAAGTGCGCGGCGGAGCTCGTAGCCGAACCCGTCATCGCCGACCATGCCGAGGACGTCGATGCGGCCGGCCCCAAGCGCGGCGAGGTTGTTGGCGATGGTGCCGGCGGCGCCCGGCGTCACTTCCGTGGCCACGACCGCGGTGCGCGCGATGCCGGTTTCGCGCGACGGATCGGCGAGAGCGGGGTCATAAGTGCACCAACGGTCCAGGCAGACATCGCCAACCACCAGGACGCGCAGCGCGGGGAATGCGGCGAGGATTTCGGCTGTCGTCATAGAAGGCGCCAGAGCGCGGGCAGAGTGGCGCGGTGCTCGCCGCAGAAGTAGAAGCTCTCGCCGCCGTCGGCGACCGTGCGGACCAGGATGGTTTTGTGCGGGCGGAAGTAATAGCCGGGGTCGGTCTTGGGGAGCTCCTTGTGATAGTCGCCGCGGATGGGGACCAGGTCGAAGACCGCGGTGGTGAAGTTGCGGATCGAACGGCCCTCCTGGCGGGCGACGTTGCGCGCCATGGCGAGAGCCTTGAGGTACACTTCGGGTCCCATGATGGCGCTGCCGAAGTTGAGAAGGATGCCGCCTTCGAGGCGCTCCACCGTGGCGGCGAAGATGAGGAAGTCGCGGTAGCTGGCGGCGCCGAGAGCCGCGCCGTCGCAATTGGGGTGCTCGTGGATGATGTCGTAGCCGATGCCGGCGTGTACGGTGATGGGAACGCCGGTGCGGTATGCGGCGGCGAAGATGGAGAGATCGCGGTGAGGAAAGCTGCTCTGCTCGATGCGGCGGCCGAGGTTTTCGCCGAGGCCGAGACCTTCACGGGCGGCTTCGGCGATGATCTCGTTAAGCTCGCCGGTTTCGTGCCAGAGCCCGAATTCGCCGGTGCGGATGTAGCGATCCACGCTCTCTGTAGTGGCGCCGATGCGGGCGAGCTCGTAATCGTGGATCGCCGCCGCGCCGTTGACGGCGATGTGGTCGATGATGCGGCGCTGGAGGAGATCGATGATGTGGCGGTTGACCCCTGCGCGGAGGACGTGAGCGCCCATCATGAGAATTCGCGCGGCGCCGGCATCGCGTGCAGCGCTGACCCGCGCGGCCACGGTGCCGAGGGCGGCGTGTTCGAAGGGCGGCGTGGTGTCGGTGAGAGCAAGCCAGCGGTCCAGGTGGAGATCGTGGGCGCGCTCGGAGAGCGGCTTCATCAGGAGACGGGTGCGGTCGAAGGTCTTATAGAGGCTCATGGTCGGCAAACAGGATCGGCAGCAGGGACTGCCGGCAGAGATAGTTGGGGATGATAAAGTCGGCGCCGCAGTCAATCAGGCCGCGCCGCTTGAACGGGTCGATGGCGTGGCATTCGGGTTCATCGGTAGCGAGGCCGACGAAGACGCCTCCGGCGGCGCGGACGGCCTCGGTCTCGTCGGGGCCGTCGCCGAAGCCGATGATCGGGCCTGGAATGCGCGCGGCCAATGTCCGCTTGGAGAACGCGCCGGGATCGGGGAGCGCGCCGTAGATGCCGCCATCGAAGTAGCGCGTGATATCGAGCAGGCCGGCTTCGTACATCAGGCGGTCGTGGTCGGTGCCGCTGGCCAGGTAAAGGGTGAGGCCGCGGGCGCGGAGGTCTTCGAGCAGAGCTCTCGCGCCGGGGACAAGGTAGCGATCCGGCGGACAACGGTGGTTCCGGAGTTCGGCGGTGCGTTGGGATGAGACCTCTAAGAGGGTGTCGAGGAACTGCTGTTTGTAGAAGTGGGGATCCTCGGGCCTGCCGCCCCGCGTGCGGATGGCATCGGCGAAATCGATCATCTGGTAGATCGTGTCTTTGCCGGTGTTGCGCCAGGCGAAGTCGAGGGCCGCTGCGCGGAGTTCGGCGGGGGTTTCGCCGGTGCCGAGCGCGGAAAGGGTCCCGACCATCATATCCAGCATGATATCCAGCCAGCCGGAGCGAATCAGCGAAAGGGTGCCGTCGAAATCGAGGAGAGCGGCGCGCGCGCCTGGAGCCGACGCGCCGGGCCGGATGGTTTCGATCATTACTGCTTCGGGAAGACCAGGTTGAGTGCGGTATCGCTGGTGAACATGCAGCGCGCGTTGTGGCCGCAGAGCGGGACGACGATCTGGTTGTGGCTGGCGCCGATCTTCTGGTTGACGTACTTCGCGAATGCTTCGCCTCGCGCGAGGCGCGTGGAGCCCTGGGCCATCGCCGAGCAGGAGCTGTCGAAGCCGCCGAGCGGCAGGATGTCGATTTCGCCGAGCAGGTAAGTGACAGGGCGGGATGCAAGCTGCTTCTTGAGCTGCTCGTCGCTCTGTTTGGCGGTGTAGCCGCCGGTGCGATGTTCGAGGCCGTACGGCCAGCGGTCGAAATTGGCGCACTTATCGGCGCCGGCGAACGCGGTGAAAGCCGTGGCGTCGGCATTGGGGCGAGTGGCGTCGAGGTATGCGTAGCTCGACGGGTTGGACACGACGTAGCTCACCGGGACGCCAAGGGTCTCGTGGACCTGGTTGGCCATGCTGTACCGGTTCACGTACTGCCCTCCTGCCGAGTGGCCGGCCACAATGATGGCCTTGAGGTTGGGGAAGGCGTCTTTCTTGGCAAGCTTGAGGAGAAGTTCGTCCACGAAGTCGAATGACGTGAGCTTGTCGGTGCTGGCGGAGGTGCCGCCGCTGCGCCAGCTATCGCCGCTGCAACTCCAGCTCACTTCGTGGTCGGCGAGGGTATCGTGGCAGCTTCCTGCGGCGGAGGCGATGCGCGGGGCGATGACGATGGTGTTCTCCAGGGCTTCGGCAAGGAAGGCCGCTGCGATCGCGGTGCGGAAGTAGTTGTCGGCGTCGCGGTTGGTGCCGTGGACCATGATGAAGGCGCGGGTGATTTGCGGATTGGGAGTGGAGAGCGGGTAAGTGGCGTAGACCATGCCGCGCCACGGGCCGCTGCCAAGAGCGACCCAATCGGTACAGTTGGCGGCCTTGGTGCACGGAGTCGCGGCGAGCGCGCCCCCGGCGAAAACGAGCAGGGTGATAACGAATTTCATGGGGAAATTTGAGTATAGCGTGGGGATGCGAGTGAGGCGAACGGCCTATTCTGCACGGAGCGATTCAACGGGGTTGACCGAAGCAGCGCGGCGCGCCGGAATGAAACTGGCCAGCAGGGCCGCCATGCCGAGCAGACCGGTGACAGCGATCAAAGTCGTGGCGTCCCATGAGCTGACCCCAAACAGCAGTCCGTGCATCAGACCGGCCGCGGCAACCGAGGAAGCGCTCCCAATCACAGCTCCGGAACCGACGAGCCAGCCGGCTTCGCGGAGGATCATTGCGCAGATCGAGCGCGGCTGCGCCCCCAGCGCCATGCGGATGCCGATTTCGCGGTTCCTCTGGCGAACCGAGTAAGCGACCACTCCGTAAAGACCAACCACGCCCAGCAGCAAGGCCAGCAGGGCGAATCCTCCCACCAGCCAGGCCATGGAACGGTGAAGGTACGCAGACTCCGAGTCCTGAACGCGATCGATCATGGTCATTCCGCCGCGCGGCACAATGCCGGCATCGATCTTGCGGATGACCGCGGCCATCGCCGGCAACAGCCCTGGTTCGCCCCCCGATGACCGCACCACGAGCGCGAAGTAACTATCGGGCCGCTGATCGAAGGGGAAATACAGCACCGGAGGCACCGGAGCGTCCAGGGGGCCTTCCCGAACGTCGTCAACGATTCCCACAATCTGTACAGGCAAGGGAGGAGTAGAATGCTCGATAATCTGCCTGCCGACCGCATCTTCATTGGGGAAGTAAGTCCTGGCGAGCGCCCGATTGACGATCGCGACGGTAGGCCTTGATGCATCGTCGGCACCGTTGAAATAGCGGCCGCGGAGCAGCCTCGCGCCCAGCGTGGTGAAGTAGCCCGGGCTCACGTCCCGTTCCGGAGCGTCGTAGTGCTCTCCGTGCCAGGGCCGGTCCGGCACATGGAACCAGGTCGTGTTGCCATTGCTGGTTATGGGGACACCGTTGACCGCGATACCGACCGAGGTCACGCCTGGCAGATCCTCCACGTCGCTGACGACCCGCCTGGCGAGTGCGATGGCCTTCCGGTCCGTACCGTACGTGGAACGCGGGGCTACGACTTCCATCGTGACCAGGCGATCGGGGCGTATGCCGAGATCCACGCGCATCAGGCGGAACAGACTCTTCCCCAGCAGGCCGGCGCCCGCCAACAGCACTACCGCCATCGCCAGCTCGAGTACGACGAGCTTGGAGCCAAGTCGGCGCCAGACCGTCCCCGCCGAGCCGCGGGTTGCCTCCGCGAGACCGCTCCGCAGATCCAGCGAGCCGATGCGCAGGCAGGGAGCGGCGGACAGGAGCAGGGCCGCCAGTGCCGCAAGAGCAATCCCGGCCGTGGCAACGTGGCCGTTGAGTCCAAGGCCATCGAGAAAGGGCAGGCGCGCCCGGAAATCATCGGAGATCAGCCTCTGCAGCAACTGGATGGCCCCGGCGGCAAGAGCGAGGCCGGCCACTCCTCCGCCGGCAGCCAGGACGATCGCTTCGGTAGCGAACTGTGCCACCAACCGGCTCGAAGAAGCGCCTAATGCAGTCCGCACCGCGATTTCGCGTTTGCGGTTCTCCGAACGCAGCAGGAGGAGGCCCGCGACATTGACCCCCGCGATAAGCAGAAGCAATCCGGCGCCGGCGAGCAATACCATCAGCATGGGATGGATATCGCCGGTCATGGCTTCGGCCAGGGGAACGAGGGCCGCTCCCTGATTTCGATTCGAGTCGGGATATTGTTTTTCGAGATCGCCCGCGATTGCCTTCACGTTCGACAGCGCGGCCTGCAAGGACAGTTCTTCACGGAGTCTGGCAACACCGTAGATACTGTGGCATGAGCGGCGCAAGTCGCACGGGTAGGTCGCCTGCATGGCGGTCCAGAATGCGGCGCGGCCTACGGGAGCGAAGTGGAACCCGCGCGGCAGCACACCGATGATGACGTGAGGAGAGCCGTTGAGGACCACTACCTGTCCCAGCACGTCACGGCGCCCGCCGTACTGCCGCTGCCATTCGTCGTAGCTCAAGAGTGCGACACGGGCCGCGGAAGGTAAATCCTCGGCCGGGTAGAAGGTGCGTCCGAGGATGGGCTCCACGCCGAGCGTCTGAAAGAATCCGGCACTCACGCGAGCGCCGCGAGCCGGCTGCGCGCCCGCCGGGGTGGCGAGCAGAAATCCGGTCTGCTGAAAGACATCCAGCGAGCTGAAGACTCGGTTGCGCTGCTTCCAATCCAGGTAGTCCGGGTACGAGAGATTGCTGCGCGCGAACATCGCGTTGGTTTCATAGACGGCCACGAGTTGATCGGGTTTGCGATAGGGGAGCGGTTTGATCAGTGCGGCATCCACGAATGCGAAGATCGCCAGGCCGGCGCACATGCCGAGGGCCAGAACGAAAATGGCCGTGCAGGTGAACCCTGGATACTTGTGCAGTTGCCGCAGCGCGAAGCGTAGATCCTTCCGCACAGTGTCCTTCCTCAGCTCGACATTCGTCGGGAAGAAAAACGAACGCACGCGGTGTTGCAGGATATCGATGATGCGCATGGAGCGGGTCTGTCGGTTAGGATATGCGCCCCGGCGCTGGCGTGTCAATGGAACAATCGATTCCGGCGATCGGGGCTAAACTGATCGGATGATGCGCGGCATCTCGACGGTTCTGGGGTTGCTGGCCATTGGTCCGCCGCTTCTGGCGCAGCCGATGGCATGGCGATCGGTGACGGCGCAAGCGGCGGGGTTGGATGCGGCGGCGCTCGAGCTTTGGCGTCACGCGCTGGCTGAGCGAGGGACTACCGGCCTGCTGGTATTCCGGCGCGGAGAGATCGCCTTCGAGTGGTATGCGGACGGGTGGAACGCGGACCGGCCGCACGGGACGGCGTCATTGGCCAAGGCCCTGGTGGGGGGAACGTCGCTGCTGGTAGCGATGAGCGACGGCTTGATCTCACCCGATGACCTGGCATCGAAGTACATTCCGGCATGGAAGCTCGATCCCCGCAAAGCAAAAATCACCATCCGGGAACTGGCGACGCACACGTCGGGTATCGAGGACGCGGAGCAGGCCGGGATCGCGCACGAGCAACTGCCGGGCTGGAAGGGCGCCTTCTGGAAGCGCGTGCCCGATCCGTTCTCGATCGCGGTGCGCGACGCGCCGGTCATCTTCGAGCCAGGCACGAGCAACGCGTATAGTAATCCCGGCATGGCGGCGCTGGCGTACGCGGTAACGGCCAGTCTGAAGGGCGAAGACATCCGCACGCTGCTAGCGTCGCGGGTGTTCGGGCCGCTGGAAATTCCCGACAGCGCCTGGTCGATCGGGTACGGCCGCGCTTATGAAGTGGACGGATTCAAGCTGTGGGCCACCTGGGGCGGCGGAAATTTCACGGCACGGGCGGCTGCGCGCGTCGGAGAGTGGATGCTGCTCGGGGGCGAATGGGAAGGGCGGCAGCTGGTGCGGCGGGAAACCCTGAAGCTGGCGACGGCCTATGCGGGCATGCCGAAGCCGGCGCGGGACAAGGACGCATTTGCGCCGGCGTCGGGGCTGGCGTGGTACACGAATGCCGACAGCGTGTGGCCCGACGTGCCGCGGGACGCCATCGCCGGAGCCGGGGCTGGGCATCAGGTGATGGTGGCGATTCCGTCGCTGGACCTGGTGGTGGTACGGAACGGCGACGCGATCGGCGGACGCGACGGTCCGTTCTGGACGCCGGTGTACCGGGAGATCCTGAAGCCGCTGATGGCGGCGGTCCGTGTGCGCGGTCCCTACGGACCGAGCCCGGTGATTCGCGGGGTGAGCTTTGGCGCCGAGGTGCGGCGGGCGGCGATCGACAGCGACAACTGGCCGATCACCTGGGGCGGCGACGACGCGCAGTACACGTCTTACGGCGATGGATTCGGATTCGAGCCGCACGTGGAGCGCAAGCTGGGGATGGGGTTCGCTCGCATCGTGGGCGGCCCGGGCGATTTTCGCGGCGAAAATCTGCGCTCCGATGGAGAACGCATCGGCAACGGAGCGCGCAGCGGGAAGGCCAGCGGGATCGTGATGGTGGACGGCGTGCTCTACCTGTGGGTGCGAAACCTCGGGAACGCGGAGGTGTGGAGTTCGCGGGATCGCGGGAAGACCTGGGCGCGGGGATTCCGGATGGAGACGAGCTTCGGGTCGCCCGTGTTTTTGAATTTCGGGCGGAATTACGCCGGGGCGCGCGACGGCTATGTCTACACGTACTCGCAGGACGGCCCGAGCGCGTACGAGAGCGACAACCGGCTGGTGCTGGCGCGCGTTCCCAAGGATCGCGTGATGGATCGGGCAGCGTGGGAATTTCTGGAGCGCGTAGAGAAGGACGGGCGTGCGGTTTGGACACGAGACGTGGCGCGCCGCGGTGCAGTTTTTGAGTACCCGGGGCACGTGCAGAGGTCGGACGTGATCTACGATGCGGTTCTCGGGCGGTATCTGCTGGCCCTGGCGTACAACCATGACGGGGAGTGGGGCCTGTTCGATGCACCGGAGCCTTGGGGGCCGTGGACGCAGGTGCTCGGAGTCGAGAGCGGGTGGGGAATCGCGGGAACGCACGGCTACCGGATCCCGGCGAAATGGATCGGCGCCGACGGGCTCGGCATGACACTGGTGTTTTCGGGGACCGGGCCGAACGACGCGTTCTGCACGCGGGAGATGAAGTTGGAGAAACGATAGATTAGGCCCAGGACATGGAGGTGCCATTTGCCGAAGACGTGTCTGGTTCTGCTCATCGCAGTGCCCTTGTGGGCTCAGGCTGGAGACGGCCCTGCCGATCAGGTGCGCCGCACGGAAATCGCGTTCGCCAGGACGATGGCGGACCGCGATCATGCCGCGTTCCGCTCGTTCCTGGCGGAGGAGGCGATCTTCGTGGGCACGAACCGCGTGTACCGCGGCGCGAAGGAAGTGGCCGAGGGATGGAAACGCTTCTTCGACGGACCCCAGGCGCCGTTTTCTTGGGAACCGGACCAGGTGCAGGTGCTGGAGTCGGGGACGCTGGCATTGTCGTCGGGTCCAGTGCGCGATCCATCGGGAAAACGCGTGGGCACCTTTAATTCGATCTGGCGGCGTGAGGCGGGCGGTTCGTGGAAGATCGTGATTGACCATGGTTGCCCGCCGTGCGATTGCGGAGTGCGGTAAATGGCGGATCCAAGCGATCGGGTCGTTCTGGTGTATGGCGGGGCGGGCGGAATCGGTGCGGAGGTCGGGAAGCGCCTCGTGTCGGCGGGCGACCGGGTGGTGATCGCCGATTTGAATGAAGCACAGGCCCGGGCACAAGCGGCCGCCCTGATGGCAAGTGGAGGACAGGCCGCGGGCGTGGCGTGCGATATTACCAACCCGGAGCTGTGCGAGCGCGCCGCGCAGGCAGCGGTGGACTGCTTCGGCAGGCTCGACGGTGTGGTGAACTGCGCGGGCATCAGCAAACCCCACGACTCTATCTCGCTCCCGCCCGCAGACTGGGCGCGGATGGTGGATATCCAACTGAACGGTCCGTTTTACGCGGCGCAGGGCGGCGCGAAGCGGATGTGGGAGACCGGCGGCGCGATCGTGTTCATCACCAGCACGAATGCGGAAGCTGCGTTTCCCCGCCGGGCCGCTTATTGCGCGGCGAAAGCCGGGGTCGCCATGCTGACCAAGGTGCTTGCGATTGAATGGGCGCAGCGCCGCATCCGGGTGAACGCCGTCGGTCCGGCCTACGTCGATACGGAGATGACCCGGCGGAACATCGAGGCCGGGAATGTCAGCGAAGCGCGGATTCGTGAGCGGATTCCGCTGGGCCGGCTGGCGCAACCGGGCGATGTGGCCGACGCGGTCACGTTCCTGCTGAGCGAAAAGGCCGCGTTTGTCACCGGACAATCGCTATATGTGGATGGCGGCTGGCTCGCGTACGGATATTTCTGATTCGCCGCTGGACAGGCGGAGCCCTGCCCACGGAAATGGAATAGAATTGGTGGTCTATGAAGATGGAAACATCCCGCCGCAATTTCTTGGGTGCTGCCGCCGGCGCCGCCGGCTTGAGCGCGTTCTCCGTCCGCACGGCGTCCGCCGTGATTGAGGCCGAGCCTTGGGGAATGAAGCTCGGTGTGGCGACGTACTCGTTGCGCAGCTTCGACCGGACCACCGCAATCGCGATGCTCAAGAAGCTCCAGGTGAAGTACATCAGCATCAAGGACGTTCACCTGAAGCTGACGGAATCGCCGGAGGAGCTGCGGCAGCATCGTAAGGAGTTCGACGATGCCGGATTCGTCGTGACCAGCGGCGGCAACGTCGACATGACCAAGGGCACCACCGTCGAAGACCTGCGGCCGCGATTCGAGTATGCCAAGAACGCCGGGCTGCCGATGATGGTCTGCGCGCCGACGCACGAAAACATCAAGAGCGTGGAGGCGCTGGTGAAGGAGTACAACATCCGCATCGCGATCCACAATCACGGGCCGGAGGACAAGCACTTTCCGACGCCGCAGAGCGTGCTGGAGGTGGTGCGCAAGCTGGACAAGCGCTGCGGCCTGTGCATGGACATCGGACACTCGACGCGCGCCGGCGCGGACATCGTCAAATCGGCGGCGGAGGCGGGCGACCGGCTGTTCGATATGCACGTGAAGGACCTGGCCGACAAGACCAGCCGTGAGAGCCAGGTGGATATCGGCGACGGCGTGCTGCCGTTCCCGGCGCTGTTCAAGCAGCTCAAGAAGATGGGCTACACCGGGTGCATCAACATGGAATACGAGATCAACGCCAAGGATCCGATGGTGGGCATGCTGCGGTCTTTAAGCTACGAGCGCGGCGTGCTGGCGGGGCTGGCGGGCTGATCATGGCGGCAGTTCCGATCGGCACGCGTTGGGAAGAGAAGCGGCTGGTCACCACGGAGAACGCGATCAGTTTCCTGGGCCCGGAAGGACCGCGGGTGCTCTCGACTCCGCAGATGATCGGGGCGATGGAGTGGACGTGCCGCAACGCGGTACTGCCGCTACTCGAGCCCGGGCACGACACGGTGGGTACGCACGTGAACGTGGCGCACCGCGCCGCGGCGCCCATCGGGTCGGTGGTGATCTTCACCGCGGAGGTAACGGCGGTTCAGGACCGGCGCGTGGAGTTCAAGGTGACCGCGAGGACCGACGAGGAACTGGTAGGCGAAGGCACGCACGAACGCGCCATCATCAACGTGGCGAAGTTTGCCAGCCGGATGGCGGCGAAGAGCGGGCGCAAGTAGAGGGCGCGATTCTTGCCCCGGAAGCCGTCTATGCCGCTGACCGCGATCACGCGAGAAGTCAGTCCGTCGATGGATCGATGCGAACTGACCCACCTCCAGCGGCAGTCGATCGATCTCGCGCGCGCCCGCGAGCAGCATGCCGCCTATTGCGCATGCCTGCGCGCATTGGGCGCGAACGTCATCACCCTGCCGGCGGAACCGGACTTTCCGGATGCCGTCTTCGTCGAAGACCCGGCGGTCGTGCTGGACGAGATCGCCGTCATCGTCCGGCCCGGCGCGGTGTCGCGGCAGGGCGAGGCGGCATCGCTGGCCCGCGAGCTGCAACGGCATCGCCCGCTGGCGTGGATGAAGGAGCCGGCCACCTTGGATGGAGGCGACGTGATCCGCGCGGATCGCACGCTGTTCGTGGCCCACTCTACTCGCACCAATGGCGATGGCCTGCGCCAACTGGAGGCGCAGGCCACGCACTTCGGATATCGCGTGCAGGCCGTGCCCGTGCGCGGGTGTCTTCACTTGAAGTCGGCCGCCAGCTACCTCGGCGGGGACCTGTTGTTGATCCATCGTCCGTCGATTGACACCGCCCCCTTCGGCGGCTTGCGGCTGATCGATGTTCCAGCCGGCGAGGAGCAGGCAGCCAACGTGCTGGCGGTCGGCGAGACCGTCATGGTGGCGGCCGGCTTCCCACGAACCGCAGAGCTGATCGAGCAATTGGGTCGCCGCGTCAGTGTGATCGATAACTCGGAACTGCGAAAGGCCGAAGGGGCGCTGACCTGCTGCAGCCTGCTCCTGTGGGATAAAATGAATCTGTAACCACTCGAAATCTCTCCCGATGCTTTCTACGGCCACGATTGTCGACGAAATTCTCGAGCTGAAAGAGGAGCGCCGCGCGATTCTCCTGGCGCACCATTACCAGACGCCCGAGATCCAGGACCTGGCGGACGTAGTCGGCGACAGCCTGGAGCTGGCGCGCAAGGCGCGCGAGTTCTCCGGCGATGTGATCGCATTCTGCGGCGTATGGTTCATGGCGGAAACCGCGAAGGTGCTCAATCCCGGACGCACCGTGGTCGTGCCCGACCGCGCGGCGAGCTGCAGCCTGGTGGAGAGCTGCCCGGTGGAACCGGTGCGCGAGTTCCGGCGAAGGAATCCGGATTACGCGGTGGTCAGCTACATCAACACGTCGATCGAGGTGAAGGCGGAGAGCGACATTCTGTGCACGTCGCGCAACGCGGTGAAGATCGTCAACTCCATACCGGCGGAGCGGCCGGTGCTGTTTCTGCCGGACAGCAACCTGGGCGCGTATGTGAGAAAGGAAACCGGCCGGGAGAACATGAAGATCTGGCAGGGCACTTGCATCGTGCACGCGACCTTCCCGGCGCGCCGCGTGGCGCAGGCGCGCGCCGAGCATCCGGCGGCGAAGGTGGTGGCTCATCCCGAGTGCCCGGCATCGGTGTTGGCGATGGCCGACTTTATCGGCTCGACCTCGGCCCTCATCGAGTGGTGCGCGGCCAGCGAGGCGGACGAGTTCATCGTGATGACGGAGAGCGGCGTCAATCACTCGCTCACGCGCCTTGCGCCGCACAAGCGCTTCTACTACGTGGCCAACGAAAACTGCAACTGCAGCGAGTGCCCGTACATGAAGCTCAACACGCTCGAGAAGCTGCGCGACTGCCTGCAAAATCTGGAGCCCCGCATCGAGTTGCCGGATGACGTGATGGAGCGCGCGCTGGTTCCACTGGAACGCATGCTCGCGGTGAAGTGATGCTTGTCGACCGATTCGGCCGGGTGCACGACAACCTGCGCATCAGTGTCACCGACCGGTGTAACATCCGCTGCTTCTACTGCATGCCGGAAACGGAGGTGCGGTTCGTCGAGCGGCGCGAGATCTTGGATTTCGAGGAAATCGAGCGGTTCGCGCGCGTGACGGCGGAGCTCGGCATCCGGAAGCTCCGCGTCACCGGCGGAGAGCCGCTGCTGCGGCGCGATCTCCCCGTCCTGATCGCCCGGCTGGCGAAGATCCCGGGAATCGACGACCTGGCGCTGACCACCAACGGCGTTCTGCTCGAGGAACTGGCCGGGCCCCTGTACGCGGCCGGGCTGCGACGCCTGAACGTCCACCTGGATACGCTCGACCGTGAGCGCTTTTGCCGGATTACGCGGCGCGACGATCTCGCGCGCGTGCTGGCGGGACTGGACGCGGCCCGCCGCGCCGGCTTCGCGAAGATCAAGCTGAACGCGGTGGCCGTGAAGAACCTGGTAGAGCCGGATATCGTGCCGCTGGCCCGGTTCGCGCGCGAGAACGGATTCGAGGTCCGCTACATCGAGTTCATGCCGCTGGACGCGCAGAATCTGTGGGATCGCTCGAAAGTCCTGCTGGCGGATGAGATCCTGGCCACGCTGGCGCGGGAAGTGGGGCCGCTAGTTCCAGTAGCGGATCCGGATCCGCGGGCGCCGGCTTCGGAGTATGCGTACGCGGACGGCGGCGGCACTGTGGGAATCATCGCCAGTGTGAGCAAGCCGTTTTGCCTGAACTGCAACCGGATCCGGCTGACCGCCGACGGCAAGCTGCGGTACTGCCTGTTTGCGATCGAAGAGGACGACGTGAAGGGCTTGATGCGGTCCGGTGCGAGCGACGCGGAGCTGGCGGAGTTAGTGCAGCGGAACCTGGCGGGAAAGTGGGAAGGGCACGAGATCAACTCTTCGAAGTTCGTGGCGCCGCCGCGGCCGATGTACTCGATCGGGGGGTAGATGGCGTCCCCAGGGGGATTCGAACCCCCGTTACCGCCGTGAAAGGGCGATGTCCTAGGCCGGGCTAGACGATGGGGACTGGTAGACCGGATTCGGGCGAACCCGATACAGGTGAACTGTCTTTCACTAATTTAGCACAAGCGTCAGAGGGCAGTCAGTGCGCTCGTCTGCCGCCCGCGGCGGGCCGCGAGCAGCGCCTGGGCGATGTTCGACAGCGGCAGG
Source organism: Candidatus Acidiferrales bacterium (assembly GCA_035499435.1). Lineage (GTDB taxonomy): Bacteria > Acidobacteriota > Terriglobia > Bryobacterales > Bryobacteraceae > Solibacter. The sequence continues at coordinate 30,969 of DATJYW010000444.1, read as the reverse complement.
ACCTGCGCGGCGGCGCCGATCGCCACGGCCTCGCGGGGCATGCCGTAAACGACGCACGTGGCTTCATCCTGTGCGATGGTGTGCGCACCGGCCTGCCGCATCCGGAGCAGGCCCTGGGCCCCGTCCGACCCCATTCCCGTGAGCAACGCCGCAACCGCATCGGGACCGGCGGCCTGGGCGACGGAGGAGAACAGCACATCCACGGAAGGTCTCTGGTAGCAGACCTTGGGCCCGGTCTTCACGTTCACGTAGTAGCGGCCGCCTGATCTGCGCAGCAGCAAGTGATAATCGCCCGGGGCGACCAGGACCAGGCCCGGGCGGAGGCTGTCGTTGTCGTCAGCTTCCTTGACTTCCAGGGCGGAGATCGAGTTGAGCCTATTGGCAAATGCCCGCGAAAATTGGGGCGGAATGTGCTGCGCGATGACCACCGCTGGAGCATTTCCAGGCAACCGGCTGACAATGGCCGCGATGGCCTCCGTGCCTCCAGTGGAGGCGCCGATCGCAATCACCCTGCCCCCCGGCGACGGTTCGCAAAGGCGCGCGGGAGGAAGCACCTTCGCCGCCGGCCGCCCCGCAGGGCGCAGCCGGGCACACGCGGCGGCGCGGACCTTCGCCGCCAGCGTGTGGCGGAGTTCTCCCACCGAGTAAGGTCCGCCTGGCTTGGCGAGCACTTCGACCGCTCCAAGTTCCAGCGCCTCCACCGCGGCGTGGCAGGAAGATTGCGCGAGGCTGCTGATGACAATAGCCGGCAGCGGGTGGAAGTGCATGAGCTGCTTGAGGAAAGTCAGCCCGTCCATACGCGGCATCTCGATATCCAGGGTGAGCACGTCGGGGCGTAGCGCGAGAATCTTGTCGCGTGCGACATAAGGGTCGGGAGCCGTCCCGGCCACTTCGATATCCGGCTCGGCACTGAGGGCTTCCGCAAGCACTTTGCGGACGATGGCGGAATCGTCGACGATCAGAACGCGGATTTTTTTGTTGCCGGACATATGGGGGTTTCGGTTTCGAACGAAGTGCTGATCCGACCCTCGCCGAGATACCGATGGCGGGTTTGACCTGCGCTGGAAACGGGCGGCTCGGATTCGGAAAAATCGCAGGAGGCGACGCTTTCCTGAAGCAGAAAACGCCCGCTTCCGATCTCCAGCCGCATGGTGCGCAACCGGTTTCCTCCGACCGCCTCACTGGCCAGGAGGATCTCCGCCCTCAACAGGATCTTGCGAAGCGCCAGGCAGTTGCGCTTGCCGATGTCGAAGATGTTCTGGGGATCCATGATGCTCGCTCCACCCGCCGCATGAGCCACCAGGCGGCGCTTATCGGCGCCTTGCGCGCAGACGCGATCGAGCAGCAGGGCCACGCCGGTGTCCGCGAACATGCAGGGGTCCTCTCTCGCGCGCGCAGGATCGATGTGGGAATCCGGCAGCATGAAGTGGAGAAGGCCTCCAACGGGGACCTTGGGATCGTACAACGCCAGGCCGATACAGGAACCGAGCGCGTAGGTCGCCAGCACCTGCCCGGGTACACTGGACACTCTGCAATCGGCCATGCTTACGACGATTTGTTCCACGGCCCCTCTTTTCGTTGCGGCTTGCGATACACCGCCGGCTGCACATACTCGAGCGAGTGCGACACCCTGGTGAGGCTTTCGGCATGACCGACAAACAGATACCCGCCAGGCTCCAGACAGTCGGCAAGGTGGCGAATGACCTGCTCCTGCGTCGGGCGATCGAAGTAGATCATGACATTGCGGCAGAAGATCACCGGGAACTGGCGGCCCCAACTGAAACTCTTCACGAGGTTCACACTGCGGAAAGCAGCCAGCGCACGCAAGGCGGGAGAAACGCGGTGCGCGTGCGCAGGCCTGCCCTCGGGCTCGAAGTATCTGGCCAGCCAGGCCGCCGGCAGGCCCTGGCAGCGGTCCAGCGGAAATACGGCTCGCTGCGCAAACGCGAGGGCTTTCTGCGAGATGTCGCTGCCGTTGATTCTGAGCCTGGCGGAAGGCAGGGCATCGCGCACCACCATGGCCAGAGTCCAGACCTCCTCGCCGGTTGAGCAGGCAGCGCTCCAGATTTCTATCAGGTCGCGGTGCGCCAGGCGGGGAAGGACGCGGTCCCGCAAGAACACGAAGTGATCCGGCTCGCGCAGAAACGCGGTGTGGTTGGTGGCGAGGGCGTCGATCATTGCAGCCAGCCCGGCGCCGGTTTTGTCCGCCACGATGCTCCGGTAATACTCGTCGAAACAGCGATAGCCGCCGTTGAGGACCAGGCGGCGGAGACGCGCCGAGACGAGTTCCTCCTTGCCGGATTTCAGGTCCAGGCCGAACGTGGAATAGGCCAGTTGGCGAATCTGTTCAAACTCCTGGGGCGCCAGGGGCCGCACCGTATCCGGCTCGCCTGCGTCAATAACCGGCTTCACCAGCCTTCTCCTTGAAGATTCGTTCCAGGTCGAGGATCAGACCCACCCGGCCGTCCCCCAGAATGGCGCCGCCGGCGATGCCCTGGACTCTATTGAAGGTCTCTCCCAGAGCTTTGATCACGACCTCCTGCTTGCCGATCAGGGCGTCGACCAGCACGCAGAAGCGCTGTCCTTCGACCTCGGCCACGACCAGCATCGATTGGAGCGCATCTTGGCTGTGCGGTTCGACCCGGAACGTGCGGTAGAGCCGGACGACAGGCAAGAGCGAACCCCGGACCAGCGCCATCTCCGCCCGCTGCTGGACGGTCCAGATGGTTTCCGGCTTGGGGCGAAACATCTCGCGCACGGCAAACAGGGGAATGATGTAGCGTTCCTGGCCCACGGCGACCACCAGGCCGTCGATGATCGCGAGAGTCAGCGGGAGTTTCAGCAAAAAGGTTGCGCCCTGGCCCGGGGTCGACCGGATTTCGATGCGGCCGCGGAGCTTCTCGATGTGGCGCCGCACCACGTCCATACCCACCCCGCGGCCGGATACGTTCGTCACCTGCGCTGCGGTCGTAAAGCCCGGCTCGAAGATCAGATTGTAGACGTCGCTGTCGGAGAGCCCATCGGCGGACGAGATCAGGCCGCGCTGCATGGCTTTGGCTGTGATCGCGGCCCGATCCAGCCCGCGGCCGTCGTCTGCGATCTCGATCACGACCTGGCCGGCGCGGTGCTGCGCGCGCAGGAGCAGGCGGGCAGTCGTCGCCTTGCCGGCGGACTTGCGGTCCGGAGGCGCCTCGATTCCGTGGTCCAGGGCATTGCGCACCATGTGCATCAGCGGATCGGCGAGTTCCTCGACGATAGTCCGGTCGAGTTCGATATCATCGCCCTGGGTTTCCATCTCGACCTGCTTTCCGAACTGGCGCGAAAGGTCCCGGACCAGCCTGGCCATGCGCCGGAAGAGCGGCCCGATGGGCACCAGACGCATGGCCATGGCGGTCTTCTGCAATTCCGCGGTGATGCGGGTGAGATGTGCGATCTTGCGCTGCAACAGCGGGCTACCGACCTTTGCCAGGTCGGCGTCATGGCGGACCAGGGACTCCGCGATGACCATCTCGCCGGCCATATCAACGAGATAGTCGAGCTTGGCGGTGTCCACCTTGACGGCCATGACCTCGCTGCGGCGCGCTTCCGCCGTCGGGGCCGGTGACGCCGCCGCAGGCTGCGATTCGGCCGCCGCCGGGAGAGCCGGGGGCGCCGCAGATTTTTCTGCTTCCGTCTGGTCCCGTGCAGCCGCCTCTCCAGGCGTCGCATCCGGCTCGCTTTTCAGCAGACGATGGATAGCCTCCAACAGGTTCCGGCCATTTCCTGGTGGCGAGGAGGGGTGCTGTTGGAGACGAGACTCCAGGTGCGCCAGCCAGCGGCGCAGATAGTCGGCGCTTTCCAGGACGATATCGATCGCGTCCGGCGTGATCGTCAACTGCGAGTTGCGGGCGCGGTCCAGCACGGCCTCGACCTCGTGAGCGAGTTTTTGGACATCCCAAAGCTCCAGGAAGCCCGCCAGGCCCTTGATGGTATGAAAGCCGCGGAAGGCTGCGTTGAGGGCTTCGGAGTCGCACGGGTCGCGTTCCAGGGCAAGCGCCTGGGTCTCGATGGCGGCGAGGTGCTCGCGGCTTTCTACCAGGAAGTCCGACAGAAGCTCCTGGTCCTGCGCCAGCGGCGCTGCTGCTGGAACCGCGGGGGGTTGCTGCTGTTCGAGAGCCTTCTGCAGGTTGGCGATACCCTCCTGGAGGACGATGGGACCGGATTCGCCGGCCGCAACCGCGTTGATGACGGCTTGGGCGGCGTCAACCACAGGCTGTGCGCTGAGGCTGGCGGCATATCGCTGTATCTTCTGGAGGGCGGGCAGCCATATTGATTCGTCGCCCGCCGACGAAGCGTCTCCCACAACCAGGCGGAGCGCTAGATCTTCAATCTGTTGTGCGAGCTCGATTGGTGGAGTCAAAGCGGTCTCTCCTGCGCCGGCGGCTCTTGGGCAACACTGGCCCGTACTTCGGCGTCGGTCAGTCGGCTGCCCGCCGCGCGGCGCTCGATGGCGGCGTTGAGCTTGTGAAGGCTGGTCTGAAATGCGATTTCATCGAAGATACGGATGATGCTTGCGGCCTTTTTATTGAAACCGTTGTTGTCGTTCATAGAATGAACCCTCCGCGCATGACGGCACCGCCGGCGGACCGGCTAGCGCAGCATCGCGCCGAGGTTGTGAAGGTCCTGCGTGGATAGCACCTTGTCGATGTCCAGCAGGATTTTCACCTTGCCTCTCACCTTGGCCATCCCCAGCAGGTAGCTCGTGCCAACCTCCTCGCCGAAGTCCGGGGTGTCTTCGATTTCGGCCGTGGCCAGATTGAGCACTTCGCTTACGCCATCGACGACGATGCCCATGAGGACCGCACCGGCTTCGCCTTGAACCTGCGTGACGATGATGCAGGTTCTTTGTGTATACTCCGCGGCCGACAGCCCGAATTTGAGCCGGAGGTCGATCACCGGCACCACCTTTCCACGGAGATTGATTACACCCTTGATGTGGTCGGGGGTCTGAGGCACCGCGGTGATCTCCTGGATGCCCATGATCTCGCGAACCTTCAAAACCCTGATGCCGAACTCTTCACTGGCCAGTTGAAAGGTCAGATACTTGCCTGCACGCGTGTCTGCCTGCACCGCCAGGGTGGATTGGTTGGCTAAAGTCATCGCCATCGACATAGAAATCTCCTGAGAGCTTCCTTCACACCTCTATCGCGCAAGCGTGGGTGGGCGCGTGCTGCAGGGGTAGGGCGAACTTCTCATTGGGCGCCAGGCTCACCTTGACCTCGAGCTGTTCACCGTTCCAGGGGAAGTGCACCACGATCCACTCCGTGCTTCCCACGCTGCGGGTCTTGAAATTCCGGCCGAATACCACCGTGGGAATGCTCAGCCCGAGCGCGCCTACATGCCGTTCGAGATCGTTTTTGACCCCGCCGATGATCATATTGGTCAGCTCGGCGACCGCGTCCAGGACCTCTTCGTTTACCGCGGTGGTCTCAGTCATGAGAAGCTGCGAGCAGATGGCGCACGCCATGGAGGAGGAACAGGTAAGGCTTCCCGTGCCCATCCACGGGCCTGCGATGCCGATAAACGAAACCACGCCGTCGGTTGGCTCCGGGGCGCCCAGCGCGACAAAATCGCTGCCGGGGCCGAGTTCTCCTCCCACCATCGTGGCAAACACGTTGGAAGCGGCCTGGTTGATCGACTCGACGATGATTTGATGAAGGTTCATAACGGCAATGCGGGCTCGAGGATTCCGGCCAGCTTCTCCTTGATTTGATCTGCGGTGAATGGTTTACGGACGTATCCGGCCGCGCCGAGCCTGACCGCTTCGGCGACTTTGGTCTCGCCTCCTTCGGTGGTAATCATGACCACGGGAACATTGCGCCACTCCTCCGCCGACTTCAGCGACTTGAGGAGCTGCAATCCATCCATATTGGGCATGTTGATGTCGGTCAGCACCAGATCGACACGCTTATTCGCCAGAAGCGCGAGAGCCTCCTGGCCGTCGCCGGCCTCGTGAATGGTCCGGATTGCCATGCCTGTCTGCCGCAGAACGCGTTGCAGGATCTTGCGGATAGCCGCAGAGTCATCCACCACCAGGACGTCAGATTCCATTCGCCTCCTTACAAGGTATTCATCGGAAAGAAGCGGCGAATTCATTAGGAGTGAGGGAAGAAAAAGCGCATCGGGCTGGCGCGGCCAAAGGCGGCTGCCACTCTACAGTCTCAGACGGGCGGCGCCGATAAGAGAGTGAGGAGCCCGGCGATTGAGCAGGCAGCTAACGCAGCAGGAAATCGACGCGGTATTTCAGACGTTTCACGAGAAGAAGCGCGAATCCCCGGCGGTCAAGTTCGATTTCCGCCGGCCGGACCGGATTCCAAAGTCGCAGGTTCGCGCGATTCATCTTCTGCACGACACTTTCGTGCGCAACCTGGTGTCCAGCCTCTCGGCTTATCTGCGCTCCTACCTTACCGTGAACCTGGTGAGCGTGGAGCAGCTTTCCTATGCGGAATTTCTGGACGGGCTGCCGTCGCCCACCTGCATCGTCTCGCTGGGTCTCAGCCCTTACGACGGCAACGGCGCCCTGGAGTTGAACCCTTCGCTGGTATTTCCCATTCTCGAAATGCTCCTGGGAGGAACTGGCAAGTCTTCGGCTTCGATCCAGCGCGACGTGACCGAGATCGAGCAGCGTCTGCTGGACGGTCTCTTCCGCATCATCCTTCAGGACCTGCGCGAGGCATGGAAAGCCGTAACCAACGTGGATTTCACCATCGAATCCATGGAGACCGAGCCGCAACTGCTTCACCTGCTGGCGCCCAACGAGGCGGTGGTTTCGATCGGCATCGAGGTGCGCATCGGCGAGACGGTGGGCATGATGAATATCGCCATGCCGTCCATCGTCATCAAGATGATGCGACAGAAGTTCGATCAGCAGTGGTCGGTGCGCAAAACCCACGCCAGCGAGACCGAGCAGGCGCGCGTGGTGCGGGTCTTGCGGCAGGCGGCGCTCACCATGGAAGCCCGCATGGAAGGGCCGACGCTGACAGTGGAAGACCTGCTGGATCTGCGGGAGGGTCACGTGCTCGTGTTCGATTATCCGGTGACCCGGCCGATCGAGCTGACCGTGAACGGAGCGCCCAAATTCCTGACGCAGGTGGTAAGCACGGGCAAGAAACGGGCGTGCCAGGTGGAAGCGATCCGGCCGCTGGCGGCTCAAGGCAGAACCAATGAGGACCCTGTCTCCGGCGGCGGCGCGGCGGATTCGTAGAATGACCGCAGCGCATCGAGGAAGGCCCGGCCACGCTTTCGGCCATTGTTACGATCGAGTTCGAAGTGCTGGAGGAAGACCAGGAGAGCGAGCACGTCGGCGTCACGCGTCCGCGTCATTCCCAGCCGCTGGCGCTCTTCGGCCCGAAACTCCTCGGAGGCAGCCTGGACCGCGGCGTAGACCGCCAGGGCCAGGGGATTGGCCGGCCGGCTCTCATAATAGACGCCGCTTTGCAGAGTGCGGTAGGTACGGATCAGCGATTCGAGCGCCTCCCGGACGTCGAAATCAGTCACGCCCGGCGTATCCAGGGCGGCGCGGAGCAGAGCGGCCGCCAGGTGGGTCAGCAGCGGCTCGTGGTCGCGCAGCAGCTTCTCGCTGACCTCGATGTCCTTGTTGGGCAGTTCGACTCCGGCCAGCGAGGGCAGCTTATCGTGTTTGCGTGCTTCCCTCAGGAACTCGCAATCGAGGGGGCAGTCCACCGTGACTTCGCGTTCGGTCCCGCAGCAGATGGGGCAGATGTCGCCGCGGACCCCAGGGCAGAAACGCCGGGGCCGCCGGATCCCGCAAATCGCGCATTCCATTTTTTCAGTATAGAGGCAGGGATGACGGCAACGGATGATCGCGGTGTGGAGCTTAGCTCCGGGCGTGTGCCGTCCACCGGAGGATGAGCGCAACAACGACGCCGAGAACCGCGCTCCCTGCGAGGAACAGCCGGGTCGCCGGAATTCCGATCAGAGCAATCGCGATCACAATGAGCGCGATCATCAGCCCCGCGACTCCCCCGCCCACCGGGATCTTGCTGATATTGATCTCCGGCCGCATACAGCCTCCTCTTCCATTATCGCCGATACGGAACCCGCTCGGGCTAGAATGAAATCCTTGGAATGACGCGAACCAACCTGTTCTTCAAAGTAGAGATGGAGCACGGCAAAGACGAGCGGCCCGAGCGCTTGGGAGAGGAGATCTGCCGCGTTCTGCGCAAGCTTTACGGCGTGCGCGATGCGGAGTTGACCAACTTCACGAAGGCTGAGGAGTAGGCGCCGGCCCGAGCACCTGCTCGTAAGTTCGGTAGAAAAACGCGTCGGTCATGCCGGCGATGTAATCGCACACCACCCGATGAGGCGGTTCCGTCCGGGCCTGCTCGGCATATGCCTGTGGGAGCCGGGCGGGGTCTTCGACGAAGAACTGGAACAGGCCGGCGATCAGTTCCTGAGACTGGCGGCGGCTGTCGTTCAGAGCCGGGGTGGCATACACCCTTTCCAGCAGGAAGCCCTTGAGCCCACGGCTGGCAGCGGCGGTTTCGGACGAAAAGCTCGCCAGCCGCGTTCCGAATTCGCGCACTTCGCCGGCTGTGCCCGCGCCGCTCGCCCGGGCGGCCGACACCGTGCCTTCGATCAGCCCCGAAACCATGACGTCGATCAGGCCGCGCAGCGATTCGTGGAAGCGTTCGCGCGCGGTGGCCCCCGGATACTGCGTTTCCACCGCTTCGAAGATCCGGCCGTACCGGGGAACGGACGCGGCAGCATCTTCGGGTGCGATCAGTCCGGCGGAGTACGCGTCGTCCAGGTCGCCGGCGTTGTAAGCCACTTCGTCGGCGAGATCGATGAGCTGCGCTTCCAAAACCGGGCGGAGTCCGGGTAGGTAGCCGTCCAGCACGGGATCCTCGCCCGCACCGAAGTCACGCGAGTGCTTGACAATCCCCTCCCGCACCTCGAACGTGAGGTTCAGGCCCGGAAAGCGGGCATAGCGCTGCTCGAAGCTTTCCACGATGCGCAGGGCGTGAAGGTTGTGGTCGAAGCGTTCGCCAAAGCGATGCATCTGGCGATTGAGCTCCTCTTCGCCGGCATGGGCGAACGGCGGATGGCCGATGTCGTGGGCCAGCGCCAGCGCCTCCGTCAGATTCTCATCCAGGTCGAGCACGCCGGCCACGGTGCGCGCGATCTGAGAGACCTCGATGGTGTGGGTGAGCCGGTTGCGGAAGTGATCGGAGAGCCCGGGCGCGAAGACCTGCGTCTTGGCTTCCAGCCGGCGGAAGGCCCGCGAATGAATCACGCGGTCGCGGTCGCGCTGAAACGCGTTGCGGTACGGATGATCGGGTTCGGGGTATTTCCGGCCCCGGCTCTGCCCTACCGGAAAACGCAGATGCCCCAGCATGAACCGGCGCAGCCTACTGCGGCGGCAGTTCGCCGATCAGGGTCAGCGCGACCTGGCTTACCGCGCCCGGTTGCGTGCGCAGCGGCTCAAGCAGCTTGCGCGCCTCGGCCGGTTTCTTGGGCGCAAGAAAGCGCGCCAGCGAGATGGTGGCCTGCTCCTTGGACACGAACTCGGTGGGATGATCCATCAGATCCCGAAGTACCTTCTCCCCTTGCGCATCGCGGCCATCGCCAAAATAGATCTGGGCCAGCGACAGCTTGGCCAGCGACGAATACTTGGCATCGCCCTTCTCCGCGACCTCGGCAAACAACTTCTCCGCTTCGGCCAGCTTGCCCTGGTCGGCCTTGACCGCCCCGAGGTAATATTGCGCGATCTCGCCCTCGGCGCTGCCCGAATACTTGGATTGCAGGTCGCTGAAGACCCGCAGGCTTTCCTGGTCCTTGGCCTCCTGTGTGGGAAACGCCAGACCGCCGTTGCCGGAGATGCCCACCGGTGCTTCCTGCACGCGAATGGCGGCGGAGAGCGCCTGTTCGCGGGCCGTATGCTCGTGCCGGGAGTAGACCACATAGCCGGCGATCAGCACGGCGACGGCGAGGACGATGCCCCCGTAGCGGGTGATTTCTTTTTGGTGCTCCTCGAAAAACGTGATGCTGTGCTCGACTTCGAGGGCAAACTTATCGCTTTTCAGCTCTTTACGGGTGATTCTGGACACGAAAACCTCAGGTCAGAATAGAAATTTCATCATAACAGGTTTGACGCCCGTGGCGCGGACGATCGGTCTTTGTCGTCCGCGCATCCCGCCCAACGGCAATGCGCCGTCCGCGCCACGCTATCCTGAAAACTATGCACCTCAAGATTCTGGGTCACCCGGTCTTCGTCAACCTGAACTTCCACATGCCGATGATCGTCGACCTCTCCCATCCCCTGATCATGCTCCAAGGCGAAAACGGCTCCGGAAAATCGACGCTGCTGCACGCGATCTACTACGCCCTGCGCGGCGACCGGGTGGATGGCTATGCCTACCGCGTCGAGGGGGCCAACGCCACCGCCGGCAAGGTCTATCTGTTCGACGCCGAGCAGCACAATCCGCGCATCCAGCTCGAACTCTTCAAAGAACAACCCGAGATGATCGAGTTCCTCAACATGGCCAGCCACGGCCAGGTGATGCTCTCCCTCTTCCGCGAAACCTTTCCGAAACTGCCCGACGGGACCATTCTGCTGCTCGACGAACCGGAGATGGCGCTGTCCGCATCCAATCAGCGCCGCATTCTCAAAATGCTCATGGAGCTGGTGGACGAGAAAAAATTTCGTATCGTCTGCGCCACCCATTCCCCGGTCCTGATCGAAGCGCCGGAGACCTACGTGATCGACCTGGACCGTCACGTCAATCGCAACGTGATCTCCTCGGAGCAGGGAATCCAGGGCGCGAGCACGATTCAATGAACTGCTGCTCCGAAATGGACCGCCTGATGGATCGCGGGCTGGCGCGGCACGCCGCGCCCCACCAGCTTTCCAACGGCACCATCATCACGGATATCGACACCGAGTTCTTTTTCGTGTTCGGCGAGGAGCGCCACCAGTTCGTCGGCATGCACTACTGCCCGTTTTGCGGGCGGGTGTTGTCGCGAGAGCTTTGGAATCTCGAGAAGAAGAAATAACTACAGCGAAAAAGCAACGTAGATTCCGCCCGACGGTCCCCACTTGCCGGACTTGCCGCCGGTGGCGTAGATGACCACGTACTGCCGGCCGCCAAGCTCGTAGGTGATCGGGGTCGCGTTGCCCGCCATCGGAAGCGTGGTTTCCCAGAGCAGCTTCCCAGTGGACTTGTCGAACGCGCGAAACTTGCGGTCGTAGTTCGTCGCGGCGATGAAGACCAGGCCGCCGGCGGTGACGATCGGACCTCCGTAGTTTTCGCTGCCGGTATTCTTGTCCGCGAGGCCCGGGTATTCTCCCAGTGGAATCTTCCAGGCGTACTCGCCGGTATTGAGGTTGATGGCGTTGAGCGTGCCCCACGGCGGTGCGATCGCGGGGTAGCCATCGGGATCGACGAACTTGTGATAGCCGCCGAAGCGGTAATGGGGCGCGTGGGCAGCCTCCGCGGCGCCCATTAGTTCCTTGTTTTCGCCGCCGAGGATATAGTCGCTGAGCGCGGACACCTGGGCCGGCGTCAAGGTCGGGAAGGCCGGCATGCGGCCGCCGCCTTCGCGAATGACCGCGGCAATCTGCGGCGCAGTGCGCTTGCCGGATAGCTCGTGGAGCGCAGGAATCTGCGGCGGAGCGCCGTGCAGATCCTCGCCGTGGCAGGTGGCGCACTGCGCCAGATACAGCCGTCGCGTTGGACTGCCGGACGGCGTCTCGTAGAGCCCGCCGGTCCAGGCCATTTCGTTGGCGTTGACGTACAGCAGGCCGCTGGTGGGGTCGAAGGCAGAGCCGCCCCACTCGGCGCCGCCGTCGTATCCGGGAAAGATGAAAGTCTCCTGGCCCAGCGCGAACGGGAAAAACTGCCCGCCGTTGCGAAGTTTCTGAAATTGCTCGAGTGCCCAGGCGTGCGCCTCGGACGTGCGCCGGGTCAGCACGTCCTCTGTCAGAGACTGGCGCGCGTAGGGTGCAGGACGCGTAGGCAGCGGCTGTTCCGCGGCGGCGTGCTCACCAGGGACGTCGCTCGCGGCATAGCCGCGGTACTCGATCGGAAACAGCGGCTTGCCGCTCGCACGTTCGAACAGGAAGACCCAGCCCTGTTTGCTGGTCTGCGCGACGGCGTCGATCGTGCGGCCCTCGTGCTTGACCGTGACCAGCACGGGAGGCGATGGAAAGTCGCGGTCCCAGATGTCGTGCCGCACCGCCTGGAAGTGCCAGATTCGTTCGCCGGTCGTGGCGTTGAGAGCGAGCAGGCAGTTGGCGAAGAGGTTGTTTCCGGCGCGGTCAGCGCCATAGAAGTCGCTGGCCGCGGACCCAGTGGGCGCATAGACGATGCCGCGCTTTTCGTCCAGCGCCATGCCGGGCCAGTTATTGGCGGCGCCGGTGTAGGTCCAGGCGTCGGGCGGCCAGCTGTCATAGCCGAATTCGCCGGGGCGCGGAATCGTGTGGAACGCCCAGCGGAGTGCTCCGGTCCGCACATCGTAGGCGCGGATGTCGCCCGGCGGGGCAGGCAGCGACTCGGGCAGGCGCCCTCCGACGATCAGCAGATCGCGGTAGATGATTCCGGGGCTGGTCAGGACATACGACTGTTTGGCCGGTTCGCGGCCCAGTCCTTCGCGGAGATCGATGCGGCCTTCGACGCCGAAGTCGGGGATAGGCTTGCCGGTGGCGGGATCGAGCGCGTAGACGAAGCTCTGCACGGCGGCGAACAGGCGGGGCGAGGGCGTGGGGCACCACACCACGGAGCGATTGGGGCCGCGCCCGCGGATGCCGCTGTCGAACGTCCAGAGCAGCTTGCCTGTGGCGCCATCCAGCGCGACGGTCTTGTGCGTCGGAGTAACGCCGTAGAGCACGCCGTTCACCAAGATCGGTTGGGTCTGCGGGTCGCCGGAGCCGTCGTTGGTGTCGTAAGTCCAGGCGACGTGGAGGCGCGCGACGTTGGCGCGATTGATCTGTTTGAGCTGGGAATAGCGGATGCCGGCAGGTCCCCCGCCGTAGGCCGGCCAGTCGCGGTCCGCCGCGAAGAGTCCACAGGCGGCAATCAGAAACAGAGCTTTTCTCACTGAGATGCAGGATAGCGCAAGGTAACCGGCTGCAGTAAGTGCAATCCCCATGTTAAAGTATAATAAGGTTCTAATATATTAAATGGAGGAGATCTGTAATTGCCCACCGCAACCGAGGTTGCCGCAGCGTCCCAAAAAGCGCTCATCAAGGGCATCGTGTTCCAGGCTCTCCTGGCGGCCCTGCTGTTTGGCGCCTCCGGCGACACAAAGTGGATCGCCGCCTGGCTGCTCCTGGCCGTGTTCGTGACCGCGCAAGTATCGGCCTTCCGCGAAATGAAGCGCCAACCCGACCTCCTGGTCGAGCGCTCCAAAGTGCAGCCCGGCACCAAGTCCTGGGACCAACTGCTCGTAGCGCTCATCGCACTGGTCGTTCCGCTCCTGACGTGGACCACCGCGGCGCTCGACCACCGGTTTGGATGGACAGGGCGCGAGCACGTTGCCGCAATAGCCGGCGGTTTCGCGCTTATCGTGCTCGGCATCCGGTTGATGCAGCGCGCCATCGCCGCGAACCGTTTCTTCTCCGCCACCGTGCGGATTCAGAGCGATCGTGCACAGACGGTCGTCTCCAGCGGGCCCTATGCCTGGGTTCGTCATCCCGGCTACGCGGGCCTGCTCGGCTTGACCATTGGCACGCCGCTCGCGCTCGGCAGCCGCGGGGCCCTCCTGCCCGCGGCGCTGGGGGCGGCTACCCTGATCGTGCGCACGGCCCTGGAAGATCGCACCTTGCAGGCCGAACTCGCTGGCTATATCGATTACGCGCGCCGGGTTCGATTCCGGCTGGTCCCCTGCATCTGGTGAAGCGTAGACCGGCGGAGTCAGAAGATCACTTCTCTTCGCGAATCTGCTGTGTTAGATACCGCTCGTAGCCCAGCTCCTGGATCTGGTACATCTGCGCTTCCAGCCAATCCACGTGTTCTTCTTCGTCCTTCAACAACCGCTCGAATAATTCCCGCGAGGCATTGTCGCCTTCGTCGCGCGCAATCTGGATGGCGCGGTTGTACATGCCGACCGCCTCGATTTCCAGCTTCAGATCGCTTTCGATCTGTTCCTTGACGTTCCGTCCCACCGTCAGCTTCATCGGTTCGGTCAGGTTCGGCGTGGCGTCGAGGAACAGGATGCGCTCGATCAGCACTTCGGCATGCTTCATTTCGTCAATCGACTGCTTCTTGATGAAATCCCCGAGCTTGTCGTAGTGCCAGTTCTCGCACATCTCGGCATGGAGGAAATACTGGTTGATCGCTGTCAACTCCTCCTTCAGAGCTTCGTTTAACGCGGCGATGACTTTCGGATTGCCTTGCATGACCGCCAGTTTCGGTGAAGGGGGTCAAAAAGTCAAGTGTTTTCCCACGGTTGCGACCAGCTGCGACTCGAGGACCGCAGCCTCAGAAGCTGAATCTCGCCGCCAACTGAACCAGTCTCGGAGACGCCGAATTGACCGTCTGCCCGAATCCCGCGCTTCCGATGTTGCCGTTCACCGCCGACGGCCCGTAGAACTGCGCATGGTTGAACACGTTGAAGGTCTCGACCCGGAACTCCACCGATCGCGATTCCTTCAGCCGCACGGTCTTGTGCAGCGACGTGTCGAAGTTGACCATTCCCGGACCGTAGAAGAACCGGCGCGCCGCCGTCCCGATCCGGCCCGTCTCCGGAAGGCTGAACAGCGCGGTGTTGAATGCCGCCTTCCCGATGCGCGGGTTCGGATTCACATCCAGGTTCCCCGGCGTGTAGTCGGGAGTATCCACGCCGTTGTTGTTGATGCCGTTCGGAATCGTCCCCAACAATGAAGTGTCGGTATTGTTGAACAAGGTCACGGGAAATCCGGTGCTGAACCGAGTGACTCCGGAAACGGTCCACCCTTCCGTCCAGCGCGAGCGGCGATGGAGTAGCTGCGGGAGCGGTAGTTTCCAGTCGTAGCTGGCCACCAGATTGTCCCGAATATCAAAAGCCGAGATCGCCTTGCTCAGGTTCGCATTGACGGGATTGACCGCCTCGGCCAGGCTGGACGATTGATCCAGCGATTTGCCGTGCGTGTAGCCAACCTGCAATTCCAGCGATGGCGTCGACCGGCGGAGGGAAACCTCCAGCGCGTTGTAGTTGGAATTGCCGATGGTCTTCTGATACGTCACCGCGGCGAACTGGGGACCGAGGGGCCCGCGCGTGCCCTGAATCGTCTGGCCGGAGCGGGTGACATAGGTGCCGCTCTCGCCGAACAGCCCGCAGGTTGGCGTGCCGGGCATGACGTCCTCTGGCCGGCTGAGGCTCAGGCACAGCGCCGGATTACCGGGATTCGCCGAAATCAGCGCCAGCAGGTGGTGCGCCTGGGTGCCCACGTAACTCGCGGTCAGCACCGTATCGCGCGCCACTTCCCGCTGCAAGGAGAGAGTGTAGCTCTCGCTGTACGGCGTCACGTTCCCGTGGAAGAACGGCGGCACGCCGGTGATCGGCAGGTACTGCGCCCAGTCCACCGCTGTGTTGGGATTCCTGGCCGAGGCGCCGAGCGCGGGAATCGGCGATGGGAACCGCTGGCCCACGTTCTCCCCCGAGGCTGCCGTGACGAACGGCGTCGCAAACAGCGGCGGAGCGAAGCTGTTGTAGTCGTAACCGTACGGCGGGTTGGCGCTCATGATTCCGGCCGAGAGACCTTCGAATGCCGTGTAGAACAGGCCGTATCCCGCGCGGACGCTGGTCTTGGCATCCGGCGAATACGCCAGCCCGATGCGCGGCGCGAAATTGCTGTGCTTCGCCGGAGCCAGCGTGCCCGGAATACCGGGATCGCCCGGGAAGACCAGGCCCGCCGGCGCGCCCGGATACACCACCGACTGCTGCCCGGGGACCAGCGTCTGCAACTGGTTGTATTTCTCGCGCCACGGCGGCAGCAGGTCCCACCGCAAACCGTAATTCAGCGTCAGGTTGGGTCGGATCTGCCAGGCATCCTGGCCGTACAACCCGATGTACCGGTTGCGCAGATAGAACGCCTGCGAATCGGCCTGGTTGTAATTGCTCGCGATTCCCAGCAGGAAATCCGCGAAATCCGAGCCGGTCTCCGATCCCTGGAATAGAAACGAGCCGTTGTAGACCGCGTTCGGGTTGATGTTGACCTGGTCGTAGTGGACGCTGGCGCCGAGTTTGAGGATGTGCTCTCCCGCCACTTTGGAAAAGTTGTTCGACCACTGGTACGTGTTATTCGCCTGCCTCACTCCGGTGGTGTCGACCCCGATCGTGAAGTCGTTGAACGCTACGTTCTCGATGCCTTCGATGGCCGGTGCCAGGGGCGCGATCCCCGGATTGCCCGCCGCATCGACAAAGCCCTGCGACGCCAGAGTCGGACCCACGCCGCCCACCGGCTGCCCGACATTGTTCGCCGTACGCATGTAGCCGAACCGCAGCTCGTTGATCGACGTTGGACCAAGAGTGCTCGTGAGCGCTACGGCCGCCAGTTGCGCGCGGCCCAGAGAGATGGCGTTGAAGCCCGGCACGTTGGCGCCGCCCTGCCCGGTGGGATACGGATTGTCCATTCTGTAGTCGTCGAAAAAGTAGTAGGCCGAAACGGCGCCCCACCGTGTGTTGGTGTCGATTTTGATCGCGCCTTTGTCGTCGCGCAGCTTCTGCTTGTATGCGGACGTGGAGAATGTGGAGTCCCCTTGCGTCGGTTTCGGGATGAACGGCAACAGCGCCTTGGCGGGCGCGCTCCATGCGCGCTCCGGAATGCGTGCGTTCGGCAGCACGCACTGTTCGGCGCTCACGCAGCCAGGCGTGTAGTAGAGCTCGCCCGGCTGAACGGCGTAGCCCAGTTTCTTCGACAGCAGGTCCGCCCAGTATTGGCCGTTCACTGCGCCCGACAGGACATTCGGATTCCCGGAGAAATCGCCGGCGCGGTTCCCCGGCGAGGGCACCGAAATCAGGCCCGTATCCACCCCTTGCGTCATCCGCGTGCCCTGGTAGTCGTCGAAAAAGAAGGCCTTCTCCCGCCGGATCGGGCCGCCCAGTGTCCCGCCGAACTGGTTCCGGTCGTACCTGGCGCGCTCCGGCGCGAAGTAGTTGCGGGCGTCCAGGCTGGTATTGCGCAGGAAGTCGAACGCGCTGCCATGCAGCTCATTGCTGCCGGACCTGGTCGTCACCAGGACCTGGGCCCCGCTGAAATTGCCGTACTCCGGATTGAAGTTGCTGGTGAGCACTCGAAATTCCTGGATCGAATCCAGGTTGGGCACCACCGCCGCACCCATGTTGAAGTCCTCCTGCGCCAGGCCGCCGTTCACGCTGAATCCGTTGGAGGTTTCGCGCTGGCCGCTGACGGACAAGTTCCCCGGATTCAGGTCGCCGGACGGCGGCGCGCTGGTGCACCCGGCCATGACTACGGCATTCGGCTGCTGCGAGCTGCCGGGAATCACCCCGGGCTGGAGCGCCAGCAGGTCTGTAAAGCTGCGGCCGTTGACGGGGATGCTCGCCATCTGCTGAGCGGCGATCAGTTCCCCCATCTGCGTGGACGTTGTTTCTACACGGGTGGCCGACTCGGTCACCGTCACGGCCTCGTCGTGTTTTTCCACCAGAAGCCGGATATCGGCGCGCAGCGCGGCGTTCGGCTCGACCTGCACCCCCGCGCTCCGGTATGCCTGAAATCCGGCCTGTTCGATCCGCAGCTCATACCGGCCCTCCGGCAGTGCGGGGAACGCGTAAAACCCATCGGGGTTGGTGGTGGTGCTCTGAGCCAAGCCGGTATCCGTGTTGCGGACTGTCACCACTACGTCCGGCATCAGGCCGCCGCTCGGATCGGAAACCGTGCCCGCGATGCTGCCGCCCGTGACCGCTGCAACCGCCTGTGCAATGGCCAGTGCCGCCACGATGTATCTCTGAAAAACCATGCCGTCCTCCGTCCTGATTCCGGCCGGAAGCGGCGGCCGCCATCCCGCGCGCAAGCCCGCGCGCCGGATTGCTTCCACTTGCGACTAATTGCAACTGACTGGCAACTGGTCCCGAAAACATATTAAAACCCACTTGCAACTGAGTGTCAAACTAAAAACAGGAAATCGGCTCTGAATCACTCAAAATGTGATCTCTCAGAGCCTCGCGATTACACCGATCCGCGCCGCGCGGAGCGATCCAGGAGAATCTTGTTGGTGCTGTCGGACTGAGTCGCAACGCGTGGATGCGGGAACAACCAAATCCTAATTGCAACTCACTGTCAAATGGAATCGGCTGGATTGCCCCGTTACCGTGCCGCCAGCAGGCACACGTAGATCACCGGCAATGCGAACAGGGTGCTGTCCACCCGGTCCAGGAATCCCCCGTGGCCCGGCAGAATTCCGCCGCTGTCCTTGAGGTTCGCGCCGCGCTTCATCGCCGATTCGGCCAGGTCCCCGATCTGCCCCGCGATGTTCGCCGCGGCGGTCAGCCCGATCGCCGCGGCAAGACCCACCCCGGGAATGAAGTACATCACGTAGGACGCGCCGAATGCCACCGAGAAAAACATGCTGGCCACCGCGCCCTCCCACGATTTGCCCGGGCTGATCCGCGGCGCCAGCTTGTGCCGGCCGAAAGGCTTGCCGATGTAGTACGCCCCCATGTCGCCGATCCAGGTCAGCGCCAGTCCGTACATCAGCCAGTGAGGATTGATCTCGCGCAGCGGGCGGGCGCACTTCCAGCATCCGAATACGTACACCACGCCCAGCAGCAGGAACGCGGCGCGGGGCAGGGAATGCGACAGGTCGCGGGTGCGCATGGCCAGCGTCATCGCGAACAGCGCCAGGGCTACCACGATGATCCAGCCCGCGTTCCACCAGATCAGCAGGCACAGCCCCGCACCGTAACCCACGACGCCCGGCTTGCCGAAGCCGTAGCCGCCGGCGATGTCGTCGAATTCCCGGTAGCAGAGGCAAGCGACCGTGCACAGGACCGCCAGAAAGATCCACAAGTTGGCCCACAAAACCACCCAGGTAACCACGGGAATCAGCACCAGCGCCGTCAGGACCCGCTTCATGACGAGCGGAGCGCTTCGATCAGATTCTCGTCGGCGGCCTTGGGTGCGCCATTGCCGTTTCCCGCGCTCAGACCGCCATAACGGCGGTCGCGCTTTTGATATTCAAGAACGGCCTGGAGCAGGTCCGTGCGGGTAAAATCGGGCCAGAGCGTTTCGGTGACGTAAAGCTCGGCGTATGCGATCTGCCACAGAAGGAAGTTGCTGATGCGCATCTCCCCGGACGTGCGGATCAACAGGTCGGGGTCGGGGCAGGACGAGGTGTAGAGGCTGGTTGCGATCTGGTCCTCGTCCAGGCGGAGCGTCTCCAGCGAGCCTTCCAGCCGCGCCATGTCCAGAATCGAATTGACCGCGTCGACAATCTCCGCGCGCCCCCCGTAATTGATGGCCAGGTTGACCACCAGGCCGCGATTGTTGGCAGTGGCGTCGACCGCGGCATCCAGCTCGCGGCGGACCTGCGGCGGAAGTGCGTCCAGCCGGCCGATCGCCTGCAAACGGATGTCGTTCTTCTGCAGCTCGGGGAGTTCCTGCTTGAGATAGAAGCGCAGAAGGCGCCACAGGGTCTCGACTTCGGCCCGCGGGCGCTTCCAGTTCTCGACGCTGAACGCGTAGAGCGTCAGAGCCTTGATGCCCAGCCGGGCGCATGTCTCCACGGTGGATCGCACCGGACCGATGCCCGCTTTGTGGCCCGCCACCCGGGGCAGTAAGCGGCGCCCCGCCCATCGCCCGTTGCCGTCCATAATGATGGCGATATGCGCAGGGAGACGGGCTGAATCAATGTTGTGCGCGAGTTCCCAGTCCCTTTCCCCGGGCCGCAACACTTCCAGTAAAGCCTTCATGAACCAGACAATCTATGGTACAACACCGTGAGCCGGACGTTCCGCTCTCCAGCCGCCCCCGGGGTAGCAATGGCGCGCGTTTCGCCCCCCGCTTCCGCTCGGAGGCGCTACGCGGTCTGGCCGATGGCTTGCGACTGCGCGGCGTCGGCCCGGAACTGGCGGGCTGTCATCCGGACCGCGGTCCGGATGCCGTCGCTGCGCACGATGAAGCCCGTGCTCTGAAGCGACACAGTGTCGGGATCGTCCGTCCTCGCCGGCCAGTCGATCAGCATTTCAATGTGGGCTCCGACCGGCAGCGGTCGCCGGCAGCGGAAAGACAGCCCGCCCGAGCTGATATCGCAGGTGGTGCCGGTGTTCCACCGGGACGCCACGCCCTTTTGCGAGACGCGGAAATGGATCGGCAGATGGATGGGGAAACGTTGGTTGTATCTCCGGTCCTGTGGCGCCTTCACCATGTAGAAACCTCCTTCGGCCGTGTCATGTCTCGCGACTTGTGGGCAATCGGTACACCACTCCGGCTTCAGGACGGTTATTCGCGCCCGATTCGTTTCATTGAGCACTTTTTACCTGATCGTCCGCCTGTTCAGGATTACCTTTTTTCCGTACTACGGAGATTCTCCAGGCCTGAAACGTGTGTAACCTCACGATCCATAGTTCCGTAGGAACTCCCGAAGTCCTTCAAAAGATATTGCCCACGCGGTGCTCGGACCCTCGTACCCCTTCAGTTCCACCTCGCGGCGCATGAAGCACCCGCGCGCGGGGCTGGCCAGTCGCTCGTACGTGCTCTCGCCGATCGCCACACTCATCCCGAGATCCTTTGTCGCCGATTCCAGCCGGAAGGCGGCGTTCACCGTGTCGCCCAGGGCAGTATAGTCCGCCCCCCCGATAATCGTCGGACCCGTGTTGATTCCCGCCCCTACGCGCAAAGGCGAGGGCAGGGGCAGGGCGCGGCTGATCTCCTCCGTGGCCAGAGCAATTTCACTCACCGCCCGCATGCTGTTCAACAGCTCGTCGGGGATCCGCGCCGGGTTGTCGTGTACCCACACCGCCATTACCGCGTCGCCGATGTATTTCTGCGCCCAGCTTCCCAGCCGCTGCGTAATCTGGCCCGTGCGCAGAAACCATGTGCCGATGGTCTGGCTGAGCAGCGCCTCGGTCATCGACCGCGCCAGCGGAGTGAAGTCGCGGATGTCGACCACGATGATGGTGGCCAGGCTGTGGGAATGGAGCGCGGTTGTAGGCTCGTTGCGCGTTCCCGAGGCGTTCGCCAAAAGCGCCGATTCGCCCGTACCTGGATTCCGGAATACCAGTTCCTGGTCCCCGAATACCAGCCGGTCGTTGTCTTTCAGCACACGTGGAAAACTGACCCGCGAGCCGTTGACGAACGAACCGTTGCGGCTGCCGAGGTCCACCAGCGCCAGGTCGCCGCCGTCCCTCCGCTGAATTAACGCGTGCAGACGCGACACGGAGCGGCTGTCGAGCAGGACCGTGCAGCCGTCGCCGCGTCCGATGGCCCAGGACTGCCCTTCCACGAGCGGAAAACGGCGGCCGCCGGGTTCCAGAATCAGGCAGGGAATAACTCCCAATGGCGTCACTTTCTCCACTCTATACCGGAATTCCTGCGCGCCACATCAGATAGCCGATGGCCTGCTTCACGTCGTTCCATGCATCCTTCAGGGCTCCCGAGCCGCGCTCCTTGCGCGGGGAGCCGTAAACCTCCAGTCCGTACGATTCCAGCATCCTCTTCACCCGGTAGATGTGATACCCGTCGCTCACCACAATCACCGAGCCCAATCCCATGCGGCGCATGATCTCACCCGCCATCGCAATCGACTCCACCGTGCTCGCGCCCTCGCTTTCCACGATGATGGCTTCCGCCGGGACCCCGTGCGCGCCCAGGTAGGACCGCCCGACCCCGCCCTCCGTGAAGACCGGATCGCCCCCCGCCCCGCCCGTGGTCATGATTCGCGGAGCAAGTCCCCGGCCATAGAGATCGAGTGCGTGATCGAGACGTGCCTTCAGCACGGGCGACGGCCGTCCCCGGTATTCCGCCGCGCCCAACACCAGGATCAAGTCGGCCGGCCGCGCCTCATCGAGCTCGCTCTGGCGCTGGATGCGAACCGACAGAAGCCCGATCAGCACAGCCAGAACCATGGCCGTCAGCGCGGCTGCGCTCCAGATCGCGCGTTTTATGTGCGGTATTCTGAACGTCGGAACTCTATTGTAATCAGATGCCAAAGCCCGAGACGATCGCCAGTGCCGCCAACCCCCTTCTCAAAGACGTGCGGCGCGCGATCGCCCGCGGCGGCCTTACCGAGGCGGGACTCTGTGTGGCCGAAACCTTCCACCTGCTCGAGGAAGCGCTGCGCAGCGATTGCGAGGTCAAGCACGTGCTGGCCGCGGAATCCGTACTCTCCGCGGCCGAAGCCCATGTGAGGCGGCTTGCCGGAGTGAAAGTCGCCGTGCTGCCCGACCCGCTGTTTCGCTCCGTCTCGGGCACCGAGACCAGCCAGGGTATCATGGCACTGGTGAAGCCGCCGGCGTGGAAGCTCGAGCAGTTGTTCCGCGGCACTTCCCTGGTAGTGGTGCTCGACGGTCTTCAGGATCCCGGCAATGCCGGCACCATCGCTCGCGCCTCGGAGGCCTTCGGCGCCACCGGCATCCTGTTCCTGAAAGGTTCGGTGAGCCCTTACAATCCCAAGACGCTGCGTGCCTCGGCAGGGTCGCTCTTTCGCGTGCCGTTTCTGCACGGCGTCGATCCCGCCCTGGCCCGCGCAGCCCTGGCGCAGAACAAGGTCGAGCTGTTCGCCGGCGTGCCCGCCAATTCCAGGGAACCGGTTCGCCCGCTCACTTTCGTCGATTTCACCGGCCGCTGCGGCTTCATCATCGGCAACGAGGCTCACGGCGTAAGCTCCCTTCTGCGCGCCGCGGCGCTCGACGTCTCTATCCCCACCGTGGGCGTCGAATCGCTGAACGCGGCCATGGCCGCCGGCATTCTTCTCTACGAAGCGCGCCGGCAGAGGATGCTGCGCACATGAGCCTCTTCGACATCACGCCGCCGGAAACTAAGGACGACCCGCGCCGCCCTCTGGCCGACCGCATGCGACCCGAACGCCTGGAAGACTACATTGGCCAGGACCACATCCTCGGGCCGGGCAAGCCTCTACGCCGGCAGATCGAGCGCGACGAGCTGACCTCCATCATCCTCTGGGGACCGCCTGGCGTGGGCAAGACTACCCTCGCGCGCCTGATCGCGAGGGTGACGAAGTGCGAGTTCATCCCGTTCAGCGCGGTGCTCAGCGGTATCAAGGAAATCAAGGCGGTCATGGCCGATGCCGAACGCCTGCGCCGCCTGGGCCGCCGCACCATCCTCTTTATAGATGAAATTCACCGCTTCAACAAAGCCCAGCAGGATGCCTTCCTTCCCTACGTCGAGCGCGGAGACATCATCCTGATCGGCGCCACCACGGAAAACCCGTCGTTCGAAGTCATCTCGGCGCTGCTCTCGCGGTCTCGTGTGTACGCGCTGCGCCTGCTGACAGTGCCCGAGATCGCGACCCTCCTGCGGCGCGCCCTGCCGGTGATTCACCTGAGCGCGCCGGACGACCTGCTCGAACAGATCGCCATCTACGCCAATGGCGACGGGCGCCAGGCGTACAACACCTTGGAAGCCGCCGCCGCCGCTTCGGCCGGCGGCGAGCTCACCGCGGAAGCCGTGCAGGACGCCATGCAGCGCAAGGTGCTGCTCTACGACAAGGGCGGGGAAGAGCACTTCAACCTGATCAGCGCCTTGCACAAATCGGTGCGGTCGAGCGATGCCGATGCCGCGTTGTACTGGCTGACGCGCATGCTCGAAGCCGGCGAGGACCGCCTTTACGTGGCCCGGCGGCTCATTCGGATGGCCATCGAAGACGTCAGCCTCGCCGATCCCCGCGCCCTGGAGCAGGCCGTGGCGGCGATGCAGGCGGTGCATTTTCTGGGCATCCCGGAAGGCGACCTGGCGTTGGCGCAAGCCGCAATTTACCTGTGCGCCGCCCCCAAGAGCGATTCCGCGTATCGCGCCATGGGCGCAGTCGTCGAGGATGTGCGGAACACCATTGCCGAGCCTGTCCCCATGCAATTGCGTAACGCTCCCACGCCCTCGATGAAACAGTGGGGTTACGGTGAAGGCTACCAGCACGCCCACCGGTTCGCAGACGCGATTGTGGATATGGAGTGTCTTCCGCCCGCGATCGCCGGAAGACAATACTACTTCCCCTCAGACCGCGGCGTAGAAAAGAGGATCAAGGAAAGGCTGGAGGAGATCAGGAAGAAGAAGTCAGAATCCAGAATTGAGAAGTCAGAATAAACGGTCCGCGCAAGCACGTCATTCTGAATTCTGACTCCTGAATCCTATTTCTTATTCAGCTTCAAATTAATCACCACTTGCTTCTTCGAGTCGAACGAAGTCAGCGTCTTCGTTGGGCTCGAGGCGCCCTGGTAGTCGGCTCGGAGCCGGTAATCGGTGTCCGTGTTGAGATCGTAGAAGTAGTACATACCCTCTTGTTTGGTAATGTACGACCGGATCTGCTGGGTCTTGGTGTTTTCGAGCTGCACCACCGCGCCGGCCACGGGGGCATCGCTCTGATCCGACACCAGCCCCTGAACGCTGCGCGTTGTGGATTCGCCTTTCTTCTGTGCCCGGACAAGCGGCATCAGCAGTAGAAGAGCGCAGGCCAGAACCATCACGGAGCGTTTCATCAAAACCTCTCCAACTGATTTGACGCGAAAAAAGGCGATCCCGTTGCGAGGCACCGGCTATCTCCAGTCCTCGTCGGATTCCTCGTCTTCGTCTTCGATGAAGTCTTCCTCTTCCTCGTCTTCTTCGTCCGCTTCATCCAGAGATTCCAACTCCAGTGGATCGGTGCCCACCACCTTCAGGTCCTCGCCGCATTCGTCGCAGCTCAGCGTATCGCCTTCGTCCACATCTTCTTCGTCGATGTCGATCGCCGCCTGGCATTTTGGACACGTGACCATCGATTTCCTCCCAAACAATTACTGTTATACGACACGCGCTGTGGAATGCAACCTATTTTCCGGCCTGTTTCGCCAGCCGGCGCCGCGTGGTCGGCGGGACAACCCCCTTTAACCGAAGATACATGAAAAGCTGAGAGCGGTGTGTGAGTTCATGTTCCTTGATGAACTGAAGCATCTCCATTCGTGTCAAGCGCGCCAGATCGAAATGCCGCGTCATCATTTCGCTGAAGAATTCCGGCGGCTGTGCCGCCAGTTGCGCACACCGCTCTGCTACCGACTGCCGCAGTGCCGCCGCCAGTTCGCCGGGACCGGCGTCCTCGGCAAGCGGCCGGAAATGGGCCTTCATGCGGTCGCGAAACTCCTGCCCCGTGACCGTTTCCCGGGCCAGTAGCATTCCGCTGAGACCGTCCCCCACGTTCAGGATATGGCGCGCGATCTGCCGGAAGCTGTCCAGCTCGGCCGTCGGCCGGTAATCCAGGTCGCCGCCGGGAAACTCCTCGACGGCGAGCGCCGCATCCTCGCGAACAGCCTTCCAGGAATCGAGAAATTGTTCGAGTCGAATCATGTCCGTATTGTAATAAGGCGTCAGGCGTCAGGCTTCAGGCTTCAGGCTTCAGCTGACCTCTTCCACTGGGCCTTCGGAAGCCTGATGCCTGATGCCTGAAAGCTATAATAAAAATATCCATGCACCAACAATTGAACGAGAGGGTTGTGGATCTGAATCCACAAGAGACTGCCGAATGGGTTGAATCGTTAGACCAGGTGATCGATCAGGCCGGTCCGCACCGTGCCGCGTTCCTGCTGGACAAGCTCAACGTCCACGCCCGCAATAACGGCGCCGAACTGCCGGTCCACCTCAACACGCCGTACGTGAACACCATCCCGGCCGGCGAAGAAGTGCCGTATCCCGGCGACCGTGCCATCGAACGGCGCATCAAAAGCCTCATCCGCTGGAACGCCATGGCGATGGTCGTGCGCCAGAATAAGTACGATCCCGGCATCGGCGGCCACATCTCGACCTATGCTTCCCTGGCCACGCTGCTCGAAGTCGGCTTCAATCACTTCTTTCACGCCTCCTACGGCGATCAGCCCGGCGACCTGATCTACTTCCAGGGCCACGCCTCTCCCGGCGTCTACGGCCGCGCGTTCCTCGAAGGCCGGCTCACTGAGGAGCGCCTCAAGAACTTCCGCCACGAGCTGCGCGACAAGCCCGGACTCTCGTCTTACCCGCACCCGTGGCTCATGCCCGATTTCTGGAACTTCCCCACGGTCAGCATGGGCCTGGGCCCGATCAACGCCATCTACCAGGCCCGCTTCATGCGCTACCTGGAGAACCGCGGCGTCATCCCGCCCACCCCGCGGCACATCTGGGCCTTCCTCGGCGACGGCGAAATGGACGAGCCCGAGTCCATGGGCTCGATCACGCTCGCCTCACGCGAAAAGCTGGACAACCTGATCTTCGTCATCAACTGCAACCTGCAGCGCCTCGACGGGCCGGTCCGCGGCAACGGCAAGGTGATCCAGGAGCTCGAAGCCGCCTTCCGCGGCGCGGGCTGGAACGTGGTCAAGGCGATCTGGGGCTGCGATTGGGATCCCCTGCTGGAACGCGATGCCAGTGGCCTGTTGCAGCAGCGCATGGGCGAAGTGGTGGATGGCGAATTCCAGAGCTACGTCACCAAGGACGGCGCCTTTGTCCGCCAGCACTTCTTCGGCAAATATCCCGAGCTGCTCGACCTGGTCTCCCACCTCAGCGACGAGGAGGTTTTCAAACTGCGGCGCGGCGGGCACGATCCCAAAAAGGTCTACAACGCCTACAAGCGCGCGCTCGAGACCCGGGGACAGCCGACCCTCATCCTGGCGCAGACCGTGAAAGGCTATGGGCTCGGCGAAGCCGGTGAAGGCCGCAACATCACCCACCAGCAGAAGAAGCTCAACGAGGCGGAGATCGCCCATTTCCGCTCGCGATTCGAAATCCCCATCCCCGAAGAGGCTGCGCGCAACGCGAGCTTCTTCCGCCCGCCCTCCGACAGCCCCGAGATGGCTTATCTCCACGAGCGCCGCAGGCAGTTGGGCGGCTATATGCCGGCGCGCAAGCTGCCGAAAAGCACGATCGTTGCGCCGCCATTGGATCTCTTCAAAGAATCGCTCGAGGGATCGGGCGGCCGTGAAGTCTCCAGTACCATGGCGTTCGTTCGCGTGCTAACGCTGCTGCTCAAGCATCCGGAGCTGGGCAAGCACGTGGTGCCGATCATCCCCGACGAAGCCCGCACTTTCGGCATGGAGTCGCTGTTCCGGCAGTTCGGTATCTACGCCAGCCAGGGACAGCTCTACAAGCCGCACGATGCGGAGATGTTCCTCTATTACAAGGAATCCAAGGATGGCCAGATTCTGGAGGAAGGCATCACCGAGGCGGGCGGGCTCTCGTCGTTCACGGCCGCGGGAACGGCGTACTGCAACTACCACGTGGAGATGATTCCGTTCTTCATCTACTATTCGATGTTCGGATTCCAGCGCGTGGGAGATGCCATCTGGGCGTTCGGCGATGCCCGCGGCAAGGGTTTCCTCTGCGGCGGCACCGCCGGCCGGACCACGCTTTCCGGCGAAGGCCTTCAGCACCAGGACGGCCACAGCCTCCTGCTGGCCAGCACCAATCCCACCTGCTGCGCGTACGATCCGGCCTATGCCTACGAAATCGCGATCATCGTGCAGGACGGCATCCGCCGCATGTATCAGAACCAGGAGGACCGGTTCTACTACATCACGCTCTACAATGAAAACTACCCCATGCCGCCGATGCCCGCCGGGCTCGATCCCGAAGGCGTGCTGCGCGGCATCTACCGCTATCAGGCCGCGGCGCAGGGCAAACCGCAGCTCCACCTGTTCGGCAGCGGTCCGATTCTCAACGAGTCCGTCCGCGCCCAGCAGATCCTGGCCGAGAAGTACAACGTCGCCGCCGATGTGTGGAGCGTCACCAGCTACAACGAGCTGCGCCGCGACGCGCTCGCCGTCGAGCGCTGGAACCGCCTGCACCCCGATGAGCCGCAGAAAATCCCGTACCTCCTGGACGCGCTGAAGGGCGCCGAGGGTCCGATCGTCGCCGCCAGCGATTATATGAAGGTGGTGGCCGACCAGGTCGCTCCCTGGCTTCCGGGCCGCATGGAGACGCTCGGCACCGACGGCTTCGGCCGCAGCGACAACCGCGAATTCCTCCGCCGCCACTTCGAGATCAACGCCGAATCGATCGTCGCGGCGGCGTTGTCGCGCCTCGCGCGCGACGGCAAGTTCGATTCGAAGCAAGCCCGCGCGGCCTTCGCCGAGCTGGGCGTCGAGACCGAGCGCCCCGACCCGGCCCGAGCGTAACGCGGGGCTCCAGGCCCGCCCTACGCTACCACCATCTTTCCGACTCCGTCCGCATACTGCTCCGTAATCCGGAACGCCTCGGCAATCTGGCCCAGGGGGCGCTTGTGAGTCACCAGCGGTGCGAACCATTCCAGCCGGTGCACCAGCATCTCCAGCGCCCGGTGCGTTTCGTGGTTGGAGCGGCGCACGTTGAAGATCGCCAGCTCCTTGCGGCGCATCGGCGAAACTTCAAACGGCACGAACACATCCGAGTGGATCCCCGTCAGCACCACCCTTCCGCCGTTGCGCGCCGCGCGGATCGCCTGGTTCGTCGTGTGCTCCTTGGCAGCACAATCGACCGCGCAATCCACGCCGCGCCCGCCCGTCTCGGCGACGATCTGCCGCGCGGCATCGACCTGGTTCGGGTCCAGCGCTTCATGCGCGCCCATCTCGCACGCCATCTCCCGCCGGTGCGCCACCGGCTCGACGGCCAGGATTTGGCCCGCGCCCGCGGCCTTCAGCGCGGCGATGGTCACCAGCCCGATGGGACCGGCCCCGAACACTGCGACGCTGTCCCCGGGCTGCACCTCGACGAATTTCAGCGAGTGCAGCGCGATCGCCAGCGGCTCGACCAGTGTCGCCGCTTCCAGCGAAAGATCCGGCGGAATCGCTACCAGGTTCGATACCGGCAGGTTCACCCGCTCTCGGAAAAACCCCGGATTGCCGGGCGTGCTCAGAAAACGAATATTGGCGCAAATGTTGTGCCGCCCGCTCATGCAATATTCGCAGTGGTAGCAGTACAGCGCCGGCTCCAGAGCCGCGCGGTCTCCCAACGACCATCCGGAAACGCCCGCGCCGGTCTTGACCACGGTTCCCGCAGGCTCGTGGCCCAGCACCATGGGATACTCGCACGGCGTGTCGCCGACGCCTCCCTCGGTGTAGGAATGCAGATCGCTTCCGCAGACGCCGACGGCGCCCACCTGTACCTGGACCTCGCCGGGTCCGGGATCTTCGATCGGCAACTCCGTCAGGCGGAATTCGCGCGGTGCCACGAGTTGAGCGACAAGCATAAGAGCGGGTGGTTAACCCTCATTGTAAAATGGGTCCGATGATCAATTTCCGCGACTTCCCGGCCGGCCCCGATCCCTTCGGCCGCAAGTACCAGGTGCTGTTCAAGTGGCTGCAAACCGCGATCTCGCTGCGCCACGCCGACACCGTTGACGTCAAGTTCGTCCTCATCGACGAAGACGGCGCCCCCGCGGAAAAGACCATCGCCATCCCGCACGCCGACCTGCGCCGCGTGAGCGAGGAAGTCGGCCGCCCGTTCGACGATCCGTGGTGCTCGCGAATCGCCGCCCTGCACCTGCTGCACCTGGTCGAAACGGGCGAGGACATGGAAAAGGACCTGATTACTCTCTCTCCCGCCGAGCTCGCCCGGTACGCCAGGACCCTTCTCGCCGAAGAGACGTCGGCGATAGCCGCACGGTAGCGCCGCGCACGCGCGGTGCATCGCGCCTTGCATGCTAAGATTGGGCAGAGTTCTATGGCGGATTCGCTCACCCGTAAGGCTGTGCTGATCGGGATTGCTGCCGCCGCCCCGCCTATCATCGTGATTCAGCTTACGACGGCGAACCCCGTGATCCGTCTGTCCTCGCTGCTGGCCGGAACGGTCTTCGCACTGGTTTGCTGGCTGGCCGGCCGGTCCTTCGCCGGCCGCATCAACCGCCTCACCGAATTTGTCGACCGCCTGCTTAGCCAGGGCCTTCCCCAGCCGCTTCTGAAGGCCACTGACGACGAGCTGGGCCTGCTGGCGCGCTCGCTGGCGCGCGTCGCTCCGCAGATCGAAGAACTCGTCAACCGCCTGGGCATCGAGCTGATGCGCCGCGAAGCCATCCTCGCCAGCATGACCGACGCCGTGCTGGCAGTGGATGCGCGCCTCAATATTACCTTCTGTAACGAAGCGTTTATCTTGCTCGTGGGGGGCCACCGCGCCGCCGAGGGCATGCCGCTCGTCCGCGTCGCCCGCGATCCGGTCATTCACGGGATTCTCACCCAGGTGCTGGAGTCCGGCGAGACGGCCCGGCGCCGGCTCCAGCTGTCGACGGCCGACATGCGCTCCTACGACGTCACGGCGGTGCCGCTGGCTTGCGGCTCCAGCAAGGGAGCCATCGCGATTCTGCACGACGTCACTCCCAGCGAGCGGCTGGAGCGCGTGAAGCGGGATTTCATCGCCAACGTGTCGCACGAGATGCGCACGCCGCTGGCCACCATCCGCGGTTATGCCGAAACCCTGTTGGAGGGCGGTCTCGAAGATCGCGAAAACCGCCGCAAATTCGTCGAGATCATCCAAGCCAACAGCATCCGCCTGAACAACATCGCGGCCGACCTGCTGACGCTTTCCGAGCTCGAGTCCGGCGGCCATGGCGCGCAGCCCGGCCCCATCTCGCTGCGCGACGTTCTGTGCAGCGCCGTACGCGCCGTGGAGCCCGCCGCCAGGCTCATGGACGTGCAGGTCACGGCCGAGCCCTGCCCCGATCTGCACCTCATGGGCTACGGAATCCGGCTGGAGCAGGCCCTGGTCAATCTGCTCGACAACGCGGTCAAATTCAATAAGCCCAGCGGGCGCGTGACCGTGCGCGTGAACGACCGGCCCGGCAATCCGGTCGAGATCCGAATCTCCGATACCGGAATCGGAATTCCCGCCGA